>NZ_JAQGLV010000319.1 GCF_028292705.1 Collimonas fungivorans | reverse complement strand
TATCCGGCGCTCAAAGTCCAGCTGTTGCACGGGCCGAACGAAGAGCTGACCGAGCAGGTGCGCACGGGCGAGATCGACGCCGCAATCGTGGTAGAGGTCACGCGCGAAGCATCCGATGGCATGCGCTGGACGCCGTTATACGAAGAACCTTTGATGCTGATCGCCAGCGCCCGCATCACGTCGCCGCGCGCCGAGGTTGCCGCGCTGCTGAAAAGCCAGCCATTCATCCGCTTCAAACGCCATGCGCCGACCGGCATGAAAATCGAACAGGTGTTGCGCAAACTGCGCGTCAAGCCGGACGAAATCATGGAAGTGAACTCGGTGGCCGCGATCGTCGACCTGGTGCGCCAGAATGTCGGCGTCGCGATCCTGCCGCTGCTCAAGCACGCCGACTGGATGCGCGATCCGTCGCTGGTGGTGTTGCCGCTCCCCTACCGCGCGCCGGCACGCGTGATCGGGATGATCGAAAGCGACCGCCAGCCACGGATCACGGCCGTGGTCCGGGAATTGTTGCTGCAATCGCTCAGATGACAGGACCGCATCCATCAATACTCAGCCCGTCCCATGCCGTGCAGCGCCGCCAATTGACAACTTGTTTAGTCTCGCCAGCATCTTGCAAGAGTCAACGGCTGATGACAAAATGTGCCCTGTTGTCCACACAAGGAATAAACCGGTGAAATCACCCACGAGAAATGCAGGCGAAACCCGCGAGCGTATCCTGGCGGCGGCACGCAGATGGTTTTCGCGCGACAACTACCAGAATGTCGGCATCCGCGACATTGCGGCCGACGCCGGCGTCGATGCGGCGCTGGTGAACCGTTATTTCGGGAGCAAGGAAAAGCTGTTTGCGGAAGTGCTGGAAGGCGGCTTCCTGCTGGAAGAACATCTGACTGGAGACCTCGGCGATTTTGGCGCCTACATGGTGGCGCAGATCATGGCAGATGCCGAACCGCAGTCGGATCGGGAGTTCGATGCCTTGCGCGTGCTGTTGCGTGCGGCCGGCAGCCAGCTGACCGCGCCCATCGTCGCCGAACGCTTCCATGCCGAATTCGTGCAGCCGCTGGCAGCACGGCTGCGTGGACATGATGCGGAGTTGCGGGCGGCGCTGGCGGCGTCTTACATCATCGGCCTGGCCACCATGCGCCATGCCCTGCTCTCGCCTTTTCTCCCGCACACCAGCCTGGACCAGGTTGCAGCGCGTGCCGGCAGCGCGATCCAGGCCTGCATCGATTCATAAGCGCAGCCTGCTCAGAATTCGAGGACGGCTTTGCCCCGGCCGCGCCCGGAATATCCATAGTCGATTGCCTGCTGCACGTTATCCAGCTGGAACAGGCGCGACACCTCGACCTTTATTTCGCCGCGCACCACCATCGCTGCCAGCGTAGCCAGCAACTGCGCGTCAGGATGCATCTGGAACCACAGGCCGGTGCGCGCTGCCGGCGTCCGCTGGGCAATCTCGGGCATGGCGACCTGCTCCACGCGAACCTGTTCCGGACCGCCGTAGCTGTGGATGCGTACTGCCTGGTTGATCTTTTCCATGATTTTTCTCCATTCGTTTAGGTGAGATTACAGGTTAGCTGTCTCATTAAATTTTCGATAGACGTTAAAATTTCACGATACGTCTCATAAATGGAACATCATGGACCTCAACGCATTGCAGGAATTCGTACTGATCGCCTCCTGCGGCGGCTTCAGCGCGGCCAGCCGCCAGGCAGGCATCCCCAAGGCCAGCTTGTCGCGCCGGCTCAGGCAGCTGGAGGACACGCTCGGGCTGCGCTTGATCGAGCGCAGCAGCAACGCCTTTCGCCTGACGCCCGAAGGCGAGTCGCTGCGGCAAGGCGCCGCTCCTCTCATGGCCGAACTGGCGCAACTGCAAGAACGCCTGCGCGCCACCGAAGAACCGCGCGGTCCGTTGCGCATCAGCGCTCCTATCCTGCTGGCCCATTCGGTGCTGGGCCGGATGGCGGCGGAATATCGCGCGCGCTACCCGCTGGTGCAACTGGAAATTGTCGGCGAAGATCGTTATGTCGACTTGATCGCCGAAGGATACGACGCCGTGATCCGCGGCAATCCCAGGCCGGACGCGGAATATATCGGCCGCTGTTTTTTGCGGGAACGACAAATGCTGGTGGCGCGCGATGATCCGGGCAAGCTCGGCAGCGCCGCGCGCCTGCCCCTGGTTGGACGTTCGCACCAGGAAAAAAACCTGCAGCTGGCGATCCTGCGCGACGGCCGGAAAATCACGATTGAAACCGAAACCGTGCTGCAGCTGTCTTCACAGCTCATGATCCGCGACGCCGTGCTGGCGGGCGCCGGCGCAGGCGTGCTGCCACCGTCGCTGATACGGCAGGAACTGGAACGCGGCCTGCTGCATGAGATCGGGAGCCTGGCTGGCGTTGAGGTGGAAATCTGGCTGCTGTATTCGAGCCAGCGCCATGTCAGCAGCAGGCTGCGCGCATTTTCCGACCTGCTGCTGGAGACTTTTCCGGACGCCAGGATGATTTGATGCCAGGTTGCCATCGCATATCGCAGCTGTCGGCTGCACACTGAGTCAGGAAGGCACTCACCAGCAGCATGATCCCTCGAATATCTGGGATGGTCCAAGCGACGCCGTCCCGCATTTTCCATCGTCGCCCGATAGCACAGGAGAACGCAATATGACAACGCAGCTCAACATAGTTCTGGTCCATGGCGCATGGGGCGACGGTTCGCACTGGCGCCACGTGATCCCGCCGCTTCATGCAAGGGGATATCGCGTGAGCGCGGTGCAAAACCCGCTCACCTCGCTGGCCGACGACGTCGACCGCACCGCCCGGTTCGCCGCAGCCCAGAACGGGCCGACGCTGCTGGTCGGCCATTCCTACGGCGGCATGGTGATCAGCGGCGCCGGCCATGCGCCGAATGTAGTTGGCATGGTGTACGTCGCCGCCTTTGCCCCCGATGAAGGCGAAACCCCGGGCGGCATTTTCGGCATGCGCGAACCGCCGCCGGGCGCCGCCAGCATAGCGCCGGACGACAACGGTTTCCTGTGGATTGCGGCGGACAAGTTCCGCGACAATTTCTGCCAGGACGTGGATGCAACGGAAGCCCTGGTGATGGCGCTGACGCAAAAGCCGATCGCCGCCCGTTGCTTCGGCGACGCCTCCGGACCGCCGGCCTGGAAGAGCAAGCCGTCCTGGTACCAGGTCTCCAGCAACGACCGCATGATACCGCCCGAAACAGAACGCTGGTTCGCGGAACGCATGAAACCCAGGAAGACCATCGAGCTGGCGGCGAGCCATGCTTCCATGGCCTCGCATCCCGATGAAATAGTCGCCTTGATTGAAGAGGCGGCGCGCGCCCTGGCTTAAGGGCCTCGTTGCAATGCCGCGGCGCCGACGATCACTGCATTTGCACCTTCGGTTTCCACAGCGACCAGCCGAGGTTCATGCCGGCCGCCGCGATCAGGATAGCGGCGGCGCCGGCCAGCTGGCTCAACTGCAGCCGGTGGCCGAAGGCCAGGAAATCTACCGCGATCGCCACGATGGGGTAGATGAACGATAACGATCCGGTCAGGTAGGTCGGCAATTTCTGGATCGCTCCATACAGCAGGATATACATCAGCCCGGTATGCACCACGCCGACCGTCACCAGGATGCTCCACGTGCCGATATCGGAAGGCAGCGCCGATAGGTGCGCAAAAGGCGCCAGCATCAGCATGCCGACGCAGACCTGAACCAGGGCGATCAGGTGCGGCGGCGTGCCGGCCAGTTTCTTGGTGATGATGGCGGCCACCGCGTAGAAAAAAGCCGCGCCCAGCGCCATCAGTATCCCCGCCAGATAATTGCTGCCGCCGTCGGCGGCGCCCGGTTGCGCCAGCACGATCAGCAGCATGCCGCCGAAGGCGATCGCGAGCCAGGTCAGCTTGTTGAGGGTCAGCCGCTCGGAAAAGAACACTGCGCCGAGGCCGACCAGCATGAACGGCTGGGTGTTGTAGACCGCGGTCGAGATCGAGATCGAAGCGTGCGAATAAGAGATGAACAGCAGCAGCCAGTTGATGACGATGGCGACCCCGCCCAGCGCGGCCAGGGCTAGCAGGCGCAAGGTGATGGCGCCGCGCAGCAGACCCATTGCGGCGCAGACGATCAGCAAAGTCGCCGCGCCGAATACGCAGCGCCAGAACACCACGTCCAGCACCGGCTGGCCGGAAACCACGACGAACCAGCCTATGGTTCCCGAAATGATCATGGCTGCGGTCATTTCAACCGTGCCGCTTACCTTCTTGTTCATATAAAGTCTCCGAAAGCCATCAGAGCCTGATAATCTCACTTTACAACTGCATTTTCCATGCTTAATCAAAGGAAATATGCTATCGATACCTAATTATATTAGGCGATATTATCAATATCCGGAGAAATCTAAAATGCTGAACAATGTCGACCAGCGCATCCTCGAAACCCTGCTCAAGGATGCGCGCATTTCGCTGAAAGAACTGGGCCAGCAGGTCGGCCTTTCCTCGCCCAGCGTATCGGAACGGCTGCACCGGCTCGAGGAACGCGGCGTCATCCGCGGCTTCACGGTAGATATCGACCCGCAAGCGCTGGGCTACCAGTTGCAAGCCATCGTGCGCATACGCCCTTTGCCCGGCAAGCTGCAGATCGTCCAGAAACTGATCGAAGACACGCCCGAATTCTGCGAATGCGACAAGGTGACCGGAGAGGATTGTTATATCGCGCGCCTGTTCGTGCGTTCCATCGCCGAGCTGGACCAGGTCATCGACCGCATCGCCGACAAGGCCGAGACCAACACCTCAATCGTCAAGGCGCAGCCGATCAAGCGGCGGCCGCCGCCGTTCAGGGCCGAGTAGCTAAAACGCCGCGACAGCGGACGGCAAAACGACCCGGTTGCAGCTGCAAGCGAGTCGTTAGATAGATACTGCGGCATGCATGTTCGGAAGCATCCTGCACATGCTGGCGGCGCCGGCAGTTTACCGATAAAGGAGAAGACTCCCGGAACCCAGTCCTATCTGGAAAGTGGCCCCGGCGAAAGGTGAATCTACTCTTGTATCGGCAGCTGAGCGGCGGCAAGACTCCGGAAAAACCATGCGCGCAGGAATTCTGCGGGGCAAATCAGGAGAAAATCAAGGCAGGATTTTTTACTGAAACGGCAAGGAAGACATGTTCATCTTCCTTGCCTGGAATATGGAGCGGGAGAAGAGTCTCGAACTCTCGACCTCAACCTTGGCAAGGTTGCGCTCTACCAACTGAGCTACTCCCGCGTATGGAGTCTGGAGGCGGGGGTCGGGATCGAACCGGCGTAAACGGCTTTGCAGGCCGCTGCATAACCACTTTGCTACCCCGCCAGGGGTGTGCCTACTGCAAAATCAGAGCATATTGGCTGGATTGAGTTCAACCAGGCAATACGATCAGCTACTGATTTTACATAAAAAAAGGAAGCTTTTTCCAGCTTCCTTTTTTGAATCTGGAGCGGGAGAAGAGTCTCGAACTCTCGACCTCAACCTTGGCAAGGTTGCGCTCTACCAACTGAGCTACTCCCGCATTTGTTTCTTTTTCTGTATCAACTACAGAGACGACATTATAGTTGTTCTACAGAGATTGTCAACGATTTCGAAAAATTTTCATCACGCATTTTCAAAACACCGCTTCACAACACCGACATTTTACTTCACTGCTTGTTGTTTTCTTTTGCAGCGGTAGTTTCCTTGATCAGCGGCCACGCTTTACGCAAATAATAAAACATGGACCACACCGTCAACACCGCCGCTATCACCAGCAACACCTGTCCCCAGAAACGGGTATCGATGCCAAGCAGGTCGCCATAATACAACAACATCGGGATCGCGACCATCTGTGCCGTGGTTTTAATTTTACCGATCGAACTGACCGCCACCGATTTCGATGCGCCGATTTGCGCCATCCATTCGCGCAAGGCGCTGATCGCAATCTCGCGGCCGATGATCACAAACGCGATGATCGGATCGACCCGCCCCAGGTGCACCAGCACCAGCAAGGCGCCGGCGACCATCAGCTTGTCGGCGACCGGATCCAGGAAAGCGCCGAAGGCCGAAGTCTGGTTCCAGCGCCGCGCCAGGAAACCGTCGAACCAGTCAGTCACCGCAGCGACGATAAAAATGATGGTGGACGCCAGGCCCAGCTGTAGCGTCGAAAAACCGAGGTCAGGCAGATAGAAAACGCCGACCACCAACGGTATCAAGGCAACCCGCAACCAGGTCAGTAAAATCGGAATATTGAATGGCATAAATAAGGCATAAAAAATTTTATAGGTAAGGAGCCAACTGTTCGTATTTTAATTATCTAGGAGTATGCCGCAGTTGGGAAACAAAACCTGCAAAAGCAACAATCAATGCAACACTCAATGGAGCTGCTTGTAGATTTCCTCCGCCAGCAGCCGCGATATGCCTTCAACCGAGGCGATATCCTCGATGCTGGCGTCCGCCACCCCTCGCAGGCCGCCGAAACGCGCCAGCAGTTTCTGGCGGCGTTTGGCGCCGATCCCTTCGATCTCCTCCAGCCGCGAACTCTGGCGCGCCTTGGCCCGCTTGGCGCGCATGCCGGTGATGGCGAAGCGGTGCGCCTCGTCGCGGATCTGCGCGATCAGCATCAGGGCCGCCGATTCCTTGCCCAGTTCGCGCGCGGCGCGGCCGTCGGCGAAGATCAGCGTTTCCAGTCCGACCTTGCGCCCTTCGCCCTTGGCGACGCCGACGATCAGGCCGATATCCAGCCCCAGTTCCGCCAGCACCTGGCGCGCCATTTCCACCTGTCCCTTGCCGCCGTCGATCAGCACGATGTCGGGCATAACACCGTCGCCGTTGGCCACTTTTTCGTAGCGCCGCATCAGCACCTGGCGCATCGCAGCGTAGTCGTCGCCGGGCGTGATGTCCTTGATGTTGTAGCGCCGGTATTCGCCGTTTTGCATAGCGTGATGATGGAACACCACGCAGGACGCCTGGGTCGCCTCGCCCGAGGTGTGGCTGATGTCGAAGCATTCGGCGCGCAAGCTGTCGATATCCTCGACTTCAAGCCCGAGCACTTCCACCAGCGCGCGCGTCCTCGACTGCTGCGAGCCCTGCTCCGAGAGCAACCTGGCGAGCGAAATCTCGGCGCCCTTGTGCGCCATCTCCAGCCACTGCCGGCGCTGCCCCTGCGGCTGGAACAGCAGGTTGATGCGATGGCCGCATTGCTCCATCAGCGCCACCATCAGGGCCGGTTCGTCGAATTCGATATTCAGGATCAGGGTGCCGGGAATGAAGGTATCGATGTAATGCTGCGCCATGAAGGCTTTGAGCACGGCGACTTCCATGGTTTCGCTCGCTGCTTCTTCCGGGCTCGACAGCACGCCGTCGACATGGCTTGGAAAATACGCGCGGTCGCCCAGGTGGCGGCCGCCGCGCACCATTGCCAGGTTGACGCAGGCGCGCCCGCCCTGGACGATGACGGCGACGATATCGATATCGCTGTCGCCCACGGTTTCCATGCTTTGCTGATGCAGTACGCGCGACAGCGCGGTGATCTGGTTGCGCACCGCCGCCGCCTGCTCGAACTTCAGCTCGGCAGCGTAGGCGTGCATCTTTTTATCCAGCGTCGACAATACTTCGGTCTGGCGGCCGCGCAGGAACTTGGCGGCGTTGTCGACATCGGTCAGGTAATCCTCATGGCTGACCAGCTTCACGCAAGGCGCGCTGCAACGCTGGATCTGGTGCAGCAGGCAAGGCCGGGTACGGTTGGCGAAAACGCTGTCTTCGCAGGTGCGCAGCAAGAACACCTTCTGCAGGATCTGCATCGATTCCTTGACTGCCCAGGCATTCGGGAACGGGCCGAAATACTGGTTCTTTTTATCCACCGCGCCGCGGTAGTACGCCATGCGCGGATATTCCTGGCCGCTGATTTTCAGGTAAGGATAGGATTTGTCGTCGCGGAACAGGATGTTGTAGCGCGGCTGCAGCGACTTGATCAGGTTGCTTTCCAGGATCAAGGCTTCCGCTTCGCTGCGCGTCACCGTCGTCTCCAGCCGGGCGATGCGCTCGACCATCATGGCGGTGCGCGGGCTGGCGAGATTCTTCTGGAAATAGCTCGAGACCCTCTTCTTCAGATCGCGCGCCTTGCCGACATACAGGATATTGTCGGCTGCATCGAAATAGCGGTACACGCCGGGCAGGTTCGGCAGCTTGGCGACGGTCTCCAGCACCACCGCGCGCGGATCGGGAATTTCAGCTTCAGTCATGATGCCAGATCATACATTACGAGAGCGCTTGCACCAGCGACCTGGCGGCCAGATAACGCGCATCGGCCTGCAATGTTTCCCAGTCCATCGCCGCCGTTTGCGGCACCAGGGCCGTCAGGCGTGCGCGGGATGCCGCCGAGGCGCCGCTCGCCAGTCCCGCTAGCAGCTGATCGGCTTTGTCCGGCGAATTGCAGATCAGGACCACGTCGCAGCCTGCCGCCAACGCAGCCTTGGCGCCGTCCAGCACGCCGCCGGCCGAACCGGCCGCTTCCATGCTCAAATCGTCGCTGAAAACCACGCCGTTGAAACCGATCTTTTGGCGCAGGATGGTCAGCCATTTTTTTGAAAAGCCGGCTGAGTGCTTGTCGACCTTGGAATAAATCACATGCGCCGGCATCACCGCCGCCAGGCTCATGCCGAGCCAGTCGTAAGGCTTGATGTCTTCTTCCATGATCTGCGCCAGGCTGCGGTCGTCGACCGGCAGCGACGAATGGGAGTCGCCATGCACATAACCGTGGCCGGGAAAATGCTTGCCGCAGTTAGCCATGCCGGCCAGCGCCAGGCCGTGGTTCAGGCTTTTCGCCAGCAAGGTGACGACGCGCGGATCGCGGTGGAAAGCGCGTTCGCCGATCACGCTGGAGTCGCCATAATCGAGATCCAGCACCGGCGTAAACGATAAATCGACGCCGCAGGCGCGCAGCTCGCTGGCCAGCACGAAACCCAGCGCGGTCGCTGTTTCGACAGCGCCCAGCACATCGCGGTCCCATTGCTGCCCGAGCAGGCGCATCGCCGGCAGGCGGGTAAAACCGTCGGTCCTGAAACGCTGCACCCGGCCGCCTTCATGATCGACCGCGATCAGTATGCCGGGACGCGCCGCATGAATCGCAGCGGTCAAAGCCGTCAGCTGGGCACGGTCCTGGTAGTTGCGCGTGAACAGGATCACGCCGCCGGTGAGCGGATGCCGGATGCGGCGGATATCGTCCGCGCTCAGGCTGGCGCCGACCACGTCCAGCATGACCGGGCCGAGCTCCGCCAGTTTTTCCGTGTGACTCTCACTGCTCATAATTTCTCCACAATGACGAAAGCGACCGCGTATTCCACTTCATCGGTAATCGATACTTGGGCGGTCAGCCCCCTGCTTTGCATGTATTCTTCCAGCGCCGGATTGACCACGACGACCGGCTTGCCGCTGGGGGCGTTCAAGGTTTGCATGGCGCGCCAGGTCATCGGCATCTTCATGCCCAGCCCGAGCGCCTTGGAAAACGCTTCCTTGGCCGCAAAACGGGTCGCCAGGAAACGGATGCCGCGCGCCTCTACCTTGGCTTTACGCTGCAGGTATTTTTCCATTTCCTGGGGACCCAGGATTTTTTCGGCAAAACGGTCGCCGTTGCGTTGCAGTGCGGCCGCTATGCGCGGGATCTGGATGATGTCGGTGCCGATGCCGTAGATCATGGTTAACCTTTGCCTAGACGTGCTTTCACCATCAAGGCCTTCATTTCGCTGACGGCGGCTTTCCAGCCGACGAACACGGCGTGCGCCACGATGGCGTGGCCGATGTTCAGCTCAGCGATATCGGGAATCGCGGCAATGGCCTGGGTATTGGTGTAATGCAGGCCATGGCCGGCATTGACCTTGAGGCCGCGCTTGACGCCCTCCTGCACCGCGATCTGCACCCGCTCGAGCTCGCTGCGCTGCCCTGCTTCGTCATGCGCTTCGGCGTAGCGCCCGGTATGCAGTTCGATCACCGGCGCGCCGATTTCGGCCGCGGCCTGGATCTGGTCGGCTTCCGGATCGATGAACAGGCTGACGCGTATGCCTTCCGCCTGCAGCTGCCGCACCGCTGCCTGCACCTGGGTAAAATACTTGACGACATCGAGGCCGCCTTCGGTGGTCAGCTCATGCCGGCGCTCCGGCACTAGGCAAGAATCCTCGGGCTTGATCTTGCAGGAAAAATCGATCATTTCCTGGGTCACCGCCGCTTCCAGGTTCATCCGCGTGCGCAGTTGCGGCCGGATGAGTTCGACGTCGGCATCCTTGATGTGGCGCCGGTCTTCGCGCAGATGCAAGGTGATCACATCGGCGCCCGCCTCTTCCGCCTGCAATGCCGCTTGCAGCGGATCGGGGTAAGTGGTGCCGCGCGCATTGCGCAAGGTGGCGACGTGGTCGATGTTGACGCCAAGGTCGATCACAGCGGAGGTAGGATTGAGATAGCTCATCGTATGCTCAGGTAATGGGATTGGATTTATCGGCGGCAGTCATCTGTGCGTTTACAACTGCATCAGGTCGATCAGGATCTGCCGCGTGTTCAATGGCGCGCCGCCCAGGTGGTGGGCCAGCAGGAAGCGCATCAGAACCTTGCTCTGGGCCTGGGTGACGACATCGCTGTAGTCTTCCCGCTCCATGTCGAGCAAGGTCTTGCCGCTGACGCGCGGCCAGGAATCGGCCGCGCGCGCAATGCGCGGACCGCGTTCGGGATCGACTACATAATTTTCAACGGGATCGACCGGCTGGCGGCTGCTGGTGCAGCGGGTGAAATCACCGGCGACCCCGGTCTGCTTGAGCAGCGCCCTTTCAAACTGGCGCAGGACGATGGGCGCCGGTTCCTGGTGCGCCAGCTGGTTCAGCGTGGTGACGTAGTGATCGAACAGTAGCGCGTGCGGATCGTCGCGCGCCACCAGCTTGACCAGCAGTTCATTCAGGTAGAAACCGCATAGCAATGCCGATTTTTCCAAAGGCAACAAGCCGCCTACCCATTCGGCGGCAATCAGGGTGCGGATTTCGGATTTTCCGCTCCAGCTGAGCGAGAGCGGCTGGAAGGTTTGCAAGACGCCGCGCAATTTCGACAAAGGGCGTTTGGCGCCTTTGGCGACCAGCGCGATGCGGCCGTAATCGCGGCTGAAGACATCGATGATCAGGCTGGTTTCGCGGTGCGGGTAGCTGTGCAGCACGAAACCGGGCTGGCCTGTGACACGGGTATCGAGCGGCCGCGCCCGGCGTTTCGGCGGGCCGGAAGCTGCGGCGCCGCCGATGACGGCGATCAGCTGCTCTTCTGTCGCGCTGGACGGCATGGCTGTTGCTCCAGCTGTTTTTCCAGCGACTTCTGCGGCGGTGTCGTCAGCGATGATGGCGCTCATGCTCAGTGGAGTGTGGATGCTGGCTGCGGGCTTACTCGTAGCCGTAGGCGCGCAATCCTGCTTCATTGTCGGCCCAGCCGGATTTCACCTTGACCCAGATTTCCAGGTAGACCGGACCGCCGAACAGGCGCTCCATGTCGAGCCGGGCCTGGGTGGAAATATCCTTGAGGCGGGCGCCCTTCTGCCCGATCACCATCGATTTGTGAGTGTCGCGCTCGACCAGGATCGCCGCAAACACGCGGCGCAGGTTGCCTTCCAGCTCGAACTTCTCGATCAGGACAGTGCTGGTATATGGCAGTTCATCGCCGACAAAACGGAATACTTTTTCACGCACGATCTCGGCGGCCAGGAATTTCTCGCTGCGGTCGGTGATGTCGTCTTCGCCGAACATCGGCGGATTGGCCGGCAGGTGCTTGCGGATTTCGCCTTGCAGGTTATCCAGCTGGAAGCGCAGCTTGGCCGAGACCGGCACCACCGCGGCGAAATCGCGCATGGCGGCGATTTTCTGTGCGAACGGCAGCAGCACAGCCTTGTCCTTGACCCGGTCCGACTTGTTGATGACCAGGATGCAAGGCACGTTGGCCGGCAGCAAAGCCATCACTTGCTGGTCAGCCGGGCCAAACGTGCCGGCTTCGATGATGTACAGGATGACGTCGGCAGCGGTCAGCGTCGTGGTTACGGTGCGGTTCAGCGTCTTGTTCAGCGCATTCGAATGGCGCGTCTGGAAACCCGGCGTATCGACATACACGAACTGCGTGTCGGCCACGGTCTGGATCCCGGTAATCCGGTGGCGCGTGGTCTGCGCCTTGCGCGACGTAATGCTGACCTTGGCGCCGATCAGCTCGTTCATCAAGGTCGACTTGCCTACGTTGGGGCGACCGACAATAGCTATGTAGCCGCAACGGAAATCGGTTGCAGCATCAGTCGATGCCTGGGGTGTAGAGTCTGTCATGCGGTTTTCGATTTACTCGTAGTATGGGGTGTTGCATTGGATGGAGCTGCCGCCGGGGTTGGGGCAGCGGCGGCGACGGTTTCCGCAGCCTGGCTGCCTGCCTTGGATGGGGCGGCCATTTCAGCGCTGCCGTTGGCGGCAGGCACGTGCGCCTTGGCAGGCGCCTTGGCTGCTGCGACCTCGACCAGGACTTTGTCCTTGGCCGGGGCAGCTGGTTTGACTGCATCGTCCGGCGCGACTTCAGGTGCGGCTGCAGGCGCATCCGGCTGGATCGTCGCGATCCCGCTCAATTTCAATTGCGCGGTGCGCGGCTTGGCTTTGCGCGGCGCTGACGGCGCTTTCACGAATGCTTTTTGCACGGCTTCCAGCGCCAGCTTGGCGGCGGCCTGCTCGCCGGCGCGGCGGCTGCCGCCGTTGCCGAAGACCTGGATATCCAGCTTCGGCACCAGGCATTCGATTTCGAATTCCTGGTTGTGCGCGGCGCCGTGCGTGGCCACCACGTTATATTGCGGCAAGGCGATCTTTTTCCCTTGCAGGTACTCCTGCAGCAGGGTCTTGGCGTCCTTGCCGAGGGTCTTGGGATCAACCGTATCGAGGATCGGAATATACAAGGCGCGGATCACGTCGCGTGCGGCATCGAAACCGGCGTCCAGGAAAATCGCGCCGAACAGCGCTTCCAGCGTATCGGCCAGGATCGAAGGCCGGCGGAAGCCGCCGGATTTCAACTCACCCTCGCCCAGGCGCAGGAATTGCGACAATTCCAGCCTTTGCGCGATTTCATACAGCGATTGCTGCTTGACCAGGTTGGCGCGCACCCGCGACAGGTCGCCCTCGTCTATCTTGGTGTAGCGGTCGAACAACAACGAAGCGACAACGCAGTTCAGGATCGAATCGCCGAGGAATTCCAACCGTTCGTTATGCAAGGTGCTATGGCTGCGATGCGTCAAGGCCTGCTGCAATAACGTAGCATCCTTGAAAGTGTGGCCTAGCCGATTCTGCAATAACATGAGGTCCATTTTTCCGTCGACGTTTACGGTTGTCGTCCGCTGTGATTCTGCTTCGTTCAACACCGATCAAGACTTGGCGGTGCTGCCCGCGTAATCGATCAACAAGCTGACAGGCCCGACCAGCGGGATTTTTTTCTGGTACGCAAAGCTGATCTGGATATCGTCGCCATTCTTGGTGATTTCCAGGTCCTTGCCTGAAATCGCGTCGATATAACCGACCTCGGCCTGCTTGTTGAACGCATTCTGGATTTCCTGCACCGTGGTGCCGGCTGTCCGGGCGCTGGCTATCGCTTTCTTGATCGAAAAATATTCGATCGTGGTCGGCGTCACCTTGGCGATCAGCACGCCGATACAGCCGAGAACCGCCAATATGACGATCAGGCCGAATAATGTAATGCCCTGCTGCTTCCGTGTAGATCCGGAAATTCTTGTCATCCCTGACTCCGCAATGGTTTTAAATGGTTTATTTAAAGAAAGTGCCGATACGCTTGAAATTACCCAGGTTCATCCAGACCAAAAATGCTTTTCCAACAATATTCTCATCCGGTACAAATCCCCAGTACCGGCTGTCTTCGCTGTTATCCCGATTATCCCCCATCATGAAATAATTTCCAGCAGGAACGGTACAGGTAAAACCTTCGGGATTATAGGAACAGGCGTCCTTGTTAGGGAAATCCATCACACTTTCCAGCGAAATCGGCGGCCGGCCGCTGCGTACTGCGATCGTATGTTGCACGTTTGACAGGTTTTCCGTGAATTGCTGGGAGTAATCCAGGCTGTCTTCATTCAGGTAGTCCGGCAACGGCGCATAAGAAAGAGCTTGACCGTTAATCGTTAAGCGCTTGTTTTGGTAAGTTATTTTATCACCGGGCACCCCAACCACGCGCTTGATGTAATCGAGCGACATATCCTTGGGATATTTGAACACCATCACGTCGCCGCGCTGCGGCTTATTCACTTCGATCACTTTTTTGTTCAGGATCGGCAGGCGGATACCGTACGTAAACTTGTTGACCAGGATCAGGTCGCCCACCAGCAGGGTCGGCACCATCGAACTGGACGGGATCTTGAACGGTTCGTACAGGAACGAGCGCAGGAAGAACACCATGGCGATCACCGGGAAAAAGCTGCCGGAATATTCGACCCAGGTCGGCTGGCGCAGCAGGTTCGCTTCCAGCGCCGCGCGGCCGCTGTTCTCCAGCTTGATGCCATCGGCGCTCAGCTTGGCGTTGCGGGCGTCGAACTCGGCCAGGGCGGCGTCGGCCTTGGCGCGCCGCTGCCGGCTCAGGTAGAAGCGGTCAAAAAACCAGATGATGCCGGTGACAACGGTCAAGACAAACAGGATTAATGCGAAATTTCCTAAAATTGATTGCAATGTCATTTTTCATCCACTTGTAAGATTGCCAGGAATGCTTCTTGCGGGATCTCGACGGAACCCACCTGCTTCATCCGTTTTTTACCGGCCTTCTGCTTTTCCAGCAATTTGCGCTTGCGGCTGATATCGCCGCCGTAGCATTTCGCCAGCACGTTCTTGCGCAAGGCCTTGACGTTCTCGCGCGAAATGATGTTGGCGCCGATCGCCGCCTGGATGGCGACGTCGAACATCTGGCGCGGAATCAGTTCGCGCATCTTGGCGGCGACTGCACGGCCACGGTACTGGCTGTTGGCGCGGTGCACGATGATCGCCAGCGCATCGACTTTTTCGCTGTTGATCAGCATGTCGACCTTGACCACGTCGGCCGAACGGTATTCCTTGAATTCGTAATCCATCGAGGCATAACCGCGCGAGGTCGATTTCAGGCGGTCGAAGAAATCGAGCACCACCTCCGCCATCGGGATTTCATAGGTCAGCTTGACCTGCTTGCCGTGGTAGCTCATGTCGACCTGCTGCCCGCGCTTCTGGGTGCAGAGCGTGATGACCGAGCCGACATACTCCTGCGGCATGTACAGGTTGACGGTGACGATAGGCTCGCGCACCTCTTCGATATTCGACGGGTCCGGCATCTTCGACGGATTGTCCACCAGCATGATGGTGCCGTCGCGCTTCACTACTTCGTAGATCACGGTAGGCGCGGTGGTGATCAAGTCCATGTCGAACTCGCGCTCCAGCCGTTCCTGGACGATTTCCATGTGCAGCAAACCGAGGAAGCCGCAACGGAAGCCGAAACCCAGCGCCTGCGATACTTCAGGTTCGTACTGCAGGGCAGCGTCGTTCAGCTTGAGTTTTTCCAGCGAGTCGCGCAGCGCATCGTACTGGTTCGCCTCGACCGGGAACAGGCCGGCGAACACTTGCGGCTGCACTTCCTTAAAACCGGGCAAGGCCGCGGCTGCGGGCCTGGTGGCCAGGGTGACAGTATCGCCGACCTTGGCTGCCTTCAGCTCTTTGATACCGGCGATGATGAAACCCACCTGGCCGGCGGACAACGATTCGCGGGCCTGCGATTTAGGGGTGAACACGCCGACGCTTTCGGTCAGGTGCTGGGAACCGGTGGCCATCAGCAGGATCTTGTCCTTGGGACGCAAGGTGCCGTTCTTGATACGCACCAGCATCACGACGCCGACATAGTTGTCGAACCAGGAGTCGACAATCAGGGCCTGCAAAGGAGCATCCGGATCGCCTTTCGGCGGCGGCACCTTGACTATCAGCGATTCCAGCACTTCGCGCACGCCAAGGCCGGTCTTGGCCGAGCAATGCACTGCATCGTGGGCGTCAATCCCGATCACATCTTCGATTTCGGCAATCGCGTTGTCAGGATCGGCGGAAGGCAGGTCGATCTTGTTCAGCACCGGCACCACTTCCACGCCGAGATCGAGCGCGGTATAACAATTGGCCACGGTCTGGGCTTCTACCCCTTGCGAGGCGTCGACCACCAGCAGCGCGCCTTCGCAGGCCGACAGCGAACGGCTGACTTCGTAGCTGAAGTCGACGTGGCCCGGGGTATCGATCAGGTTCAGGTTGTAGATCTGGCCATCCAGCGCCTTGTAGGACAGCGCCGCGGTCTGGGCCTTGATCGTGATGCCGCGCTCGCGCTCGATATCCATGGAGTCGAGCACCTGGGCTCCCATTTCACGATCAGACAAGCCGCCGCAAGATTGGATGATGCGGTCCGCCAGGGTGGATTTACCGTGGTCGATGTGGGCGATGATGGAGAAATTACGGATGTTGTTCATTGACAGACGCGATTACAAAAAAAGCGCTCTGAGCCGGGCTCGGTACAGTGTTCCGCATTTCACGAAACCTTGCACCTGTGTCCCAGGCGAGCGCCTTTTATGACAGGTTATTCAGTGCCGCCATTTTACCGGATTTCAGAGGGGAAAACCGACAAATCAAAGGCCTGAAGATATTGCCATCCAGTATAACAAGGAAAGCGTTTTATCAACATACTCCTACAAGTATCTTAAAAGCACCTTAAAACAAGGGCTGCAAGAGCCTCTTTTCATGTTTGGCGGCAGGAGTATGCGGAAAATTGTTTCTTTTTAACAAATAAAAATTGCCATATCGTCATGCATTCCGATGCCTGGGCCGCGGCAGCTCAACCGCCCTCGTCTAGGCGACCCCGCCCAAAAAAGCCCTTGCCGCATCGACATCGAGAAAATAATGGCAAAGCTGCACGGCCGGCTGGCCATCCCTAACCCCGGCAAGCACAGGGACCAGCTCATCGTACCTGGCCACCAACTCGGGATCCGCATCGACATCGATCAATTCGACCGTGAACCAGCCCGAGGCGTTTTCATCGGAGGCCTGCAAAGCCAGCAGCGCCTGCAGCATGTCTTCACAGAGATGGCAGTAGGAACGGTTATACAGAATGAAATGCGGTTTTGACATGAATACTCCAGAACCTGGCAAATACGGCAATTCCGCAGCGGCCGCGAGCCGGTAAAAACAAAAAGCTGCAAGCCTCTACGGCCTGCAGCTTCAGACTATCGCGCTCAGCGCAATCAGTTGCTTGGACGCAGCGGCACGAATTGCGACGACTCGCCACGGCGCACCAGCAGCACCGCCATTTTCTTCGGCTCCAGCTTGGCGACCAGGGCGTTGAACTGCTTGGCGTCCTTGATATCGGTATTGTTCAGACGCTGCACCACGTCGCCGGCGCGCAGGCCGACCCGCGCCGCACTGCCCTCGGCGGTCTCGATCAGCACGCCGCCATCCACGCCCAGCTCTTTCTTCTTGGCGTCGCTCAGATCGCTCACCGTCAAGCCCAGCGCATTGGCAACCTGCTCCTTCTTCGGCTTGGCGTCATCGTCGGTGGCGACTTTGTCGGCTGCCAGTTCGGTGATCGTGATCGGGAAGTCGCGGCTGCTGCCCTTGCGCCAGACGCTGATGGTGCCGCGCGCGCCCGGCTTGGTATTGCCGACCAGACGCGGCAAATCGTTAGCCTTGTCGATCGCCACGCCATTGAATTTCAAGATGATGTCGCCGGCTTGCAGGCCAGCCTTGGCCGCCGGTCCGTCAGCTTCGACCCTGGCCACCAGCGCGCCCTCGGCCTTGGGCAAGCCCAGCGATTCAGCGACATCCTTGGTCACTTCGCCGATCTGCACGCCGATCCGGCCGCGAGTCACCTTGCCCGATGCCTTCAACTGGTCCGACACGCGCATGGCTTCGTCGATCGGCACCGCAAACGAAATTCCCATGAAGCCGCCGGAGCGGCTATAGATCTGCGAGTTGATGCCGACCACTTCGCCGCGCATATTGATCAGGGGACCGCCGGAATTGCCGGGGTTGACCGCGACGTCGGTCTGGATCAGCGGCAGGTAGTCGCCGGTGTCGCGCGCTTTCGCCGAAATGATGCCGGCGGTCACAGTGTTTTCCAGGCCGAACGGCGAACCGATCGCCAGCACCCATTCGCCGGCCTTGATCTTGTCGGAATCGCCCATCGTCAGGCGCGGCAGGTTGGCGCCGTCGATTTTCAGCAAGGCGACGTCGCTGCGGGTATCGGCGCCGATCACCTTGGCCTTGAATTCGCGCTTGTCGGTCAGCGTCACATACACTTCGCTGGCGCCGTCGATCACGTGGGCGTTGGTCATGACATAACCGTCGGCCGAAATCACGAAACCGGAACCGACGCCGCGCGGCACTTCTTCCTGCTGCTTGGGATCAGCCTTGCGGCCGCGCTGGCCAGGAACCTGGGGGCGCGGCATGTTGGGAATCGGGACGCCGAAAAAGCGCCGGAAAAAATCCTGCATTTCGTCGTCGCTGGGGTCGCCGGAATCACCCTGGCCGGCGCCGCCTTTGACTTTTTCAGTGGTGCGGATATTGACTACCGCAGGGCCGGTCTTTTCGACGATGTCGGTAAAGTCCGGCAGTCCGGATACCGGCGCGGCGATCGCCTGGGGGCCGATGCCCATCACGGCGGGAACAAAAAAAGTGGCTGTAAGAGGTGCAATACCAACGACAGCGACAACCATTGCAGATAAAACGGAACGAAGCGGAACCGCCATTTTCGTAGTCATAGGGTTTTATTTGTTTTTGAGTTCAATCGAATTCGCCACCTGCCTCATCGCCGCAGGCGGCACATCGCCCACAATCGTCAGCCAATAATCGCCTTGCCGCTTGCCGACGATATTCAATGCTCCCTGCTGCAAGGATCCTTCAGTACGGCTCTGGCTGCCTGGCTCGATAAAGATCGAAATCGCCACCAGTCCATCAGAAAAAATCAGCTGCGACACCTCGCGCCGCATTGCCGCCGCGCCGGCAGCACCCTTGGCCGGCGGCGCATCGGCCACCATGCGCTTGAGTTCGCGTACTTTCTTGAAACCGGGAGGCATGCCGGTAACCGTCCATTCGTTCAGGTTGGCCGGATTGATCACGTTGCTTTCCGTGTGCCAGGAGCTGGTGTTGCCGAAGCTCGGCTTGACGTGACTGTGATCGATGTTGCCTATGCCGATCTGGGTAAAGGAAATCTGCTCGACGATCTCGTTCTTGCCGTTCAGCGTCTGCGCCCGCAACAGCAGGCCGGAATTTTTTTCCGCCCACAGCTTGTAGCCGTAGCGCATATTGTCTTTAGGCTCCAGCAGCACGGCCTGGCAATCGAAACCGGCAACCCGCCCGGTCTCGCCCATTTTGACATTGTAATAATCGGTCAGGTCGGCCGGCAACGCCGCCAGGATGGCAGGGAAACCGTCTTGCGTGACGCGCTTCTCGACTATCTTGGTGCGGGTCTCCGGCATGTAGCACGTAACATCCTCGTTACGCCGGATATATTCGCGCGGCTGGCCATCGAGAATCTCCAGTTTCTCTACTTCATTCCGGCCTTCCAGCACATGCGTGATACGCGAGGTGCGTATCTGGTTCGCCTGTTGATAGATGAAAGTACCCGAATAATTCAGCTTTTGCGCCGCCGACTGGATTTTTTTCAACAGCGCCTGCGCCTCCTGCTTGTCAGCCGCGTTTGCAGCATCGGTGCTTTCCGCATGCGCGGAAAGCACCATAACCAGCGACAGAACGACTCCCAGCAAGACCCGCGTCTGCCGCATGTTAGTTATTAGCATCAGGGGCAAATGTGGCCGGCCGTGCGTATTGCGCAGCGCTATAAAGGGAAGGAGAGAAACGTTGATGGGCCGTCAGATATTCATCCATCCGCGAATCCCGCAGCACCACTCCGGAATGCGTGACGACATGATCGTCGCTGACCGCGGAAGCAGACGCCAGGGCCAGCTGCGGAGCCGCCGACGGACCGCTGACCATCGCCGTCTGCGGCGTGATGATGAACGCTGCAGCCGCTACCGCAGCCGCCGCCATGCCTGGCAGGGCAAAGCGCTTGATCGAACGTCTGACGCCTATTCCACCGACGTGTACAGGCTGGCCGCCACCGACAGCAATCTGTTCCGACGGCTGCGCAGTGACGGCCAAGGGCGCGGCAATGATAGCCGGCTCAGCCTCCAGCCGCGCCGCCATGCGGGCGGAAAAATCCGCACTCATGGTCAACGCCATATCGTCCGAACGCATGATGTCGCCTATCTGGTGATAGACGTCCCACGTGTCGCGGCCATCCGTTTGACGCAAAGCCGCCAGCGCCATATCCACATAGGCGTTGGACAATTCCCCGTCAGCCAAGGCAGATATCTGCTCTTGGGTTATATCTTTGGTATTCATAAGTCACCTTAAAACCTGGCCAACCCCTTCGTTCCCGAAAAACCGCTATCTTTTTTACCAACGTTTGTCGATGGCCGTATCCAGCAATGGCCTCAACTTATCTGCGATAGCTTCCCGTGCTCTGAATATCCGACTGCGTACCGTTCCTATCGGACATCCCATTGCTTCTGCAATTTCGTCATAACTCAATCCCTCAATCTCGCGCAAGGTAATCGCCGTACGCAGTTCTGCCGGCAACGCCTCCATCGCAGTATTCACGGTTTGTGCTATCTGCTTGGTGGCCAGCAAGGATTCTGGAGTGTTTATATCCCTTAGTTGCTCGCCATCGTCAAAAGTTTCTGCTTCCTCTGAATTTGCCTCGGTTGAGGTGGGCGCCCTGCGCCCTTGCGTCACAAGATAGTTCTTAGCAGTATTAATGCCAATCCGATACAGCCAGGTATAAAAGGCCGAGTCGCCCCTAAACTGAGGCAGCGCCCGGTAAGCCTTGATAAAGGCTTCCTGCACAACATCCTCGGCTTCTGCCTGGTCGCGCACCAGCCGCGAAACAAGACGCATCAGCTTGCGTTGGTATTTAATAACCAAGAGCTCGAACGCCTTCTTATCGCCACGCTGTACACGCTCGACAAGCAGTTGATCAATTTCGCGTTCTGTCGTCAATCCCCATTCCCTTGTTTTGTTGCGACTTGCATACGGGCGCGGAAATAGATAGTAAGCAATAACAAAAGTTCAATAACATGCTTATTCATTATCCAATCCAGAGAGTCCCGCCTTATTCGCCCGCGTTCGCCTGTGATGCAATCCAGCGACATGCCACGGATAAATTTCTGAAAGTATCGTGAGACACACAATCAGGCAGTATAGCGATTGTTCGGACCGAGCCGCTATCCAATCGAAGGCGCAGCAGCAGTAAATGTGACCAGAGAGTAGTGCCTTCAAGCAATTTCGCTGGCGATGGTATCTGTTTTGCAGTGGGCAGGGCGTGCTTGATTGCCATATCGGCAATCCTGATGCGGCCGCTTCCGGAAATATCGATGTGAACCGCATGCCTGCTACGATAGTAGCGCGTTATTCCGTAAATAGCCGCTGCCAAACACAGCAAGGCCAGAGCAAGGCGCTCGGATAACGCTAGATCGCCGACTGCGCCGACGGCAATCAGGACGCCTGTCGATGCGACCAGCAGACATTGCAGGCCAACCAGCGCCGACAATACCCTGGAGGGCTGGATCACGGCTGACAGGGAGATCGACATCATGACGAGCTTAAAACGAATTTCGAACCGGCATCCGCGGAAGCCGGTTCGAAGCCTGCAGCAAAAGTCTAGATTTTGCCAAAAACCAGGGTGCCATTCGTGCCGCCAAAGCCGAATGAGTTTTTGACCGCAATGTCTATTTTCATGTCCCGCGCGGTATTGGCGCAGTAATCAAGATCGCATTCAGGATCCTGGTTGAAAATATTGGTGGTCGGCGGCGAGATCTGATTGTGCAAGGCCAGTACGGTAAACACCGACTCCAGGCCACCGGCGCCGCCCAGCAAATGGCCGGTCATCGACTTGGTCGAATTGACCACCAGTTTATAAGCGTGGTCGCCGAAAGCCGCCTTGATCGCTTCCGTTTCGTTCTTGTCGCCCAGAGGGGTCGAAGTACCGTGCGCATTCAGGTACTGCACCTGGTCAGGATTGATGCCGGCATCGCGCAAGGCATTGCCTACGCAGCGGCGCGGACCGTCCAGGCTAGGCGCAGTCATGTGGTAAGCGTCGCCGCTCATGCCGAAGCCGAGCAGTTCCGCGTAAATCTTGGCGCCGCGCGCCTTGGCGTGTTCGTATTCTTCAAGCACCAGCACACCGGCGCCCTCGCCCAATACAAAACCGTCACGGTCCTTGTCCCACGGACGCGAGGCGGTAGCGGGATCGTCATTGCGCGCCGACAAGGCACGCGCCGACGCAAAACCGCCAACGCCCAACGGCGACACGCTTGATTCCGCACCGCCGGCGATCATCACGTCGGCATCGCCGTACTGAATCATGCGGCCGGCTGCACCGATACAATGCAAGCCTGTGGTGCAGGCAGTCACGATCGCCAGATTCGGTCCTTTCAGACCGTATTTGATCGACAGGTTGCCGGAAATCATGTTGATGATCGATGCCGGGATGAAGAACGGGCTGATCCGGCGCGGGCCGCGAGCAGTCAGTTCGGCATGCGTTTCTTCGATCAACGGCAAGCCGCCAATGCCGGAGCCGATGATGACGCCTATCCGCTCAGCATTAGTTTCAGTTACTTCCAGGCCACTGTCTTGCATCGCCTGCATCCCCGCCGCCATGCCATAGTGGATAAAGGTATCCATATGCCGTGCTTCTTTGGCGGGAATGTAATCTTCGATATTGAAGCCCTTCACTTCTCCCGCAAAACGCGTGGAAAAAGCAGTGGCGTCAAACTTAGTGATGGCTGCGATCCCTGATTTGCCTGAGATAATCGCACTCCACGCATCGGCAATCGTATTGCCGACCGGTGAAATGCAACCCAGGCCAGTGATCACAACGCGACGTTCACGTGTGCGGCTCAAGCGGTTCTCCTGGATACATTCAAAGCTTGCTTAGGCCTTAACGTGAGCCGTAGCGTAATCGATAGCCTGTTGCACTGTAGTGATCTTTTCAGCTTGTTCGTCAGGGATTTCCATTTCGAACTCATCTTCCAGCGCCATCACCAGTTCAACTGTATCGAGCGAATCAGCACCCAGGTCGTTGACAAACGACGACTCGGTCTTGATGTCAGCTTCTGCGACGCCCAGTTGCTCAGCGACGATTTTTTTAACGCGTTGTTCGATATCGGACATGTGATGCCTCCATTAGGTTACAGAAAGTGCGCGCATTTTAGCAGGTTTGCGCATTGAAAATTTACTTTCGACATTAGTCTTTAATATTTAACAAAACTACGTCAAAAGCTTCTAAATAGGTACAACTTACATTTAACTCTGAAATAAGCCTGGAACTGCAAACTTGCTTCAGCGCATGCTCAACTCATGTACATGCCGCCATTTACGTGCAAAGTGCTGCCCGTAATGTAGCCGGCCTGCGGCGACGCCAGGAAAACCACGGCCGCCGCCACCTCTTCCGCGGCGCCCAGCCGTCCCAGCGGGATCTGCTGCAGCAATGCCGCGTGCTGCTCTTCGCCCAGGGCCTTGGTCATGTCGGTATCGATAAAACCGGGCGCAACGCAGTTGACCGTGATATTGCGGCTGCCGATCTCGCGCGCCAGTGCACGGCTCATGCCAGAGACGCCGGCCTTGGCTGCAGCATAATTCATTTGCCCCGGATTGCCGGCCGAACCGACCACCGAAGTGATATTGATGATACGGCCATGCTTGGCCTTCATCATGCCACGCAAGACGGCGCGCGACAAACGCGCCACCGCGGTCAGGTTGGTGGAAATGACGGCGTCCCAGTCTTCGTCCTTCATGCGCATCGCCAGCTGGTCCTTGGTGATGCCTGCATTATTGACAAGTATCGACAATCCGCCGAATTCCTTGTGCGCCAGTTCGACCGCCGCCGCACAGCCGGCTGCATCGTTCACATCCAGCACGATGCCGCGGCCGTTGCCCGGCTGGCTGGCCTCCAGATATTCGGCGATGGCCGCCGCACCTGCCTCGGAAGTTGCCGTGCCGACTACTTTGGCGCCACGCTGCAGCAACTGCAATGCAATGGCCCGGCCGATGCCGCGCGATGCGCCGGTGACCAAGGCCACCTGGCCAATTAAATCCTGTAAAACGGTGTTTGGTAAAGTCACTTGAAAGTCTCCAACATTTTATCCAGCGACGCCTGGTCGACAATCATGTCGCCGATCAGGCTGTCATTAATACGCTTGGTCAGGCCAGCAAGAACCTTGCCCGGACCGCATTCCACCACATGGGTGATGCCTTCGGCGGCAATTTTCTGCACCGTTTCCACCCAGCGCACCGGGCTGGCCGCCTGCCGCACCAGCGCATCCTTGATGGCCGCCGGATCATTGACGATGGCGACATCGACGTTATTGATCAGCGCAATCTGCGGCGCAGCGAAAACCAGGCCTTGCATGTATTCACGCAAACGATCCGATGCCGGCTTCAGCAACGAGGAATGAAATGGGGCCGATACCGGCAATGGCAAGGCGCGTTTCGCACCTTTTTCCTTGGCGGCGACGCAGGCGCGCTCGATCGCTCCCTTATGGCCGGCGATGACCACCTGTGCCGGCGCATTGAAGTTCACCGCCTCGACGATTTCGCCCTGGGCAGCCGCCGCGCAGACCGCACGCACGTCTTCATCCGACAAGCCGAGGATAACCGCCATGCCGCCCTGCCCGACCGGCACCGCCTGCTGCATCGCCTGCGCCCGGAACCGCACCAGCGGCACAGCATCCTTGAACGCGATCACACCGGCAGCGACCAGCGCCGAATACTCGCCCAGGCTGTGCCCGGCAACCAGCGCCGGCGCCTTGCCGCCCGCGGCCAGCCAGGCCCGATAGCAGGCGACCGCCGCGGTCAGCATGACCGGCTGCGTGTTGGTAGTCAGGTCCAGCTCTTCTTTCGGCCCTTCGGCGATCAGCTTGCCGAGGTCGAACTGCAGCGCCTCGGAAGCTTCCGCGACAGTATCTTTTACTACCGGGTTATCGGCAAAACCGTTGAGCATGCCAACGGCTTGCGAACCCTGGCCCGGAAAAACAAACGCGAACTTATTCATGCCTTGCTGCCTTACCTAAATGGGTATCAAATTTATCAAACAGCTCGCCGCGATGCCGTGACCGCGGAGCGAGCCGCAAGCAACGCCTCTGCATTCAACGTCCTTACATGCGCGCCAAGATGGCGCCCCATGTAAAGCCGCCGCCTACGCCTTCCATCATGACGTTGTGGCCGGGCTTGACGCGGCCATCGCGTACGGCCTGGTCCAGCGCCAGCGGAATCGAAGCCGCCGAAGTATTGCCATGCTGGTCTACCGTCACTACCATGCGCTCGTTGTCCAGACCCAGTTTGCGGGCGGTGCTTTGCATGATGCGGATATTGGCCTGGTGCGGGATCAGCCAGTCGATCTCGGAGGCCGACATGCCGGCCATCTGCAAGGTTTCGTTGGCGACTTTTTCCAATACCGAGACCGCCAGCTTGAACACTGCCTGGCCGTCCATGTACAGATAAGCGCTGCCTTCGACCACGCCGGCATTGACCTTGCCTGGAACGCACAGGATATCCTTGTGGCGGCCGTCGGCGTGCAGCTTGGTGGCGAGAATGCCCGGCTCGGCGGAAGCGGTCATGACCACCGCGCCGGCGCCGTCGCCGAACAGTACGCAAGTGGTGCGGTCTTCAAAATTCAGGATCCGCGAAAAAACCTCGGTGCCAATCACCAGCACGTTCTTGTGCGCGCCGGACTTGATGAAGCTGTCCGCGATCGACACTGCATATACAAACCCGCTGCACACGGCCTGCACGTCAAACGCCGCGCCGCCATTGACGATGCCGAGCTTTTGCTGCACTACGCAGGCAGTGCTCGGGAAACCACCGAAATGATCGGGGGTTGAGGTGGCGACGATCACCAGGTCGATATCGTCGGGCTGCATGTGCGCCATGTCCAGCGCCTGCCTGGCCGCGGCTACCGCGAGATCGCTGGATTGCACATCGGCTTCAGCGTAATGGCGCGCGGCGATGCCGCTGCGGGAGAAAATCCATTCGTGCGATGTCTCTATGCCCTTCTCGGCAAGCTGCGCAGCGAGTTCCTGGTTGCTTACCCGTTTCGGCGGCAAATAGCTGCCGGTACCGACAATTTTGCTATATGTAGTCATGCTGTCTTTTGTTGGGTTGATTCAGTATTAACGATTTCGCCGGAGCCGCCATCCGCGGTATCGGCTTGCGGCATCAGCTCCGCAATCGTGGTCGCAATACGAGACAATACATCATATTTGGCTGCATCGAATGCACGCTGTATGGCCCACTCGTAGCCATAGGCGTCGGCGCCGCCGTGGCTCTTGAACACCAGTCCGCGCAAGCCCAGCAGGCTGGCGCCGTTATAGCGCGAAGGATTGAGGCGGCGCGAGATGGCCTTGATGGCGCCGCGGGCGATAACCGCGCCCAGCATGTTCAGGATACCGCTCTTGAATTCGGTCGTTAATACGGTCTTGACGAAGCGCCCCAGCCCCTCGGAAGCCTTGAGCGTGACATTGCCGACAAAACCGTCGCAGACGACAATGTCGGTAGTGCCCTCGAAGATATCGTTGCCTTCGACATTGCCGTAGAAATTCAGGATGCCTTTTTCATGGTCGGCGCGCAGCAGTTCCGCCGTCTGCTTGACCACTTCATTACCCTTGATCGCTTCTTCGCCGACATTCAGCAAACCGATCGTCGGCCGCGGCTTGCCTTCCATGGCCGACACCAGGGCCGATCCCATCAAGGCAAACTGGTGCAGGTGCACGGCTTCGCAATCGACGTTGGCGCCCAGGTCGAGCATGTAGGTCGGGCCGTCTTTCTGGTTGGGGAGAATGGTGCAGATCGCCGGGCGGTCAACGCCGTGCAAGGTCTTCAGCAGATAGCGGGAAACTGCCATCAGGGCGCCGGTATTGCCGGCCGACACGCATGCCTGCACCTGCTGGTCTTTGACCAGGCGCAGGGCGACACGCATCGAGGAATCTTTTTTGCGGCGTAATGCGGTTTCGATGGAGTCGTCCATCGTCACCACTTCGGATGCATGGTGCACCGATAAACGCGGATGGGAACCCGCCTTGTGCTTTTTCAGTTGCGCCCGGATTTCTTCCTCGAGGCCAACCAGCACCAACTCGGCCTCAGGCTCGCGGTTGGCAAATGAAACTGCGGCAGGAACGGTAACCGACGGGCCGTGATCGCCACCCATGCAGTCGATAGAAATTTTGATTGTCATTGTTTTGATTCAGTGCCTACTCTAAGCCGTATTATGAGGCAGATTGGGCGCGATTCAAAATGACGCAAGGAATTATTCTGCATACAAAAACGGCGCCCTGAGAAACTCATCGCGCCGCCTTCGACCTGCATCGCAAGAACAAGTAAGTATTACTCGTCGTTCTTGGTCTTCAACACTTTACGGCCACGGTAAAAGCCGTTCGGGCTGATGTGGTGGCGCAGATGTGTTTCACCAGTCGTTGGCTCGATAGCCAGCGGAGGTGCAACCAGAAAATCGTGGGCACGGTGCATGCCGCGCTTCGATGGGGTCTTCTTATTTTGTTGAACTGCCATGATAACTCCTGCTTTCTTAAGATCTTAAAGTTTAACATATCCAACCCTCAGAACAGGGAAAGGCTGGATATTCCTGCCGCGTTTGTGCGCGGATTTTACTACCTATTGCCACACCTTAGTCACACGGAATCACATTCATGTGAAAATCAGCGCGACAAATTTACCGCAATTCTTTACCAAATCCATTTACTGCCGCTGCTATTTACTGCTGCTTCAAATTCTTGAGCATCGCAAACGGCGACTCTTTCTTGACGCTTTTCAAGCCTTCAAGCGCCGACTGGTCCGGGCAAACCGGATGTTTCGGCGACAGCGGCAAGGCCAGCAGCGCCTCATCTTCAACCAGCTCTACAATATTCAGTGTTTTAGTGCCGACGATGACATCAATCTCGTCATTATCAAGCAGCGCATCGATCGCATCGGCGCTTTCTTCGTCTTTTGCCAACACCAGCACCGATTCCGAATCGATATCGAAAGCGAACGGCGTCAGGCAGCGCTGGCACATGATCTTGGTCGAACCGCTGACAGTGAGCGTCAGTTGCGGATGCCCTGACTGATCGGTGCCGCCAACCAGGACCCAATGCAGGGCGCCGGAGCGATCCGCGGTCTCAGCCGAGAGGCGGCTCAGATCGGCCACCAGCGTATCGCCTTCACGACGTTCTTTATGGCGCGCATACTCAAAGGCGTCGATGACAAAAGCACTCATAATAACGCTGAACCCAGCCGAACCCGGAAAACCTGCGATAATAACAGCCTTTTCCCTTATTCGTCAAAGTGTTAGCGCGTTTTCCGCACTTTGTCCGCCATTTGCCGGGATTTTACCGTTCTGCAATCGCAGAAACAACCAATAAGCAACAAATAAGCAACAAAAACCATGGCTTCTTTACAACAAACCACCTCTTCCAATACATCCCTGCCGCGTCTGATCCTCGGCTCCAGCTCGAAATACCGCAAGGAACTGCTTTCCCGGCTGCACATCCCGTTTGAGGTAATCGTCCCGGATATCGACGAAACTCCCCATCCTGGCGAGAGTCCGCAAGCCACGGCCCTGCGCCTGGCCCTGGAAAAGGCGCGCACAGTGGCGCTGGCGGCGCCAAATGCGCTGGTGATCGGCTCCGACCAGGTGGCGACGCTGGACGACGAGCAGATCGGCAAACCCGGCAATCACGAGAACGCCCTGGCGCAGCTGCAGAAAATGCGCGGCCGCCGCGTCATTTTCCACACCGCCCTGTGCCTGTGGGATAGCCGCCACAGCCAGCCCGAGCAGGCCGTGCAGATAGAAAACATCCAGACCTTCGTCACTTTCCGCGACTTGCCCGACGCCGAACTGGACGCCTACTTGCGCATCGAACAACCCTACGACTGCGCCGGCAGCGCAAAAAATGAAGGGCTGGGCATCGCCATCCTGGAAAAAATCGAAAGCACCGATCCGACTGCCCTCACCGGTTTGCCATTAATCGCGCTGACCGGTATGCTGCGCCGCGCCGCCTTCCCATTTTTCGCAACATAGTTCATCACATAGACCAACATGCCAGGCACCCTGTATTTAATCCCCAACACCTTGGGCCAGAACGAGACCGTATCGCCAGCTGCCGCACTGGCAGCCGTGATCCCGCAGGAAGTACAAGCGCTTACCGCCAGGCTCGATTATTTCATTGCAGAAAATGCAAAGACCACGCGCGCTTTCCTGAAGCTGATCGATGCGGCCCAGTCGCTCGCCAAGCCGTTGCAGGAAATCCAGATCGCCGAACTCAACGTCAATACCGCCAGCGCCGCATTGCCGGCCCTGCTGGCGCCAATCCTTGCAGGGCAAGACGCCGGCCTGATCTCTGAAGCCGGCGTGCCGGCAGTCGCCGATCCCGGCGCCAACCTGGTGCGGCTGGCCCATGCACAAGGCATCCAGGTGCGGCCGTTGGTAGGTCCGTCGTCGTTGCTGCTGGCCGTCATGAGCAGCGGCCTGAATGGCCAGAGTTTTGCCTTCAATGGCTACCTGCCGACTGATGCCGAACAGCGCAGCAAACGCATCAAGGCGCTGGAACTGCGCTCGCGCCAGGAACAGCAAACGCAACTGTTCATCGAAACGCCGTACCGCAACAGCGCTTTCCTGGAAGCCCTGGCCACTGCCTGCCAGCCCGGCACGCTGATTTGCGTAGCCACCGACCTGACGCTCGCAACCGAAACCATCAGGACCCAGACTGCCGCAAAATGGAAGGCGGCCCTGGCGGCAGGCAAACACCCTGATTTCCATAAAAAACCAACCGTGTTCCTGTTCCTGGCCCAATAATTTCATTACACATAACGCAAAACGGCGACGGTATTGCGCCGTCGCCGTATTTGCCTGTCCCGAAAGACATTTATGTTGAGAAGTCGAAAACTTCTCGGTGCCGCATCCGAGATGCGGGGGTTTGTCCGGTAGTAACTGCGCTACTCCAAAACAAGGGGTTGTATTGCGATGGAGTGACTCTTTGCTATCGAAACAATTTCAATCTGTATGGTGATGGGTTTTGGTATTCCGATAATCGTCCCCTCCGTTCGCTGTTCCTTGAGTACCTTTAATATACGACAGGATCGCGAAGATACAAGGCCGATTATGGTATTACCATATGCCGGTTTCCACTTTGATATTTATCTTAAGACCCGCCTGCCGGCAGGCCTTGCATGAAATTCAACGCAGGCTTGGCTTGACGTCATTCACCAGCGATTGCACCACGCCGGCGCCCATCGCCACACCGAATTTTTTCAGCACGCGCTCAGGCAAACCTTCGCTCTTGGTGTAATCGACAATATCTTCCTGCTTCAAGACATCGCGCGCCACGCTGTCCACCGTACCGTAGCCATCCGCCAGGCCCATCTCGACTGCCTTGGAGCCGCTCCAGAACAGGCCCGAGAAAGTTTCCGGCGTTTCTTTCAGGCGCGTGCCGCGGCCCTTGCGCACCACGTCGATGAACTGCTGGTGGATTTCCGCCAGCATGGTTTGCGCATAACCTTTCTGGGTCGCGCTCATCGGGCTGAACGGATCGAGGAAGCCTTTGTTCTCGCCGGCAGTCAGCAGGCGCCGCTCGACGCCGACCTTGTCCATCAGGCCGGTGAAACCGAAGCCGTCCATCAGCACGCCGATGGAGCCGACGATGCTGGCCTTGTTGACATAAATCTTGTCGGCCGCGGCGGCAATGTAATAACCGCCCGAGGCGCACATTTCGTCGACCACCACATACAGCGGCTTGTTCGGATATTCCTTGCGCAGGCGCGCGATTTCATCATTGATGATGCCGGCTTGCACCGGGCTGCCGCCAGGGCTGTTGATGCGCAATATCACGCCGACCGAATCGTCCGCGGCGAAAGCATTGTCAAGCGCCGGCACCACCACGCCGGCCGAACCGTTGCCTTCCGATTCGATCGCGCCGTTGATCTTGACCAGCGCCGTATGCGCACCGACCGTCTGCGTATCCGAGCCTTCGTAATTCATGCCGAGCCACACCCCGAAGACAATCAGGCCGATCACAGTCAGCTTGAAAAAGATTCCCCAGCGGCGGCGCGCGCGCTGTTCGCGCAACGACGCGAACGCCAGCTTTTCCAGCACTTCGCGCTCCCAGCCTTCTTTTTTGGCGGGCGTGGTCGCATTCTCAAAATCGTTATTGCTCATGGTGTTCTTCACTCACTTCGTTTATCCGAAATCGTTATTGAACAGGCCGGCCTGTCAGGCAATCACAGGCCGCACATATTCATCAGGGATCCAGAACACCTGATCATTGCTTTCTTCAACCAGAATCTTGTGCAAACGTCCGCCGCGGCACGGGCCGCCGGCGCAATGCCCGGTTTCCGGCTCATACACTGCACCGTGCGTGGCGCACATCAGGTACAAACCGCTGGACTCGAAAAACTCGCCCTCGTTCCAGTCCAGCTCCAGCGAAATGTGCGCGCACCGGTTCAGGTAAGCGTGGACGATATTGTGGTGGCGTACGGCGAATGCAACCGCCTCCTCGCCCCAGGCGGTAACCGCAAAACGCACGCCCTTGCCGCGCTCTGCCAGCGCAGAAGAAGCACACAGGGGAAGGCGGATATCGTTCACGGCGCGTCGCTCAATGGGTCCGGTCAGGCGTTGGCGTTAAGCCAGGTGTGCAACTGCACGGTCGAGGTGGCGTTGAACAACGGCTTCAGCGCATCCAGCTCATGCGCCGGGTGCGCGCCATACTGGACCGCGATCCCCGCGGCGCCGGCATTGATGGCCATCTGCAGGTCATGGGTGGTATCGCCGATCATCACCGTGCGCTTCAGGTCCTGGCCCAGCTCCCGCGTCAGTTCCTGCAGCATGGCCGGATGCGGCTTGGAGAAAGTCTCGTCGGCGCAGCGGGTAGCATCGAATGCCGACAGCAGCTTAGTCTCGTGCAAGGCGCGATTCAGGCCGACCCGGCTCTTGCCGGTGGCGATCGCCAGGAAATAACCCTGCTGCGACAAGTCCGCCAGCATTTCGCGCACGCCGTCGAACAAGGTCAGGTCCTGGTCTTGCGCCAGGTAGTGATAACGGTAACGTTCCACTACCCGCGGATACTGGCTGGGCTCCAGGCCCGGCATCGCAACCTGCATGGCTTCCGCCAGGCCCAGCCCGATCACGTGCGAGGCGGCCTTGTTGTCCGGAACCGCCAGTCCCAGATCCCTGGCCGCGGCCTGGATACATTTCACGATGATGGCGGTACTGTCCATCAAGGTGCCATCCCAATCAAATACAATTAAATCAAAATTCTTTCGCGCCATATTGCCTGGCAATACCTTGCCAGCTCCTGTAATTGGGTTTGGCCTGCCGATCGAAAAACCGGCAAACCGATAAGCAAATACTAACTGATATTCTGATCGCCCTTAGCTTCCGACATTGCCGCAGGGATATCTTTCGACAGGCTTTTCAGGAATCTCTCGCATTCCGGCGGCAGCGGCGCCTTGAGGGTCACCGGCTTGCCCGTCTCCGGATGCGCAAAAGTAATCTGGTAAGCATGCAAGAACATCCGTTTCAGCGCGACACGCTGTCCGTCAGCCTTCTGCAAAGTCCGGTTCAAGGCAAAGTCGCCGTATTTGTCGTCGCCGGCGATGGCGAAGCCGCTGGCCGACAGATGGACCCGAATCTGGTGGGTGCGGCCGGTCTTCAGCTCGGCTTCCAGCAAAGCATAGTCGCCATAACGCCGGATCAGGTTGAAAATCGTGTGCGACGCCTGGCCGTCGGCCTGCACCCGCACCCGGCGCTCGCCGTCGGCCGCCGTATACTTGTGCAACGGCAGCTTGACATGCTGGCGCTCGTTTTGCCAGTCGCCATGCACCAGCACTAGGTAACGCTTGTCGGTGTCGCCGTCGCGCATCTGCTCGTGCAGGTTGGTCAGTGCGGAACGTTTCTTCGCCAGCAGCAGGATGCCGGAAGTATCGCGGTCCAGCCGGTGCACCAGTTCCAGGAACTTGGCTTGCGGGCGGGCGGCGCGGAGTTGCTCGATGACACCATAGCTGACGCCGGAGCCGCCGTGCACGGCAACCCCCGCCGGCTTGTCGATCACCAGCAAATGATTGTCTTCCAGTAATATCTTGAATTCCGCCCCTGGCGCTACCACTTGTGTTTGCTTTTCAGCAATTCGAATCGGCGGCACCCGGATTATGTCGCCCTCGACCAGGCGATAAGTCTGGTCGATGCGGCCTTTGTTGACCCTGACCTCACCGGAGCGCAACACGCGATAGATATGGCTCTTGGGCACTCCTTTACAAATACGCAATAAAAAATTGTCGATACGCTGACCTGCGTCGTCTTCCGCAATAGTCAGCATTTGGACGGCAAGAGGCGGCGCAGGTGGTGTTAACTGCATCTCTTGCTCCACGGCTACTTTGGGTTCGGCCTTATGCTTGCCCGCGGCTTGTGTCCGCGGCTCGGGGCGAGTCTTGACTCGTCCTCCAGAAAATCTCGCTAAGTCCTTCATTTTGAATATATAATTGTTCCGCAATTGTTAGAAAACAGTTGCTGGTGTAAGAATAAAAAGACCATTCTACACAGGGGCGTCCCCATCAGCCTCGCCAATTTGCAAATTTGATGGGAAATGTGTACGCATCACCCCTGCGCGAGTCAAGGTCGCACCGTTGTTGTCATCGGATAACGCGCACGGATGCTGAACAAGAATGTCTGGATGATTAGGATAAAGTCCGGCGAGCCCGATGCGATCCAAACGATCGCGACGAGCTCGCCGGTTGATGTAGTGTTTTTAAATTTGCCGCGTACTTACTGAAACCAATGCTTTATTTGGCTCTATCAAGCTGCTCACCGCCAAGCGTCGTGCTCGCGTTCCGCGAACCGCAGGATGCTCTGCCGGCGCGCGCTGGTAGTTTTCAGTAAAACGGCAGCACTATATCCGCGCCTGTGCACTGCGCTCATATAGCGCATACACACCAAGGCAATTCTCTCCCCCCTGACACTCCGTTCTCGCGTACATCCTTGTACTTTTTGTCGCTGACAGAAATGCTGAAGAACAGCAATCTTTAAGCGCCATTGCAATGACCCAAGGGTCACGGAGCGAAAAATGAAACGCATGTTGTTTAATGCCACGCAGCAAGAAGAACTGCGCGTGGCTATTGTTGACGGGCAAAAGCTCATCGACATCGATATCGAAACCACCGGACGCGAACAACGCAAGTCCAATATCTACAAAGGTGTGATTACCCGTATCGAGCCGTCGCTGGAAGCCTGTTTCGTCAACTACGGTGAAGAGCGTCATGGCTTTTTGCCGTTCAAGGAAGTTGCCCGCACTTACTTTAAAGAAGGTGTAGACGTCCGCAGCGCATCGATCAAGGATGCCCTGCGCGAAGGCCAGGAAATCATGGTGCAGGTCGAAAAGGAAGAGCGCGGCAACAAAGGCGCGGCCCTGACCTCCTTCGTTTCACTGGCTGGCCGTTACCTGGTCCTGATGCCGAACAACCCGCGCGGCGGCGGTGTTTCGCGCCGGGTCGAAGGCGAGGATCGCCAGGAACTGCGCGAAACCATGGATCAGCTGGACCTGCCAAGCGGCATGTCGGTGATTGCCCGCACTGCCGGCATCGGCCGCAACGTTGACGAATTGCAATGGGACTTGAACTACCTGATGCAACTCTGGCGCGCCATCGAAGGCGCCGGCACGCAAGGCAAGGGCGCCTTCCTGATTTACCAGGAATCGTCGCTGGTGATCCGCGCGATCCGCGACTATTTCCAGCCGGATATCGGCGAAATCCTGATCGACACCGACGAAATCCACGACCAGGCCCAGCAGTTCATGGCCCACGTCATGCCCGACATGGTGCACCGCGTGAAGCGCTACCGCGACGACGTGCCGCTGTTCTCCCGCTTCCAGATCGAACACCAGATCGAAACCGCGTATTCCCGCACCGTGCCGCTGCCATCCGGCGGCGCCATCGTGATCGACCATACCGAAGCCCTGGTGTCGGTGGACGTCAACTCCGCCCGCGCCACCCGCGGCGGCGACATCGAGACCACCGCCTTCAACACCAATTGCGAAGCAGCGGAAGAAGTTGCGCGCCAATTGCGTTTGCGCGATCTCGGCGGCCTGATCGTGATCGACTTCATCGACATGGAGAATTCGAAGAACCAGCGCGAAGTCGAAACCCGCCTGAAAGACGCCCTGCGCTATGACCGCGCCCGCGTCCAGATGGGCAAGATCTCGCGCTTCGGCCTGATGGAACTGTCGCGCCAGCGCCTGCGTCCGTCGCTGTCGGAAGGCAGCCATGTGACATGCCCGCGCTGCAACGGCACTGGCCATATCCGCGATACCGAATCGTCCGCCCTGCAAGTCCTGCGCATCATCCAGGAAGAGGCGATGAAAGAAAACTCGGCAGCGATCCACGTCCAGGCGCCGGTCGACGTCGCCGCTTTCCTGCTCAACGAAAAGCGCGGCGAGATCCTGAAGATCGAAACCCGTCACCGGGTCGGCATCATCCTGATCCCGAACAAGCACCTGGAAACCCCGCACTACAAGCTGGAACGCCTGAAGCACGACGATCCGCGCCTGGAAGAAACCCAGGCCAGCTACGCCATGGCGGAGCAGGCGGATACCGACATCGGTTACAGCAAGACCCAGAAAGAAGAAGGCAAGCCGCGTCAGGAAGCCGTGGTCAAGGGCATCACGCCAGACCAGCCGGCCCCTATCGTCGAGCGCAAGCCGGTGGAAGCCCGTCCGACAGCGGTTGCCGCTGCCAGCCCGGCAGAAACAGGTTTCCTCGGCAAGATCTTCGGCTTCTTCTTCAGCAAGCCGGCAGCGCCGGCAGCAACTCCTGCCGCTAGCGCAGAAGCCAAGGGCCCGCAGCAACGCGGCGACCGTGGCGACCGCAACAACCGTGGCCAGCGCGGCCGTAACCGCGGTGGCCGCAACCGCGATGGCAGTGCGCAGGAAACACGCGACGACAACGCCAAGAAACCGCTGGTGGAAGCTGTCGAAGCCAAAACCCAGCAAGCCCGTCCGCCACGTCCTCCGCGCGAGCCTAAAGAGCAGCGGGAACCACGCGAAGCCAGCGACAGCAAGGCGGAACCACGCAATGAAGGCCGGCGCGAGCGCGCCGAACGCCCTCCGCGTCCGCCACGCGAAGAGCGCAAGGAAAACCTGAGCGAAATCAAGGTCGACGAGACCTTGCTCAAGGGTGGCGTAGTCGCCGCTGCCGGCGTTGCCGTCAGCAGCATCACCGAAGCCGCTGATGCGACGGAAGCGGTGCAAGCCGATAGCGAACGCGTTGAAGCCAAAGCCGGTGAAGACGAAGAACCACGCCGCCGCCGCCGCCGCGGTGGCCGCAACCGTAACCGCCGCGATCGCGACGGCGCCGAAGGCAGCACCGAAGGCAGCAGCGACGACATCGAAACAGGCGAAGCCACTGCAGCAGCAGACGCGGCCGATACCGACAACGATGCAGATGCTCCCGAGGCAGTGAACGCTCCAGCGCCAGCCGAAGCAAGCAGCCCGGCCAGCAACAGCGTACCGATGATGGCCTCGGCAGTGCCGATGGCGCAGGAAAGCGCTGCTCCGGCAGTTGAAACGACAGCGGCGCCGACCGCCTTGTCGAATGCAATCGCAGCGCCGCTGGTGCCTCAGCAAATTGCTCCGCAAGAGGAAGCCGCTCCTGTCGTCGCTGAAGCGGCGCCGGTAGCAGTTCCTGCGCCGGAGCCGGTTGTTGCAGCGCCGGTTGTGGCAGAACCTGAGCCGGTAGCCGCTCCGGCAGCAATCGTGCCAGAACAGCCTGCCGCTCCTGCGCCGGCCGTACCTGAAGCAGCCCCGGTAGTTGCCAGCCAGCCAGTAGCAGAACCGCAGATCGAAGAAACCCCTGCGCCGCTGGCTCCGGCAGCGCCCGTAGTTGCCCCGGTGGTTGCTCCAGTGATTGCCCCTGTGGTCGCTGAAACGGCAGCGCCGGTAGCAGAAGCGCCAGTCGTCATCAAGACAGCCGTTTCCAGCGGATCGCCTAAGGTGGAAGACCTGCAAAGCGTACTGGCTGCAGCCGGCCTGACCCTGGCGGCGACCGATCCGAGCAAACTGCGCGCTGCGCAGGAAGCAACGGCTAACATCGTTGCGGCGCCACATGTGCCGCGCGAACGCAAGCCTTTGCCGGCGCAATCCAGCGAACCGCTGGTGCAGATCGAAACCCAGCGCCCGCAGTAAGCCGGTGCGCCACCTGATGGCGTAGCAGCTAGACAGTAGTACAACAAAGGGAGTCCCAGACTCCCTTTGTCACGTCTGGCGCAGGCGATATGTTTGAAATTGCGAGAATTGCCGCACTCCCAAGGTTCAGCAGGCGCTGAAGCTAAAAAACGACGCTCATGGTATCTTGTAGAAGTTATCACCCTATATATAGATGCAAGACATTGCACATTTTTCCAGACACACACTATGACTAGAAAAGTCATCCCGCTGATCGATAGCCGCAGTTTCTTGCCGCTGCCCTTGCCACCTGCATTGCCCTCTATCCTCGAAACGCCGACCGGCCTGATAGCGGACGAGCTGGGGCGGCCGCTGCACGACTTGCGCATCTCGGTCACCGACCGCTGCAATTTCCGCTGCGTCTATTGCATGCCGCGTGCGGTATTCGACAAGGACTATGCGTTCCTGCCGCACACCGCCCTGCTGTCGTTTGAAGAAATCACGCGCCTGGCGAGCCTGTTCGTCGCCCACGGCGTGCACAAGATCCGCCTGACCGGCGGCGAACCCCTGCTGCGCAAGCACATCGAAAAGCTGATCGGCATGCTGAGCGCCCTGAAGACGCCGGACGGCAAGCCGCTCGACCTGACCCTGACCACCAACGGTTCGCTGCTGGCGAAAAAGGCCCAGGCCCTGAAAGACGCCGGCCTGAACCGCGTCACCGTCTCGCTCGACGCACTCGATGAAAACATTTTCCAGCGCATGAACGACGCCGATTTCCCGGTGGCCGATGTCTTGCATGGGCTGGATGTAGCGCATCAGGTCGGGCTCGGTCCGATCAAGGTCAACATGGTGGTCAAGCGCGGCGTCAACGAGCAGGAAATCCTGCCGATGGCGCGCTATTTCAAGAACACGCCGTACATCCTGCGCTTCATAGAATATATGGATGTGGGCGCCTCCAACGGCTGGAAGATGGATGAAGTAGTGCCCTCCGCCGAAGTCGCGCAGATAATCCAGAGCGAACTGCCGATGCAGCCGCTGGCAGCCAACTACGTCGGCGAAACCGCACAGCGCTGGCGCTATGAAGACGGCATCGGTGAAGTCGGCCTGATTTCCAGCGTCACCCAGGCGTTTTGCCACGACTGTTCACGCGCCCGCCTGTCGACCGAAGGCAAGCTGTACACCTGCCTGTTCGCCAGCGCCGGCCACGACCTGCGTGCCTTGTTGCGCAACGAATGCAGCGACCGCGAAATCTCCAGCGTGATCGGCCAGCTATGGCGCGCCCGCGACGACCGTTATTCCGAGTTGCGCACGCAGCAAACCGAGCGCCTGGCTTCGCCCCGCAAGAAAGTGGAAATGTCGTACATAGGCGGCTGACCGAGCCACACCATGGAAACTTGCCCGCCCCCCTCTGCGCTGAATATCACCGGCCTGATACTGGCCGGCGGCCGCGGCACGCGCATGGGCGGGATCGACAAGGGCCTGGCCCTGCTCGACGGCAAGCCGATGGCGGCGCACGTCATCGCCCGCCTGGCGCCGCAAGTGAACAGCCTGATCATCAACGCCAACCGCAACCAGGACAGCTACGCGGCGTTCGGGGCGCCGGTCTGGCCGGATGAGCAGCCTGGCTTCGCAGGCCCGCTAGCGGGCCTGCAGGCCGGCCTGCGCCACTGCGGCACGCCCTACCTGGCGACCGCCCCCTGCGACTCGCCCTACCTGCCGCATGACCTGGTGCGGCGCCTGGCGCAAGCACTGGCTGGCGCCGGCGCCGACCTGGCGGTTGCCTCTACCCGCGAAGGCAGCGACCAGGACATCTGGCCGCAGCCGGTATTCATGCTGCTGAAAACCGGTTTATTGACCGACCTCAATGACTACCTGCAGGACGGCGGGCGTAAGATGGAAACCTGGTACCGCCGCCTCAACTATTGCGAAACGCTGTTTACCGATGCCGACGCCTTCCGTAACATCAATACCCGAGAACAGTTACTACAGCGATAATGCAAACGCAATGACCACTCTGAATGCCTATCCCGCCAAGCCATCCCTGTCCGAACTGACCAGCTGCATGTCGGACTACGATCCGCACGCCATGCCGGTCAGGCAAGCGCAGGCCATCATCCGCGATTGCATCACGCCGGTCAGCGCGATTGAAAAAGTGGCGCTGCGCAGCGCCCTCGACCGCGTGCTGGCCAGCGACATCATCTCGCCGATCGACGTCCCGGCGCACGACAACTCGGCCATGGACGGCTATGCCTTCAACTCGGCCGACCTGCGCCATGACGCCGATACCGTGCTGACCGTGGCCGGCACCGCCCACGCCGGCCGCGCCTACATGGGAGCGGTTGCCAGCGGCCAGGCGGTGCGGATCATGACCGGCGCCCTGATGCCGGACGGGCTCGACACCGTCATCCCGCAAGAATTTGTCAGCCCCGGCAGCGCGACCGGTTTCGTCACCATCCCGGCCGATGCCGTCAAACCCGGCGCGAATCGCCGCCTGGCCGGCGAAGACCTGAAAGCCGGCAGCGCCGCGATTGCCCAAGGCCGCATCCTGCGTCCAGCCGACCTCGGCTTGCTAGCCTCGCTCGGCATCGCCGAAATCCCGGTAAGGCGGCGCCTGCGCGTGGCGTTTTTCTCGACCGGCGACGAACTGCGCTCAGTGGGTGAAGTGCTGGATCCCGGCTGCGTCTACGATTCCAACCGCTACACCTTGTACGGCATGCTGCAGCGGCTGGGCTGCGACATCATCGACATGGGCGTGGTCGGCGACGATCCGCAGGCGCTGGAAAGCGCTTTCCGCAGCGCTTGCGAGAATGCCGACGCCATCATTACTTCCGGCGGCGTCTCGGTCGGCGACGCCGACCACACCAAGCAGATGATGGCGCAGCTGGGCGACGTCGCCTTCTGGAAAATCGGCATGCGCCCGGGCCGTCCGCTGGCGTTCGGCAGCATTACGTCAGGCGGCAAGCAAGCCCTGTTCTTCGGCCTGCCCGGCAATCCGGTGGCGGTCATGGTGTCGTTTTACTTTTTCGCGCGCGAGGCCTTGCTGCAGATGATGGGCGCCCAAGTCGCCCCATTGCCGCTGATGCGCGCCACCGCGGCCGTCGCCATCCGCAAGCGCCCGGGACGCACCGAGTACCAGCGCGGCATCCTCAGCATGGCCGACGGTCAGTGGAGCGTGCGCCCCACCGCCGCCCAGGGCTCGGGCATCTTGCGTTCGATGGCGGAAGCCAACTGCATGATCGTGCTGGCGCATGAACAGGGCGACGTGGCCGCCGGCGATGCGGTCGAGGTGATCCTGTTCGATGGCTTGATCTAAGGACCGCGCATGGAATTCCGCGCTGCCCGTATCGAAGACGCCGACGCCATCACCGCGTTGATCCACTGCTTTACGCATGAATTCCTGGCCACGCCTGACGGCAAAGGCGCTGAACGTTTCTTCGAATCCGTCTCAGTAACCGCCGTAAAGGGATATATCCCCGATCCGCGCTATCAGTACCACCTGGCTTTTGAAGACGGCGTACTCGCGGGGTTTATCACACTGCGCGATCGCAGCCACCTGTGCCATCTGTTTGTCGCCCGGGATTTTCAGCGCCGCGGTTTGGCCAGGCAGCTTTGGCAGACGGCGAAAATGGCAACGACTGCGCTCGAAACCATCGAAGCGTTTACAGTCAATTCCTCGCCTTTGGCTTTGCCTGTCTATGAGCGTTTCGGCTTCATCAAAACCGGTCCGCAGGTTGAAATGCATGGCATATGTTTTGTCCCCATGCGGTTGTCTCTCACTTCGGAGAAATGAAACACGCCGGTGATCTCAAGGCCCTGCTGCAGGCGGATCCTGAGCGGTTGCGCATCCTGGCGCTGGTGCATTCCCTGCGCCTGCCAGATTGCTGGATCGCGGCTGGCTTTGTCAGAAATGCGGTCTGGGATTTCCTGCACGGACAAACGCCTTCACCTCCATCGGGCGATGTCGATGTGATCTGGTTTGATCCTTCTCAGCAAAGTGCAGACGCCGACTTGCAGATAGAAAATAGCCTGAAATCTTTGGACGCGTCTATCGAGTGGTCGGTAAAAAACCAGAGACGCATGCACGTCCGCAACGGCGATGCGCCTTATCAATCCGCTAGCGACGCCATGCGCTTTTGGCCGGAAACAGCGACTGCGGTGGCAGTCAGGTACGCCGACGGCAACGGCCCGGAAATCGCAGCGCCATTCGGGCTGGACGATTTGTACTCAGCCATCGTCCGGCCGACGCCCTGCTTCGTCGATGCGAAACGCGCACAGTTTGACGATCGCTTGCGGAGCAAAAACTGGTTGTCACGCTGGCCCCTGCTGCGAGTCGAAGCAGAGGCTCATAGCCGAACAAGCGTAGCCTGATCAGGCTCTCCCCCAAAGTATTTTTTCAGGCATTCGTTGAAAGCCTGATTGTCGGTTGCAGCTTGTGCAAACAAGGTCAGTGACGATTGAAATTTCATGTAGTCAGGGAAACCAAAAATATCTTCTGCCGAGCGCCCGTCCACAACCGCTACCAGCCGGCAGCATTCCCGCAGGCGCGGCCCCAGCAGCGGATGCTCCAGGTACGCCCGGGCTTCTTCAAGCGACGAGATCGCATACTTGACCGCCGTAGCGCTGTGCCCCAGTCCTTCAATCTGAGGGAAGACGAACCACATCCAATGGCTCCGCTTGCTGCCCTGGCTCAATTCTTCGCGTACGATATCGAAGACCGGCTGCTGGGCGGCCACAAAACGTTGCAGATTGTATTGATCACTCACGTCTTTCTTCCATCGAAAGGAAAAACCCCATGATCTCTCATGTTTTTGTCGGCGTCACCGATTTTCAGCGCGCATTCGGCTTCTATTCTGCCATCATGGAAGTCCTGGACCTGCAGCTCAAATTCTGCGACGCGGACAAACCGTGGGCGGCATGGATGGCCAACGGCAAGGCGCGCCCCCTGTTCATCATCGGTTCCCCCTATAGCGGCGAGGCCGCTGCCGGCAACGGTCAGATGATCGCGCTGCTCGCTCCGACGCGCACGGCTGTCGACAAGGCCTACGCCGCGGCCTTGCGCAATGGCGGGTCCTGCGAAGGCGCGCCCGGCCTGCGCCTGGAATATCATCCCGATTATTACGGCGCCTATTTCCGCGATGCCGATGGCAACAAGCTTTGTGTCTGCTGCCACGATGCGCCAGGCGCGGCTTAGATTGCGGATGTTTTCCATCAATAGCGCAGGACAAGCACGGACATGAAGATGGATCGTCCCGCATCACCTGTTATCGATCGCCCTGAGCAAAATCCGGCCATTGCCGTCAACCAGCTTTTCAACCGGCAAGCTGCCGTACATGGCGGACATGGTCAGATCCAGGCGACCGTCGCTTAACTGAAACCCAGGCGCACTCGGGTCCAGCGGAACAATCATGTATTCCCTGGAATCGATGCTTCCCTTCAGGGCCGCCAGATTCTTGATGACAAAATTTCCATTGCCTAGCAGGTAGGCGCCGACCCAGGAACTATACAGCTCATGCGGCAACCGGCCCGATGCATATAAGCCGGTGGCATAGGGCACCGTCTGAGCCATCGCTTCTTCAATCTCCTTTTCCTTGCTCGGATCGACCCGCATCTCCCACCAGGGAGGAAGCAGCAGCAGGACATGGCCGGGATCGAGGAAGCCCTGGATTGCCGGCTCCAGCTGAACGCCGAGCACCACATTGCGCTGCGCTACCGAGACCGTGTTGTCCCGGACTATGGCAGTATCCGGCGACGGCGGGGAAACCGGCGGCGTAACGTTATCGAGCAAGCTTGCGACAGGCGAGCGGCCGGCGACAGCATCCGTGCGCCAGGGAGAGTCGCCTCGATCCAGCACGCCACCGGCAACCTGGCCGACAAGATAAGTATGCCCGAAGCTGTTGATGAAATAAAATCTCAGCATGCCTGGCGTAAGCGCATGAGTCAATTCAGAAGCTTTCGCCCTGCGTGCAGCGTCGTCTTCTGGATGGTCGATCAATGTGGCAGCCAGCATCTGGGTCTCGAAATGCTGGGCGGCTCCTTCGGCCAGATCGCCAAATTTTGATGCCGCGGCAGCTTTTGGAAACTCTGCCGTGAAGGCTGTATTCCAGTAAGCTGCTTCAGCGAGCCGCTCATCTCTCCTGCCTGGATCTGCAGCAGCAGTACGCAACGTGTGATAGAGCATGGCCCGGTACAGTGAAGCATTGTCCGAGAGCGGGTATTCCGGCACAAATACCTCTGGGCGCGGCACGTTCCAGCGCTGCTCCGCGAACTGTATCAGGTGAAATGTTTCGTGCACGGCGAACCTGTGGACCTCCTCGACCTCAGGGCGCGGCGGCAAGGCGTCAACCGGCTGTGTCCACGGCAAGGTCTGATCAAGATCAATGACGGTAGCTTGGCGGCCTTCCTTCCACCAGATGAAACGATAAGCGCCAGGGCCGGGAAAAGTATGGGGCGGCGCTGTCTCCACCGAAGAACGCGGCACCGGCACCACGCCGGCCAGGCTGATTTCGCGGGCCTGGTCGCCGGCAACCAAGATCAGATAGCGATCCGCCATGTTTGTATCCGGCCAGATGCGGTTGCTGATTCGCCAGCTCTTCGCCACCAGGACCTGCATTTTCCGCGCAAACTCATCAATGTCCGTCGCACGATCGCTGCGCCGTAACATCTGCCCTAGAGCTGGCTCGGATCGTTGCCAGGCGCGCGTGACCAAGGGCTCCCCTGCAAATGCAGACGAACCGGCCGGACCGATAGCAGCGACAAATGCGACTGCCGCAAGAAGATATTTTTTCATGGAATGCCCTCACCGTTGACACGCGCAATCAAGGTTGCGCGTGCAAGAAATATACTGTGGGGACGCTCGGTTATGAGCTAAGGGAAGGCCTAACCTGATTCGTTGCGAACCGGCGATGCGCAGTGGAAGAACAGAAGCGGGTCCAGCGTGACGGCGCTGTCGGAATCAGGAAACGCGGCACGGCTTCCACGTTAAAACAGGGCATCGATGCGAGGATCAACGCCCTGTGGAATACGGCTTTGACTTATGAAAAAACGCTGCCGTCAGAAGGTGGAACACTGGAACAAGCCAGGATGCCCGAAGCAGGTGGTGGTCGCCGGGTAACGTTCGGTATTGTCTTTTGTATCGAGCCGCAGCACGCAGCTGCGCCATTCATTGCTATTGCCTTTATACCCCAGTCTTTCGCAAGCCGGGCCATAGATGCGCATCATCTGGTCGACGTCGCGCTGTGCCTGGGCGGCGCGTTCGGCATCCGTGGCGCAACCGGCCAGCATGGCGACCGCGGCCAAAATTATGAGCGTACGCATGATCAACTCCTTTTCTTTCGGGTCTGTTCAGCAAACTTCGGTGAACTCCGGTTTTTCTGTTTTCCGCAGGCAAATGCGCAGGTATCCGGCAGCACATGCTGTGCACATAGTATAGGACAGAGCTTATTGCTCCACTATTTCCAATCATGCATAGTTGCTACCAGATGTAACCGTCC
>NZ_JAQGLV010000307.1 GCF_028292705.1 Collimonas fungivorans | reverse complement strand
GCGAGTATTGCGGCGAGGGCGCGCTGGCGCCGATCGTGATGATACGGCGCGGCCCCTACAAGTTCATCCACTCGCCGGTCGATCCCGACCAGCTCTACGATCTTGCGCGCGATCCCGACGAGCTGGAGAACCTGGCGACCGATCCAGGATCCATGGCCGTGCTTGAACAATTCCGCCAGGAAGCCGGCCATCGATGGAACCTGCCCAAGCTGCATGACCAGGTAGTCGCCAGCCAGCGCCGGCGGCGCTTCCACTTTGCGGCGCAAAGCAGAGGCACGGTGCGGCACTGGGACTATCAGCCGGTGCAAGACGCCAGCCTGCGTTTCATGCGCAACCACATCGACCTTGACGCGCTGGAGGCGATGGCGCGTTTTCCGGCGGTTTCGGGTAAATATTCGGGCAAATAAGCTGGAGGGCATCATGCCAAGAAAAGGTATTCCATCGGGTACTCCATTGATGCTGGCCTGCCTGCTGTTTTTGCATCAGGGCGCTTTTGGGGCGGAGGCTGACGCTTGCAAGCTGGTGCGCATGGCCGATCCCGGCTGGAGCGACATTACCGCAACCAATGCCATCGCCGGCATCCTGCTGGGCGCGCTCGGTTATGAGCAGAAGGTGGACCACCTGTCGGTTCCCATCACTTTCGTCGGCTTGAAAAAAGGCCAGGTCGATGTTTTCCTCGGCAACTGGATGCCGGCGCAAAAACCGCTCATGGAAACCCAGCTCAAGGATGGCGCCATCGATGTCCTGCATGCCAACCTGGTCAACGCCAAGTTCACGCTCGCGGTTCCCAGCTACGTCGCCGCGGCAGGCGTCAAGTCTTTCAGCGACCTTGCCAGGTTCGCCGGCAAATTCGACAGCAAGATTTACGGCATCGAAACCGGCGCGCCGGCCAACCAGAACATCAAGACCATGCTGGCAGCCAAGTCGTTCGGGCTGGACGGCTGGAAACTGGTGGAGTCGAGTGAGCAAAGCATGTTGAGCCAGGTCGCGCGGAAAGTCTCGGCCAAGGAGTGGATAGTATTCCTGGCCTGGGAGCCGCATCTGATGAACACCCGCTTCCAGCTCACTTACCTGGATGGCGGCAATGCCTATTTCGGTCCCAACTACGGCGGCGCTACCGTGAATACGCTGGCGCGCAAAGGTTATGCGGCGCAATGTCCGAACCCCGGCCGCCTGTTCAGCCAGCTTGAGTTCAACGTCGACCTGGAAAACAAGATCATCAACGATGTGCTGGAACAGAAAGTCGACGCCAGGTCAGCCGCGCTGCGCCAGTTGAAATCCCGGCCGGAATTGCTGTCGGCCTGGCTGAATGGGGTCAAGACCCGCAGCGGCGAAGAAGGTTTGCCGGCAGTGAAGAAGACGCTTGGTTTGAATTAAAAAAATGGCCAGCAATGCTGCTGGCCATTTCTTGTCTTGGCAACCGGTCAGCCGGTGTTGCGCAAACCGGCGGCGATGCCGTTGATGCTCAGGTGGATGCCGCGTTTCACCCTTTCCTCCGTCGTGCGGCCGGCCGCGGTCACGCTGCGGTGGCGCTTGATCAGTTCGACCTGCAAGTGATTCAGCGGATCGAGGTAGGCGAAGCGGTTCTTGATCGAACGCGCTAGCAACGGATTGCCCGACAGGCGGTCCTTGGAGGCGGTGATGGCTGACAGGATGCTGCTGGTGCGCTCGTGTTCATCGACGATGCGCTTGAAGATGCTGTTGCGCAGCTTGCGGTCGGTGACCAGCCCGGCATAGCGCGAGGCCACCGCCAGGTCGGTCTTCGACAGCACCATGTCCATGTTCGACAGCAGGGTGGCGAAGAACGGCCATTCCTTGTACATGGCGCGCAAGGTCGCCAGCTTCTGGGTCTTGAGCTTGCTGTCCTTTCCTTCTTCCAGCCAGCTTTCGATGGCGCTGCCAAAGCCGTACCAGCCCGGCAGCAGCAAGCGGCACTGGCCCCAGGAAAAGCCCCAGGGAATCGCGCGCAAGTCTTCGATGCGGCGCGTCGATTTGCGCGAGGCAGGGCGCGAACCGATGTTCAGCTCGGCGATCTCGGCAATCGGCGTCGCCGCAAAAAAATAGTCGGTGAAGCCGGGGGTTTCATAGACCAGGTTGCGGTAGGACTGGTAAGCGCGCTCAGACAAGCCATCCATCAATTGTTCGAATTCGCCCAGCTTCTTGGTCTGCCTGGCGTCGGCATTGTTAGGCATCAGGCTCGCTTCCAGCGTCGCCGCCACCAGCAGCTCCAGGTTGCGGCGGCCGATTTCCGGATTGGAGAACTTGGAAGCGATGATCTCGCCTTGTTCGGTCAGGCGGATCTGGCCGTTGACGGTGCCCGGCGGCTGCGCCAGGATCGCCTGGTAGCTCGGGCCGCCGCCGCGGCCGACGGTGCCGCCGCGGCCATGGAACAGGCGCAGCTTGACGCCGGCGCGGTCGAATACGCGCACCAGCTGGATCTCGGCCTTGTACAATTCCCAGTTGGAGGTCAGGAAACCACCATCCTTGTTGGAGTCGGAATACCCCAGCATCACTTCCTGCAGCTTGCCTTGTTTGGCGATCAGCCGTTCCACCGGCGCCAAGGCCATGAACTGCTCCATGATGGCTGCGGCGCGGCGCAGGTCGGGTATGGTTTCGAACAGCGGGATCACCATGACTTCCAGCTCGCCGACGGCAGCCTTGCCCTTGCCCGCAACGGCATCAGGCCGCAGCAGGCCAGTTTCCTGTTGCAGCAGCAGGACTTCCAGCAAGTCGGACACGGTCTCGGTATGCGAGATGATGTAGTTGCGGATCGAGCGCGCGCCATAGCGCTGGCGCATCTCGCCGGCGGCGCGCAGGATCGACAGCTCGGACACGGTCTCGTCGGAATACTCGATATACGGCGAGTACAGCAGGCGCGGCTTGGCCAGTTCGGCCAGCAGCAGGTCGATCTTCTGTTCTTCGCTGAGCTTGTCGTACGCGCCTTCCACCTGGGCCTGGGCGAACAGCTCGGTCAGCACCCGCTCGTGGACGTCGGAACTCTGGCGCATGTCGAGCGAGGCCAGGTGGAAACCGAAAATCTCGGAAGCGCGCTTGAGCGTCGCCAGTCGCGGCTTGACCAGGGCGCTGCCGTGGTTGGCGCGCAGCGAATCTTCGACGATCTGCAATTCCTGGGTGAATTCCTGCGGCGTCGCATAGTGGGCGGCGGCGCCGACTTCCTGGCGCAGGATGTTGGTGGCGCCGAGTTCGCGCGCGGTGGAAGCCAACCGTGCATAGATGCCGATCAGGGCGCGGCGGTAGGGTTCGTCGGAGCGATGGTCCGAAGTGTCGGGCGAGCTTTCCGCCAGCGCCAGCAGTTCCTGGTTGACGCTGACCATCAGGGTCGAGACCGACAGTTCCGCGCCCAGCGCATGCACTTCTTCCAAGTAGAAGTCGAAGATGGTGGTCGATTGCCGCGACAGGGCGTGCTGCATGGTGCCGGCGTTGACGTTGGGATTGCCGTCGCGGTCGCCGCCGATCCAGCTGCCCATCTGCACGAAGGGCGCCAGTTCGGCATTGGCGCCGCCGCTGGCCTGGCGTGCGCGGGTCGGAAACTGGGTGGCGATTTCGCCTTCGATGTCGTC
>NZ_JAQGLV010000273.1 GCF_028292705.1 Collimonas fungivorans | reverse complement strand
CGACACAGATCGCGGTAGCGCGCGAAGCCGTCACTACACAGCAATCGGTCGCCTTTGCCATCCTCGGCGCCATCAGCGAAGAGCCCGGGCTGCTGTCCGTCTTCAAAGAGATCGACGCCAAGAAGATCGAATCTATCAAGGCCGAGGCCGCCGATCCTGAGTTGGCGATGCTGCGCTGGTATGCGGCCAAGGGTCTGCTCCTGAATTCCCTGTTCGGGTTATGTCCGCTTTCGGACGAAGAACGCCAGCGCCTGTTTGAGCGCCTGCTCGACAGCCAGCAATGGCTGGCTCCTCGCAAGACCTAGAAGTGCATCGCGCGCCCTCTTACCGGAGGCCGCGCTGCAAATATTGCATTATAGAAATTTCGCACTGAACGGGCCTTGGCCCATCCCACCCGCACAGCGTGCTACAACGCCTCCTCCTGCATGGCAAAGGTATCGGGGAAGTTTGATAATCCCTTTAAAATAAACCGACCAGACGGTTTGCAAATATCAGATTCGGTGCTATATTCGCTCCCTGAGTTGGCGCGAAAGGGCCGGCTGGAGGGCTGATCTCGATATCGCCCGGGCGCCGCAGCTCAGCCTGCCCAGTACCGCCAGGCATGGATTTCCGTCACGTTCATGCCCCGCTCGTCCACCAAGCAGCACCAGGCCGACGACTGTCGTCTCCTGGAAAAATCTGAAGAGGAATTGAAATGCACATATCCATCAAGGCGAGCCGGCTGGCGGTGATTGCGGCGTTCTGCATGGCGCTTGCCGCATGCGGGACCACGCAGCCGAATTCGTACTCGGGAATTTCGTCGTCATCCAAGCTGATGCCCAACCAGAATGACGATACCGGACGTGTTCCGTACAGTTATTCGACTACAGCCAACTGGAAAAAATACAACGCGATCATCGTTGACCCGGTCGTGGTTTACCGCGGGACAGATCAGCAGTTCGGGGACATGCCGGAAAAGGACAAGGACGTCCTCGCCAGCTACATGCAAACCAAGTTCGCCGAAAAGCTGGCTCCTCGCTTCATGCTCGCCCGCGATCCGGCTCCAAACACGCTGCGCCTGAAACTGACGCTGACTGGCGCGGAGACCAACACACCGGTCCTTGCCACCCTTTCACGCTTCGACATCGCGGGAGGCATCTACAACGGCGTGCAGAATGCGCGTAACCGGGAAGGAACGCTGACAGGTTCGGTCATCTACTCCGTCGAACTCTATGATGCGGCCAGCGACCGCCTGCTCAGCGCCTTCATTACCAAGCAATACCCTCGCCCCTGGAATCTGGGGGCCAGCATGGGATCGCTGGCGGCATCGAAAGCCGGCATTGAAAAAGGTGCGGATGCACTGGTTGAACATCTGAAATGATGCCTGACCCGGCCCCGGAAGTAGCGCGGGATGTTCCGGCTGCCGATGCAGGCCGCCGGCATCTGATCGCCTGCATATGCTGCGATGCCGTTTACCAGCGCACCGACCTCGCCGAAGGCGAACGCGCACAGTGCCTGCGCTGCGGCGGCACGCTGTACCGCGAGAGCACGCGCGCCTATCATCGGCTGCTGCCTTTAGTGGTGACCGCGCTCATCCTGTTCCTGGTGTCCAACGTCTTTCCGATTGTCGAGATGGACCTCAAGGGCATACACACGCAAACCACATTATGGGGAGCGGTGCAGGCGCTGTATGCGGATCGCAACATGGCGCTGGTGGCCCTGCTGGTGTTTGCGACGACCATCCTGTTTCCCTTGGCAGAGATGCTGATGATGCTCTACCTGCTGGCGCCGATGGCACGGCATCGTTTGCCGGCAGGCTTCGAGCATGTCCTGCGCTGCATCCAGCGCACGCGACCATGGGGCATGATCGAGGTCTACCTGCTCGGCGTGGTGGTAACGCTGGTCAAGCTTTCCACCGTAGCCGATATCGTGCCTGGCGCTGCACTGTGGTCGTTCAGTGCGCTGGTCGTAGTGATGGCAGTCATGCTGTCGTTCGATCCGCGCGACCTGTGGCAGTACGTAAAGAAGGAACCGCTGCAATGAACGTGCAGCTGCCTGCCGTGCCGACAGCTGCATCGATGGGACTGATGCCTTGCCACGCCTGCAACCTGCTCAGCCCGTACACGCTGGGCGGCCTGCCCTGCCCGCGCTGCGGCGCCGCCTTGCACCGCCGCAAGCCCGATGGCCTGGCGCGCACCTGGGCTTTCCTGGCGTCAGCCGTGATCTGCTACATCCCCGCCAACTTGCTGCCCATGATGACCACGCAGTCTGTTTTCGAGACCTCGCGCGACACCATTCTCTCCGGCATCGCCTATCTCTGGATTTCGGATGCCAAGGCGCTGGCCATCGTGGTGCTGGTCACCAGCGTAGTGGTGCCGCTGCTAAAGATGATGGCTTTGACGATGCTGCTGGTTTCCGTGCATTTCCGCTCTGCCTGGCGCATCCCGCAACAAACCCGGCTGTACCGCCTGCTGGAAACAATCGGCCGCTGGTCGATGCTCGATATCTTCGTTGTAGCCATGCTGTCCGCACTGGTGCACGCCGGCAAACTGGCTACCATCATCCCCGGGCCGGGAGCCCTGGCTTTCTCCGCCGTGGTGGTGCTCACCATGCTCGCTTCCCTGAGCTTCGATCCCCGCCTGCTGTGGGATTCGCTGGATGCAAACCATGACTGAACCCGATACTTCTAATCTTCCGGCGCCGCCTGCGCCACTGCGTCCGGCACTCCGCCGGCGCACGCGCTGGCTGCCTTCGCTGGTATGGCTGATTCCCATCGTCGCCGCCATCGCCGGCTTGTCGCTGCTGATACACACCTTGTCCGAGCGCGGCCCCGAGATCACGATGACGTTCCGCACCGCGGACGGACTTGTGCCCAACAGGACTCCGGTGCGCTACAAGGCAGTCGATATCGGCGTGGTCAAGTCCCTGCGCCTGGCGCCGGATCGTTCTCATGTGATCGCCACCATAGCCCTGGGCAACGATGCCAAGAGCTTTCTGGCGAAAGACACTCGTTTCTGGGTAGTGCGCCCGCGCTTTGCCATCTCGGGCATTTCAGGCCTGGAGACACTGCTGTCCGGCGCCTATATCGGCGTGGACGCCGGCAAGTCGGCTGCGCGCAGCTATACGTTCGCCGGGCTGGAAGTGCCGCCGGCGGTATCCACCGATGCCTCCGGCAGGCAATTCGTGTTGCGCGCCGCCGACCTTGGCTCGCTCGACATCGGTTCCCCGGTCTACTACCGGCGCGTGCGGGTAGGCCAGGTGGTTGCTTACCAGCTCGAACCCAACGGCCGCGACCTTTCCTTGCGGGTGTTCATCGATCAGCCCTACGACAAGCTGGTCACTGCCAACACCCGTTTCTGGCACGCCAGCGGCATAGACATCAAGCTCGACGCCGGCGGCCTCAAGGTCAATACGCAAGCGCTCTCCACCATGCTGCTTGGCGGCGTGGCCTTCCAGGATCCCGACAATTCCAGGGCCGTTGCCGCAGCCGGCGAGAACACGCGCTTCATGCTGGCAAGCGACCAGGCAGAGGCCATGAAGCCCCCAGAAGAACTGAAGCCGGCGCTTGCCGTGCTCAATTTCGACCAGTCCGTGCGCGGGTTATCGCCAGGATCACCGCTGGATTTTCGCGGCATAGTGGTGGGCCAGGTACGCTCGATCGGGATCGAATATCAGCGCGACAGGAAAACCTTCCGCTTTCCCGTGGTAGTGGAACTTTATCCATCCCGCATGGGCTTCAGCCCGCGCGACCTGGAAGACAAACAGAAAGCATACGAAATCGCCGACACCATGAACAAGCGCGGCCTGCGTGCCCAGCTGCGCAACGGCAACCTGTTGACCGGCCAGCTCTACGTGGCGTTTGATTTTTTCCCTAAGGCGGCGCCGGTCAGGATCAGCGTCGACGGCCCCGTGCCTGAACTGGCCACCACGCCCGGCACGCTTGACGAGCTGCAGGCCAAGCTAGGCTCCATCGTCAACAAGATCGACAACGTACCGTTCGAGCAGATTGGCCGGGACCTGCGTACCTCGATGGCGGCGCTGGACAAGATGCTGAACAATGCCGACAAACTGATGGCCCAGGTCAACGTCGATGTCGTGCCGCAATTCGCAGCCGCGCTGCGGGACGCACACCAGACTCTGCAGACCGCAAACGAGACGCTGGCTCCGAACGCTCCCCTGCAGCAAGACACACGCCGCATGATGCAGGAACTGACACGCAGCGCCGCCTCCCTGCGTAACCTGACCGACTACCTGGAACGCCATCCCGAAGCACTGCTGCGCGGGAAAGCCGCTACGGAGCAACCATGATCCCCTCTGTCAAACTGCCCATGCTGTCGGCAGAACTGTTGCTCGCGGCGGCTGCATTGGCTGGCTGCGCCTCGCCCGAACCGCGTTATTACACACTGGCGCCGGGGCCGGCCATCGATGCGGGCGTCGCGCCAATCCCCGTCCAGAGCAAAGAGCCGTTATTGATCGAAGTGCCGCCGGTCCGCGTGCCCGAGCGTCTCAACCGCGCCAACCTGCTTCTAGAGGACGGTAACGGCGCGCTCAAGGTGATGGAGCAGGATCGCTGGTCGGCGCCGCTTCCCGACGAGTTGCGCGACGCCTTGTCGCAAGAGCTGCAAGCCAGCCTGGGCGCGGTAGACATCTACCATCAGGGTGTATCCAGGGTGGCGCCGATGTACCGCATTACCGTCGAAGTAGTGCGTATGGATGCCGGACTTGGAAACCGCGCTGCTGCGATCATCAACTGGACGGTGCAGCGTTTTCCAGACCGCAAATTGACGTCGGGTCAGACGCAGGCAGAGTTGCCAACATCGGGGAAAGTGAATAGCGTGGTGGCCGCCTACCAGCAAATTATCGTTAACACCGCAGGCGATATCGCGGCAGCAATACATACGCTGCCACCGCTATCACAGCAACAGCGAACCCCTTGACGTGAAAGTGGGGTTCACATCTCATTTTAAATTTTTCGATGCGGCTATCTTATTTTTTATACGGTTGTCATCCGTTGCAGCCAACATCAGCAGAGCCCCAATAATTGCAATATTTTTCAAGAAGTGGTTGAGCTGATTCTGCATGCCGGCAGGTTCTACTTGCCAGAACCGATGCGCAGTCAATGTGGCTATCGCCGTGAACAAGGCCACGATCACGGCGACCGGACGGACCTGCCAGCCGCTCAGGAGCGCCAGGCCTCCGCCAGCCTCAACCAGGATCGAGATCAGCACGGCGATGGTCGCAAACGGCACGCCAATACGGTCCATATAGGCGACCACGCTGGAAAAGGCAGTGATCTTGAGCACGCCGGAAACCACGAACAGTGAAGCAAGAAGGGTACGGCCGATGCGATACAGTGCTGGTGAAGTTTGCATGATTTTTAATATTCCATGATTCAATAATTCAATACCGTGGTGACACGCATGGCGCATCACCACGTTCTTCTCTCAGCATGGCTTGACCACGGGCCATTTGCTCAATGCCCGACATTGTCGCGAAGCTCGTCCAGATCCCGGTTCGCAACAACCGGATCGGTTTTCAGCTCCGCCTTGACTTCGGCGCGGGTCTTGGTCGAGGCAACAGGCTGCAGCACCGGGTAAGCAGAAGCGGCATAGTTCAGGCTGCCCTGGTCGCTCGCTTGCTGCAATTCAGCCACGACCTCTGCGCGCGTCTTGCTCGAGACAAAAGGAACTTCCGGTGGATAGGTGGCATCAGCAAGAGCGGAGCCGGTGGCGGCAACGAGAGCCGCGGCAACTGCAATTTTCAGGATATTCATTTTGCGCTTTCAGTAGAAATATGAGCCGGGATGGCGACGGTGTCGACAGTCTGTGAAACTTGTTGCCAGCCTGTCTTTCCGTGTGATTGATACTATGCGCAAAGATAATTTAGATAAATTAGCTAAAATGCGATCTTCCGTTCTGTATATGGAACGATAAAGGCGGAACTTTTGATGAAAAAACTGACTATCGACCTCAACGACCTGTACTTTTTTGTCCAGGTGGTTGACCGCGGCGGCTTCACGGCAGCGGCAGATGCCCTGGACATACCGAAATCCAGGCTGAGCCGGCGTACCGCGGAACTGGAGAAAGTGCTGGGAGTCCGGCTGCTGCACCGGACCTCACGCCGGATCGCGCTTACCGAGGTTGGCTCCCAGTTCTACCAGCATTGTGTCGCGATGATCATCGAAGCCCATGCCGCCGAGGATGTCGTGCAGCGCACCTTGGTCGAGCCGGTCGGCGTGATGCGCTTCAGCGCTCCGGAAGGAATGATCGATTTGATCCTGAGCGATCTGTTGCCGCGCTTCATGGCCATGTATCCAAAAGTCCAGGTCATGACGCAGATCACCAATCGCAACGTGGACCTGATCGAAGAGAGGATCGATGTAGCCTTGCGGATCAATTCACAGGCGCTGGAGAATTCCAGCCTGGTCCAAACCAACTTGTGCTCAACCCCGTGGGGCCTCTATGCCAGTCCGTCCTTTATAGAGCGTGCCGGACAGCCGCAATGTCCGGCCGACCTGGCCTCGCTGGACGCGCTAGTGTTTGGCATGGAAGAAGAAGCACCGACATGGCGATTGCTCAACCAGGCAGGCGAACAGCAGGCGGTTACATTAAAGCCGCGCATGAGAAGCGACAACATCCGGCTTCTTAAAAAGGCAGCGCTGGCGCATATGGGAGTGATAGCCTTACCGCGCCATGCATGCTCGGAGGACCTGGCGCAGAAGTCCCTGCAACGTGTGCTGCCCGACTGGCATCCTCCATCGGGACAGGTGCGCTTGGTATTCCCGACCCGGCGCGGCCTGGTCCCCGCTGTGCGGGCATATATAGAATTTCTGAAGGCGGAACTGCCGGCCAGGATCGCATTATTGTCCGGAAACAATTGACGATCTGCGAACAATGCGTTGGCTGCGCTCGTCGAAATTGTTCCGGTGTTATATTTTGCCATTCTGCTCTTCAGATTTAATTTCAAAAGGATACAGTCATGGCAAACATCGCTTTTCTCGGTACCGGTCTGCTCGGCGGCGCATTCGCTGAGGCCGCCGCAAAACGCGGCGATTCGGTAACCGCATGGAACCGTTCCATCGACAAGGTTCACGCCCTTGCCCAGTTCGGCGTGACGGCTGCTGCAACGCCCGCCGAAGCAGTCCGAGGCGCTGCAAGAGTGCATATCGTGGTGAAGGACGACGCCGTGGTCGATGAGGTTATTGAGGCGGCGCGCAGCGGACTATCGCCCGACGCAATCCTGATTGACCACACCACGACCTTGCCGGCGCTCACAGCCAAACGGGCCGAACGGCTGCACGCGGCCGGATTGAAGTACCTGCACTGCCCCGTCTTCATGGGACCGCCGGC
>NZ_JAQGLV010000113.1 GCF_028292705.1 Collimonas fungivorans | reverse complement strand
GACGGCGATGGACTGGAAGAAAGCCGTGTGCAGCTCGATGCCGCGCTGGCGCAACGCCTGCGGCAACAGGCGCGGCAGCTGGGCGTGAGCGCGGCCAGCCTGTGCCACCTGGCGTGGGCGCAAGTGCTGGCGCGAGTCGCCAACCGCAGCGACGTGGTGTTCGGCACCGTGCTGTTCGGCCGCATGCAGGGCGGCGAAGGCGCCGAACGCATGATGGGCTTGCTGATCAATACACTGCCGTTGCGGGTCAAGATCGATGCGCAAGGCGCAGCGGCAAGCGTGCAGCGCACCCATGCCTTGCTGGTGGAATTGATGGAACATGAACATGCGTCGCTGGCGCTGGCCCAGCGCGCCAGCGCGATTGCCGCGCCGCAGCCCTTGTTCTCGGCCTTGCTCAACTACCGCCATAGCACGCCGAGCGCGGCAACGCCCGCCGAGCAGGCGGCCTGGGAAGGCATCACCCGGATTTCGGGCGAAGAACGCAGCAACTATCCCTTGAGCCTGTCGATCGACGATCTGGGATCTGGCTTCACCTTGACAGCGCAAGTCACGCCTGCGGTCGGCGCACAACGCGTGTGCAGTTTCATGACGACCGCGCTGGAACGGCTGGTGGCGGCGCTGGAAATGACACCGGAACGCTCTATCAACAGCATCGATGTGCTGCCCGCGACTGAGCGCCATCAGATCGTCCGCAGCTGGAACGCGGCCCAGCCCGGCTATCCGGAGCAATTGCTGCCGCAGCTGTTTGAAGCGCAAGCGGCAAAAACGCCGCAGGCAGTGGCCGTGGTGCACGGCGCCGAGCAGCTGAGCTACGACGAACTCAACCGCCAGGCCAACCGGCTGGCGCATTACCTGCGCGAACTGGGCATCCAGCCGGACGACCGGGTGGCTATCTGCGTCGAGCGCGGTTTGTCCATGGTGGTCGGTTTGCTGGCAGTGCTGAAAGCAGGTGCGGCCTATGTACCGCTGGATCCGGCATATCCGGCGGACCGCCTGGCGCACATGCTGAACGACAGCGCACCGCGGGTGGTATTGACGCAGGCCGGCATCGAAGGCGGCTGGCAACAAGTGCGAGCAACGATTACCGTCGGCCTGCCAGTGCTAGACCTGCAGGCGCCAGCCTGGAACGCCTATCCAGACCACAATCCCGACAGCAGCCATCTGGCGCCGTCAGACATGGCATACGTAATCTACACCTCGGGTTCGACCGGTACGCCGAAGGGCGTGATGGTCGAGCATCGCAACGTGACGCGCCTGTTTGCGGCGACCGAGGCCTGGTTCCATTTTGGCGCAGAAGATGTCTGGAGCCTGTTCCATTCGTTTGCCTTCGATTTCTCGGTATGGGAGATCTGGGGCGCGCTGCTGCATGGCGGCCGCCTGGTGGTGGTGCCGCTGGAAACCGCACGTTCAGCGGAAGATTTCTACCGCCTGTTATGCCGCGAAAAAGTAACCATCCTTAACCAGACGCCGAGCGCCTTCCGCCAGTTGATTGCAGCCCAGGGCAGCAGCACAAAAACGCATCAGCTGCGGCACGTCATTTTCGGCGGCGAAGCGCTGGAACCGGCGACCCTGGTCCCGTGGTACGCGCAAAACCAGGGCTGCGCCACGCGCCTGATCAATATGTACGGCATCACCGAAACCACGGTACACGTTACTTACCAGCCGATCGAAGCGGCCGATACCGTACGCGGCGGCGTCAGTCCGATCGGCGTGCGCATACCGGATCTCAGCGTGTATCTGCTGGATACCCAGGGCGAACCGGCGCCGGTGGGCGTGCCCGGCGAGCTGTACATCGGCGGCGCCGGCGTGGCGCGCGGCTACCTGAACCGGCCGGAGCTGACCGAGCAGCGCTTCATTCCCGATCCGTTCTCGCAAGAGCCGGATGCACGCCTGTACAAGACCGGCGACTTGGCGCGCTGGCAGGCGGACGGCAGCCTGGTCTACCTGGGACGCAACGACTTCCAGGTCAAGATCCGCGGCTTCCGTATCGAACTGGGCGAAATCGAAACGCAACTGGCTTCTCATCCGGCCATCCGCGAGGCGGTGGTGATCGCGCGCGAAGATACTCCCGGCGACAAGCGCCTGGTGGCCTACATTGTGGTCAATGAAGAAGTCGACGCTGAAACGCTGCGCGCCCACCTCAGCCTCAATGTCCCCGATTACATGGTGCCGGCAGCCTATGTCACGCTGGACGCCTTGCCGCTGACGACCAACGGCAAGCTGGACCGCAAGAGCCTGCCGGCGCCGGACAGCGATGCCTATGCGGTGAGCGGCTATGAGGCGCCGCAAGGCGAGACAGAGATTGCGCTGGCGGCCATCTGGTCGGCCCTGCTGCAGATCGAACGCATCGGTCGCCACGACAACTTCTTTTCGCTGGGCGGCCATTCGCTGCTGGCCGTGACCTTGATGGAAAGGATGCGCCAGCAAGGCTTGCAAGCCGAAGTGCGCGCCCTGTTTTCTTCCCCGACCCTGGCCGGGCTGGCGGCGTCTATCGGTGAAGAAAGCCGCCTGGTCGAAGTCCCTGCCAACCTGATTCCATCCGGATGCGAAACCATCACGCCGGAGATGCTGCCGATGGTGGCGTTGAGCAGCGCTGAAATTGCCGGCATCGTCGACAACGTTCCAGGCGGGGCCGCCAATGTGCAGGATATCTATCCGCTGGCGCCATTGCAGGAAGGCATCCTGTTCCACCACTTGATGGCGAAAGAAGGCGACCCTTACCTGCTGGTGGGACTGACCAGTTTCGATACGCGGGCACGACTCGATTCTTACCTGACAGCTTTGCAAGCCGTGAT
>NZ_JAQGLV010000236.1 GCF_028292705.1 Collimonas fungivorans | reverse complement strand
GAAATTGGCGCGGTCAAGATAAGCCAGGCTGTAGGTGATAAAAACAATCGGCATGATGAACCACCAGCGCCGGACTGCCAATTTTTTTGTTTCCATGTTGTGTCTCCTTGGTTTCCAAATTCGTTTCTGCATTCTCAGGCTGTGCCGCCTGTATTGTTTCAGCGGTTTTGTTTATCCAGCTGTTCTCTGGTCGGCAATCCTTCGCTGTCGCCGATGACCTGGATCGCCATGGCGCCGATCCGGTTGCCGCGTTCGGCCGCTGCCTGGGGCCCAAGTCCTTCCAGCAAGGCGCTGATGACGCCGACTGCAAAGCCGTCGCCGGCGCCGACGGTGTCGACCACGTTGGCGACCGGCGCCGCCGGGATGGTGGCTTCACCTTCCGCGGTGCGCAGGTAAGCGCCGGCGCTGCCCAGTTTGACGATGACGCCGGTGGCGCCGCGCGCCAGGTAGAAGCCGGCGATCTCGCGCGGCGTCGCCAGGCCGGTCAGGATGCGGCCTTCCTCCAGGCCGGGCAGCACCCAGTCGGCATAGGCGGCCAGCGCGTTGAGGCGGTCGGCCATCACTTCGCGCGAGCGCCATAAGGTCGGCCGCAGGTTGGGGTCAAATGTAATGTTTTTGCCGGCAGCGCGCATTTCACCGGCGATATGGAAAGCCAGTTCCAGCGAAGAAGCAGAAATCGCCGGCGCAACGCCGGACAGGTGCAGATGGCGGGCTGCCTTGAAATATTCCGGACGGTAATCGGCGATGGACAGGTGGCTGGCGGCAGAGCCTTTGCGGAAGTATTCGATTTCCGGATCGCTGCCGTCGTCGTTGCGTGATTTCAGCTGGAAGCCGGTGGGGTAGCGTTCATCGATCGTCACGGCGCCGCTGTCGATGCCTTCATTGGCCAGGGTCTCCAGCACGAAGCGGCCAAACGAATCGTTGCCGACCCGGCTCATCCAGCCGACCCCGAAGCCCAGCCGCGCCAGGCCGGTGGCGACATTGAGTTCGGCGCCCGCCGCCCGTTTCACAAAACTCCTGGCGTTGGCAAGGTCGCCGGTTTCGGCGGCGACAAACATGGTCATGGCTTCGCCGTAGGTCACTGCATCAAGGCTGAACGGCTGTGTCATGCATCTGCTCCTGCAAGTATTTCCGCAAGCACCGGTTCCTGCGCCATACGTAATCGTTGCACATGCTGTGCCTGCGCTGCGGCGTCTGCCGGCAGCGGGTATTCGATTGCGCGCGGCAGATGGTTCGGCAACCTCGCCAGGCAGGCGCGCCAGTCGACGCTTCCTTCTTCGGGCGCCACGGCAAAGCGGCGTGCGCCTTCGCCGCGCACCCCTTTGCAATGAATGTATCGAACGTGCGGCGCCAGTGCCGCAGCGGCGTCGACGGCGTCCTCGCCGGCCCAGCTCCAGTTTCCCACGTCGAAGGTCATGGCCACTTGAATGGCTGGCGAGCAGGCCTCGCAGAGTGCAAAGAAATTGAGGAATTCGGTAATCCGGCTGCCGGTTTTCTGCTGGCCGTTTTCCAGCAGCAGCGCCACTGGTGAATTGGCCAGCGCTTGCTGCAGGAGTCCGGCATCGACGTGTCCGGCGTAGTGATGCATTTGCAATTTGAGGGTTGTTGCGCCGAGCGTTTCCGCTTCGCGCAGGCGCGAGGCCAGAGCGGGCAGGTCGAGATTGCCGTCTTGCCGGAACAATGATTCCGGCGCCGAATACACGGCACGCAATCCGTGTGTCTCAAATAATTGCCTTAAGGCGGCGAGTTCGGGCGTGATTTCCTCTTCCGCGCAGAGGAACAGCTCGCGCCGGATCTCGAGGCCGTCGGCGCCGGCGCTGGCTGCCAGGGGAATCAGCGCGGCATGGCCGTGTTTTTGTACAAAGTCGACACCGTAGGCTGAGGCCACGATGACGATATCCATGGATGAGGGCAAATTTGTCTCCTGAGCAATGCTTTACTTTGATATTTTTATTGTTGGAACCGGTTCCATAGAAAGTTAAAAAATTGCCTAATAATCTATTAGGCGATCTACGTGGATTCTTGGAACCGGTTCCAAAGTAATCTATAAAAAATCGGCAGTCAAGCCTACGTTACACTTTTCAGCGCGGCGGTGGAACCGCGTATTTTCAGTTCCCCGGGGAAGGCCAGCATGCGCGGCGGGCTATTTGCGCCGGCTATGCGCTGCACCAGGAATTCCAGCGCCGCATGTCCGATATCGAAGGTGGGCTGGCGAATGCCGGTGATGCCGCTGCCGGCCAGCACGGCCCAGTTGGGATCGTCAAAACCCAGCAATCCGACATCGTCCGGCCAGCGCGCGCCTAAACCTTGCAGGCCGAGCGCGGCATTGAGCAGCATGCGGCCGTTGCCGGCGAAAATGACGCTGCGCTGCTTGCTTTGCAATGCCGCCCGCAGCGCTGCCTGCAAGGCGGCGCCATCGGCGATGTCGACTTCGGCGGTGATGGCGCGGTATTGTTTGCCGGCGCTCTTCACCGCCTTGCGGATGGCCTGCTCGCGTTCGCTGCGGCTGCTGATCTGGCCTATCGGTTCGGTCAGGAAGTGAATCGCATGGAAGCCCTGGGCGATCAGGTGTTCGGTCGCCAGGGTCGCGGCCTGGGCATTGTCGAGTCCGACCATGTCGCATTGCAGGCGATCGGCGCGGCGGTCGATGATGACCACCGGCAGGCCGGTGCTGCTGATGGCGGCCAGGTCTTCCTCCGGCAAGCCGATCGGATTGATCACCAAACCTTCCACGCGATAATTGGTCAGCAGGTCCAGGTAGCGCTTTTCCAGTTCCAGCTGGTTGTCCGAGTTGCACACCATCAGCATGAAGCCCTGTTTTTGGCAGGCAGCCTCCACGCCGCGCATCACTTCGACCGAATAGGGATTGCTGATGTCGGCGACCACCATGCCGACCATACGCGTACGGCCGCGCTTGAGGCCGCGCGCCATCTGGTTGGGGCGGAAACCGAGCTTGCGGATGGCTTGCTGGATGCGCAGCCGGAGCGGGTCGGAGAGGCTGTCGAACTCGCCGTTCAGGTAACGCGAGACACTGGTTTTCCCGACCTTGGCTTCGCGCGCAACATCGTTGATTGTGGGCGTGCGGGGTGTATCGGTGTCAGGCATGGGCAGCGCCAAAAAATGTTGGAGGCAGGATTTTGTTGCTTGCGCATTATTCCATGCCTGGCTTTATCCTGACCAGAGGCTTTTGATTTGATTCAATCCGGCGCCGATCTTTTGGGATCATAAATACATCGTCATTTCAATTACTTAATATCGCGCGCGATGCCAAGATGGTGCCGCATTAGGGCGGATGCCCATTCCCGGTTGTCGTTTTCCAGCGCCTGGATGATTTGCAGGTGTTCCTTGCACGAATCGACCTGGCGCGGATCGCGGTGGAATGCGATATGTTCGCCTAGCCGCCTGAGCTGGTTTTGCTGCTGCACCGCCTGCAGCACGAAGCGGTTGTTGGAGAAGCGCGCCAGCATTTCGTGGAAGGCGGCGTTGAGGGCGAAAAACGTCGCAGCTGAATAGTCGCCGGGTGTCTGCTGCAGCAATTTTTCGTGCGCCAGGCGGCTGTTTTGCAGCTGGACGGCGTCTATCTGGAAACTGCTTTCCAGCAGTCCGCCGCACTCCACCATGATCCGGAACTGGTAGCTTTCGCTCATCAGCTCCGGCGCGCCTATGGTCGGCGGGAAATTCCAGCCCTGGCCGCGGCGCTTCTCGATCAGGCCGTCCGCCGCCATGCGCACCAGCGTTCCCCGCAACAGGCTGCGCGGCACCGCATAGCGCTCCAGGAAGTCGGTCTCCGTCATGGTGTCGGGCAGCAGGTTGCGGGCGCGGTCGTCGATCAGGCGCAGATACAGGGTGTCGCCGCTGATGCCGTCGACCACCATTTCCGCCGCGCTTTCAGGCCGCGCATTGCTGCTGACGAAATAGCCGCTGTTGACGTGATAGTCCAGCAACTCTTGTTCCGCCACCAGGCGCAACGCAGCTTTGACCGGGGTCCGCGAGACATCGAACTGGCTGGCCAGGCCTTCTTCGGTCAGATGGGTGCCGGCGGGCAGTTCGCCGGTGGTGATCTGCTGGATCAGGCGATTTGCCAAGTCAAGTTGCAAAGGGCTGGGGCGGCTAGGTTTTGTGGTTTTGCTCATTCAGGTGCCGCTGTTAGGTTTACATTCGCTCAATGTTAAATGATTAATATCATATGAGTAAACTGCAAGGCAAGCGGGGTGAGCGCGTGCAACGGATAAGGTAATTCTCAAAAGGTAACATTGAATTGATTTTATCAAAAAGTTAATACAAGATACTCCGAAATTATCTATTGATTGTCAATCAGGCAATTTCGGAGGCTACTTGTATGCATGGCATTGCAGCGGCGATCGAATCGTTTCCGGAGGTGGATGTTTGCGGTTCGCCTTTTCAGCGCGGCCGGCAGCATGGTGCGGCAGTGCCCGAACGCATCGTGCGCAGTGCGCGCCTGTACCGCCGGCAGCTGGCGCGGCAAAACGTTTGCGCCGAACGCCTGAGCGCCCTGGCGCTGGGCATGCTGCCGGCGATCAAGCGCTTCGATCCCGACTACCTGGAGGAAATGCAGGGCATTGCGCGCGGGGCCGGGGTGCCGCTGGAGGATGTCATCCTGATCAACTGCCGGACCGAAATGCTGTTCGGCCACGGCGAGCTGGCAGCGATATGCAAGGAGCTCGACGACGGCTGCACTAACCTGGTGGTGTTGCCGGAAAACGCGGAAAGCGGGCGTTTGATGCATGCCCACAACTGGGACTGGCGGGAAGAGTGCCTGGATACCGGCATCGTCCTGCGCATCCGGCGCGGCGGCGATGCGCTGGAACCGGACCTGCTCATCTTTACCGAAGCCGGCGGCCTGGCGCGGCACGGCTTCAACAGCGCCGGCCTGTCCCTGACCGGCAATTTTCTGAGTTCGGATCGCGATTACCGCCAGCTGGCCGATGTGCCGCTAGTGCTGGTGCGGCGCAAGATGCTGGAAGCGCCGAGCATGAACGCAGCCATGAAGCTGCTGTGGCGGACACGGCGCTTCTGCTCCAACAACCTGATGCTGGCGCAGGCCGGCGTCAGCGGCGACGGCCAGCACGTTGGCGATGCGGTCGACTTGGAATGCGCGCCGGACGAAATTTTCTGGCTGACGCCGCAACACGGCCTGCTGGTGCATGCCAATCACTGGTTATGCCCGGTGGCGCGCAGCAAGCTGCGCGAACAGGGGCTGGCCGTCAACCCGGATTCCCTCTATCGCCAGCGGTCCGTGGAGACGGCGATGCTGCAATCCATCAATCACGGTCCGGGAAAAATCGATTGGGCAACGGTAAAAAGGGCGCTGGCGGACGATTTTTCCGGCGCCGGCGGCGTCTTGCGCAAACCTGATGCCGAAGGTGTCGATGCGCACTACGCGACAGTCGCGACGACCCTGATCGACGCCGCCAGCCGCACCATGTGGATAGCGCGTAAACCCTATCAGCCGGGCGCTTTCGTCGAATACCGCTTGTAGCCAGAGGGCTCCGGCCCGGTCTCGTTTTAACCAAGGAAGTCAAACATCGCTGCCGCGAGGAATTGCTGCGTCTTCAAGTATCGGAAGGAGCTGACATGACATAAAAAATACTGCTGCGGGAGACAGCTTTCAAAAAAAGGAACACACGGTGATCAGACAAGGAGGAATTCCAATTGAAGAAAAAATCATGCATGGCGGCGACAGCCGCGCTGCTGGCTGGCAGCGCCTGCGCGCAGACCGGCCTCACTATCTTCGGCGTGATAGACAGCGGCATCGAAATGGTGAACAACGCGCCCGACGCCAATGGCAACGCCAGCCGGCGCATCCATCACAATTCCGGCAACCTGTGGGGTTCGCGCTGGGGCCTGGAAGGCAGCGAGGACCTGGGCGGCGGCCTGCAAGCCGTCTACCACCTGGAAAGCGGTTTCGACTCCGACACCGGCGTTTCAGGCCAGGGCAGTCGCCTGTTCGGCCGCCGTGCGTATATAGGCTTGGCCGGAAAATCCGGCAGCGTCACGGTGGGCCGCCATTACAATGTTTTATTTGATTTGCTCTATCCCTTTGATCCAACCGGCATGGCGTCTTATTCGACGCTGACCCATGATCCGGCATTTGCCGAGCGGGCCGACAATTCCATCAAGTACAACGGCAAATTCGGGGATGTGACGGTGACCGGACTGTACAGTTTCGGTTATGACAGCACCATAAAAGACGGCGGTGAAATGGCGGGCGCGCCTGGCGTCGGCCGCGAGCTGGGCGGCGGCTTGCGGTATGCGCCTGGCGCACTGGAGATCGGCGTGGTTTTCGATCAGCGCAACGGTACATCGTACGCCTCCCGGAGCCAGGTGGAGAAGCGCCTTGCCGCCGGCCTCAGCTATAGCGCCGGACCACTCACGACCTATCTTGGTTACCGCTGGCTGGAATCCGATGTCGAGGATGTTTCCGGCGCCTCCAATTTATACTGGGGCGGATTGAAATACCAGGCAACGCCGGCCATTTCCCTGGCCGGCATGACGGCCTATACCGACACCAAGGGAAGCGCCGCCGATCCTCTTACGTTCGCTCTGCTGGGAACTTACGATTTGTCCAAGCGCAGCAGCCTGTACCTGCTTGCTTCCTACGCACGCAACCGGGGAGGATCGAACATGGGCGTCAATGGCATCGATAACCAGATCGTGCCTGGAAATAACCAGAGCGGGATGATCGCGGGGATTCTTCATCAGTTCTGAAGCTTGCCTGGCGCGCCGGCTGCTGCCGGCGGCGCCGCTTCAATATTCCTTGATCGCCTCGACGCTGATATGCAAGGTCACCGCATCGCTGACAAAGGGGACGTAGCGTCCGAGCTTGTAATCGCTGCGCAGGATCTTGGCGGAGCCGTTGGCGCCGCAAGCCTGTTTGCCGTAAATGAGCATGAAGCGGCAATTGAAATTGCTGATCTCCAGCGTTACTGGATGCGCGATGCCCTTGATGGTCAGCTCGCCTTCGACTTGCGTCAGCTGCTGTTCCTCGAAATGCAGGCTGGAGGACTTGAAACTGATCTTCGGGTAGTTGGCGGCGTCGAAGAAATCGCCGGAGCGCATGACCTGGTTGAAGCCGTCGCTGCCGGTGCTGACAGAGGCCGCGTCGATCTCGATGTCGATGCTGCCGCCATGGCTGGCCTGGTCGATTTCAATCGAGCCGGAAGTGGTGTCGAAGCGGCTGCGCTGCATCGACAAGCCCCAGTGGCTGTACTCGAAAGAGGAAAAAGTATGCTCGGGGTCGATCAGGTAGCGGTCGGCGGCGCTGCAGACGCCGGCGCCGAACGCCGGCAGCAACAGCGCCGCTATCCGCAACAGCTGTAGCAGCTTGGCGGTCGGCAGGATTGCGCGTGGCTTGGAGGTGGGCGGCGTCATGGTCTTGGGTAAATTGTCGGTTGCAACAGGCATCATGCATCAGTCGATATCGTTACGCTACAGCTTCGTGGGTATTTTTGCCCGGAAACATATAAAATGCCACTCTGCCATTGCGGCAGAAACGCGACGACGCAGTGGCATCCCACGCATTCAACCAGGTTTTCACCATCACAACTTACACTGGAGCGCCAGACATCATGTATGAGCTGTATATCGCCAATAAAAACTATTCGTCCTGGTCGTTGCGTCCATGGGTGCTGATGCGCGAGCTTGGTTTGGCGTTCAAGGAACATGTGGTGCCGTTTGCCGACGGAGCCCCTGGCTCCAACTGGGACGCGTTCCGCACTTTTTCACCGACCGGCAAAGTGCCGGCGCTGAACGATGGCGGCACAGTTGTCTGGGATTCGCTGGGGATCACGGAATACCTGGCCGAGCGCCATGAGGGTGTCTGGCCCAGCGATCCGCAAGCCAGGAGCTGGGCGCGTTGCGCCGCCGCCGAGATGCATTCAGGTTTCGGCGCCTTGCGTGAACACTGCACGATGAATTGCGGCATCCGGGTGCGCATCGAGCAGCTGCCGGCATCGCTTAAATCCGATATTGCTCGGCTGGATGAATTGTGGAGCGAAGGCCTGCAACGGTTTGGCGGACCTTTCCTGGCTGGGGTGAATTTCAGCGCCGTCGATGCCTTCTTTGCGCCGGTGGCTTTCCGGATCCAGACCTACGGCCTCAAGCTGGGCCCTGCAGCGCAAGCTTATGCGGCGCGTTTGCTCGATTTGCCGGCCATGCGGCAATGGCACACGGATGCCCTGGCGGAAACCTGGCGCGAACCGGCCCATGAAGCCGAAGCCAAGGCGGCGGGAATGTTCCTGGAAGATCTGCGCAGCGCGCCGTCAAAGTGATATCGAAGCGCGTAGCTTGCCACGCGGCATGACACGCAGCATGCCATAATATTGCGCATGTTTACGCGTAACGACGACAAGCTGCTGTATATCACCGATTCACTCGCGATTCCGCTCAGTGAGATCGAGATAAGCGCCGTCCGCGCCCAAGGCCCGGGCGGCCAGAATGTCAACAAGGTTTCATCGGCGATACACCTGCGGTTCGACATCCGCGCCTCGTCGCTGCCGGAGTTTTACCAGGAAAAGCTGCTGGCCCTGAACGACCAGCGCATCACCAAGGACGGTGTGCTGGTCCTCAAGGCGCAGCAGTCGCGCAGCCAGGAAAAGAACAAGAGCGAAGCCCTGTTGCGCTTGCAGGAATTGTTGCTGAGCGTGACCGTGATTCCCAAGAAGCGGCGGCCGACTGCGCCCAGCCGCAGCTCGCAGTTGAAGCGGGTCGACAGCAAGACCCGGCGCGGCAAGGACAAGGCCATGCGCGGCAAGGTCGTTCTCTAGGCTTGCACCAGTCGCAGGCGGGTAATTTCAGATGGTGCGAACAGCCGCTTCGGCGGTCCCCAATAGCCGGTGCCGCGGCTGGTGTATACCCACAGGTTGCGCATGCGGTTCAAGCCGGCCGTGTATGGCTGCTGCAAAGGCACGAACAGATTCCAAGGGAAGAACTGGCCGCCATGGGTATGGCCGGACAGTTGCAGGTCGAAGCCGGCGTCGGCTGCCGCCGTCGCCGAACGCGGCTGATGCGCCAGCAGCAGTTTTACCGCTACATGCGGCGGACTGCCGGCCAGCGCCGCATGCGGGTCGCTGCGCTCGGCTTCGTCAAAATGATGGGCGCTATAGTCGGTGACGCCCGCCACCAGCAGCGATGCTCCCTGGTGGTTGATGACGACATGCTGGTTCATGAGCACGGTCAAGCCAAGCCGGCGCACTTCTGCCACCCATTCCGGCGCGTTCGAATAATACTCATGGTTGCCGGTGACGAAATAAGCGCCGTGGCGAGAGCGCAGCCTGGCCAGCGGCGCCGTGTGCGCGGCCAGTTCCTGCACGCTGCCGTCGACCAGGTCGCCGGTGACCGCGATCAGATCCGGCTTGAGGGTGTTGACCTTGCTGACGATGGCGTCCAGGTAATTGTGCTTGATGGTGGGGCCGACATGGATGTCGCTGATCTGCACGATGCTGTATCCGTGCAAGGCGGCCGGCAAGCCGCTGATCGGGACATCGACATCGACTACCGCCGCCAGGCGGCGCGCGTTGAAAAAACCGACAAGACTGGAAACCGCGGCCAGCAGCAACACGGCCACCGCGCTCCAGAATGCGAATTGATCATGGTCCAGCTTGAATACGGGCGCCAGCCACAAGGCCAGTTCGCGCAGCAGGGTTGCCAGCAGCAGCGATGAAAAGATCCCCATGGCGAGCATGCCGGCCCAGGCCAGCCGGTCCGACAAGGGCTGGCTCTGGATTCCGCGGGCCAGCATGCCGCCGGGAATCAGCAAAAACGACAGCAGCAGCCAGGCGCCCAGCACAGCCGGCAAGAACGGGACGGCCGATAACGCCGGCACCAGGAGCCAGCCGATCAGCGCATGCAGCGCGCCCAGCAAGAACAGAACAAGCACGATGGCAAAGCGCGAGGGCATGGGGGAACCTGTGAGAAGAATGAATGGAGGGGGCGCAACGAACCGTCTTACGGGTGTGCTTTGTGCCCATATTAGGGCGCGGCTGGCGGCTTCAATAGGCGCCTGTTTATATAAAGCAGGAGATGTATTGCGGAAACAGCAGCCTTATTCAAATATAATCGGGCATTCATTCTCTAACAATCACCGATATCTGGTGTTTTTCCGCAAGTTATGCCTCTTTCGAAGCGAAATCGCCTCATTTCTCGTCTGTTTTGCAGTGTCTGTCTAGCCGGGATGCTGTCTGGGCTGGTGGGGCCTGCATCGGCGGCGCCGGCCGCCGCCGATAGCGCAGCAAGCCCGGCCCGGCCGCGCATCGGCCTGGTGCTGTCCGGCGGCGGCGCCCGCGGGTATGCCCACCTGGGCGTGTTGCAGGCGCTGGAGAAAATGCACATCCCTATCGACTATGTTGCCGCCACCAGCATGGGCGCGGTGGTCGGCGGCCTGTATGCGAGCGGGCTGTCGGTCGATGAACTGGACCGCATCCTGACCGGGACCAACCTGAGTGATATCGCTTTTGACCGCAACGAGCGGGCAGACTTGCCGCAATCGCAGCGCGAGGACGATTATCAATATCCTATCGGCCTGTCGGCCGGCTACGGCGACGGCAAGCTGAAACTGCCGGCCGGGCTGGTGCAAGGCAATAACCTGCTGGCGCTGCTGCAGAACTGGACCCCGCAGCTGCCGGCCAATATTTCCTTCGACAAGCTGCCGACGCCATTCCGCGCCGTCGCCACCGATCTCGGCAGCGGCGCCGAGGTAGTGCTGAGCCAGGGCTCGCTGCCGCGCGCGATCCGCGCCAGCATGGCGGTGCCGGGTCTGTTCGCGCCGCTCAAGCTGGATGGCCGCACCCTGGTGGATGGCGGCCTGGTGCGCAATTTGCCGGTATCGCTGGCGCGCAGCATGGGCGCCGACATCATCATCGCGGTCAATATAGCCACCGACCTGCAAGATCCTTCTACCCTCGAATCGCCGACCGCAGTAGCGCAACAGATGGTGACCATCCTGATCCAGCAGAACGTCAAGCATGAAATAGATACGCTGAAGAAGCAGGATGTGCTGATCGAGCCGAATCTCGGCGACCTGTCGTTTGCCGATTTTTCGCGCGGCAAGGATGGCGTCAAGGCCGGTTACGATGCCGCCGAACGCCAGAGCGCCAAACTGGCCGCGCTGGCGCTGCCGCCGCAGCAATGGAAGGAATATCTGGCGGCGCGCAGCGGCGGCGGTCCGGTGCTGGCCCAGGATACCCATATAGATGCGATCGAAATCCGCAGCAACGGCCGGGTGCCGGCGGCCGTGGTGCGCCGCGCGCTGGATGTCAAGGAAGGCGATTTCTATAACCCGGTTGCGCTGAACAAGGATGTGGCGCGGCTGGCGACCAACGGCGACTTCAAAAGCGTGACGCAGGAGCTGGTGACGGAGAACGGCCGCAATGTGCTGAAGGTGGAGGCCGACGACAAATCCTGGGGTCCGCATTTCCTGCTGTTCGGCCTCGGCGTATCGAACAATTTCGACGGCCGCGGCGATTTCAACCTGCAGATCGGCCACCGCCTGCCGTGGCTTACCGAGAGTGGCCTGGAGTGGCGCAACGATGTCGTGCTGGGCAGCAAACAGGCGAGCTTGCATACCGAATTGCGGCAGCCGATATGGAATACCGTGGGGCTGTACGTAGCGCCTTATGCCGAATACGGACGCCGGCACATCGACCTTTATGCGGACGAAGGCGCGGTGACCTCAAAAACTGTGCCGGTGACTGCGTACCGGGTCGATACCACCAGGGTCGGCGTTGACCTCGGCATCCCGATCGGTCGGCTGGGAGAGTTTCGCGCCGGCGTGAATTACCAATGGCTGACTGCAGCTCCTGCTTATAATTTGCCGACCGAATTTGCGAACCTGATCGGCGTCGACACCATTTTCGATAAATTCCGGATAAACCAGCCGGTAGTCCGTGCTCAGCTCACCATCGATCAACTCGACGATCCGCTGTTCCCGCGCAAAGGTTATTACCTGTCCGCGGTCAGCAATATCGGCCTTGGCGGCGCGGCGAACAGTTATAGCGATGCCCAGGGCAAGGCGCTGTGGGCGGGCAGCCGCGGCCGCAATACAGTGAACCTGGCGCTGGAGGCTGCCGGCACCTATGGCAACGAGACGAACGACGCCACCGGCAACGGCGGCCTGGGGTTTTCGTTGGGAGGGTTTCAGCACCTGTCGGCCTATGCGCCCGACCAGTTTAACGGCAACTACCTGCTATATGGCCGGCTGACTTACCTGCGGGACATGCCCGAACTGAACCTGCCGGGACTGCGCAATACCGTGCTCGGCAGCAGCCTGGAAATGGGCGACATCTGGCAGACGCGCGAAGCCTTCGGCACCGGATCTTACAAAAAAAGCGCGAGTGTATTTTTGGGCGGCAGCAGCTTCCTCGGCCCACTGTATTTTGGCGCCGCGATCGCACCGCGCGGCGTCTGGAACCTGTATCTGCAGTTGGGGCGGGTATTCTAGGATTGCCGCGGCACGACGTGTGTCCGGTCTTGTATCAGGCCTTGTCGGCGCCGCGCATCCGCCGCGCCGGCGCCGGCGGATAGCCGAAAAACTCCAGCACGCTGTTGGTGACCTGTTCGCGGTCATTGTCGACGCAAATCATGTGGTAGCTGTTTTCCAGCACCACCACGCGTACGTCGGGCAACGTCGCCTCTAAGAATTCGGCCGACTTCAGGCTGGTCAGTTCATCTTCGCGCGCATGCACCACCAGGGTAGGGCAGGCAATCCTGTGGGCCCCGGCCAGCACCTTCTTGCGCAGGCGGTCGACCTGGCGGATGCAAGCCAGCGGCACCCAGCGATAGTGGAAATTGTCGCCGCGCGCGAACTTGGCCTTGACGATGGCGCGCACCGTGGCGTTCTTGATGCCGAACGGCTCGTCTTCCTCGACTTTCATCCTGCTTGCGACGCCGGGAATGCAATACACCAGGTGCCGCAGCTGGCGATACCAGGGCGTCGACCAGCCGTCGATGAACACCGGCGGCGCCAGCGTCACCAGCTTGCCTTTGCTGTGCTGCACCCGTTCGCACAGCGCCAGCGCCAGCAGCGAACCCAGGCACATGCCCATCACGTGGAAAGTGTCGTATTGCGGCGCCAGCTCCTGATAGCTGGCGGTGACCGCATCGAGCCAGTCCTCGTAGCTGACCGGCACCAGGTCTTCCGGCTGCCCGCCGTGGCCGGGCAGGGTGACGGCGTGGGTTTCCACGCCGGCGCGCTGCAGCACTTTGTGCATCGAGCCGAGATCGAATTGGGTGCCGCCCAGGCCATGAATCAGCAGGGCGCCGGTGCGAACGCTCATATCCGGCTCCGTTGCGCCGCATCCTCCTTGAGATTGAGGCGCCAGGCGCCGGCCACCATGGCGACCGATTCGTCGGCGTCCAGCAGCACTGCGCTCATGTCGCTGACATGGCTGACTTCTCCGGCCGGCAGCAGCAGGCGGAAACCGAAATCGGGGCGGGCGTCATCGTCGCTGTCGTCCAGCCAGCGGCTGCGCAATGGCTGGCGGTCGTCGGGATGGACATGCGCCAGCACCTGCTCGAGATCGCTGAAAGCGGCGTTGCTTACGCCCAGCAATCCTTGCAGGTCGCCGTTCCAGCACAGTTTTTTGCTGTGCGGATCGATGCTGTAGACCAGTTGCCGGCTGACGGTCAGCGCCAGTTCGACGTCGCTTTTCCATTGCGCGGCGTCTTCGTGCAATTGCTCGCGGGTAGTCTTGAGGGCGCTGATCAGCAGGCAGAGCAGGGCGGCGACGGCAAGGTAAAGCTGCGCTTCCAGCAGCGAATGCCTGGAAAAGGTGTCGGAAAAAGCGGCAAACGGTCCTTCGCCCTGCACCGTGTTGAGCAAGGCGAAAAAGGCCAGCATGGCAACCGCCAGCGAGCCGCCGCGGCCGCCCCACAGCAAGGTGACCACGGCGGCGAAAAACAGAGGTATGTAGGTCAGCGCAAAATTGACGCCGGCCGAAAACTTGCTGATGCTGTTGCCGTCGAAAATCACAAAAGCAGTCACCCCCAGGGCCAGGAACGCCGCCAGGCCCAGCAGGAAATCGCTGCGGTCCATGCCGCCCGAGCGCATGGCGTGGAAACGCGACCAGCCGGCCAGCACCGGCGTGACGATCAGGATGCCGACCAGGTCGGATGCGGCCCAGATGCGTGCCGTCGGCCAGAACGGCACGTGCTGCACCAGCGTGAACCAGGCCGCGCCGATGGCGGCGCTGACCGCGCTGCAGGCGACGGCGGCGATCAGCAGGCCGCGCACGAAATACAAACCTTCCATCGGCAGCTGCGCTTTGCGCACCAGCGCCACCACGATCGCGGCGATGCCGATTTCGTCCAGGGCGAACAGCGCCACGCGCAGCAGGTTGCGTTCTTCGATAACGCCCAGCAGCAGCTGCGCCAGTACGAAGCCGATCACCAAAGGCAGCCAGCGCGAGGTCCTGGTCAGCATGAATGCGGCGACAGTGACGCCGGCTGGCAGCCAGATATAGCCGGTGGTCGCAATCGGGCCGTTGAGCTGATGCGACATGTAGCCGGTGACCAGGTAGAGCAAGCCCCACAGCAATGCTATGACAGTTTGGTTGGTCAGTTTCAAGGTGGATGTCCTTATGGCGTTGATGTTCTTGCGGCCTGAAAAATGCGGCGGGCAAGATGTCGCTCATTATATGGTGAATCTGGAAAGAATTTGGCTGCAGGAAAGGTTGGTCATGCGACTGTCAATGTTGACAGTTACGCAGCAGTGGGGCTTGGCCAGAGAATCGATCGGCGGCAGCCGTTCCCCTTACTTCAATTCTCACTTTCCGGAGGTCCAATGAAAAAAGCATTGTCTTGTCCGTCCAGGATCACATTATTGCTGGCGCTGGCGGCGCCGCTGCTGGCGCAGGCGCACGGCTACATCGATGCGCCAAAATCGCGCGCGTTCATGTGCAAGACCCAGGAGAATACTGCATGCGGCGCGGTGCAATACGAACCGCAAAGCGTTGAGGGGCCGAAGGGATTCCCGGTAGCAGGGCCGGCCGACGGCACGATTGCGGCCGCCGGGCTGGCGCAGTTTGCGGAGCTGAATGCCCAGACCGCCGTGCGATGGAAAAAAGTGGCCTTGAAAGCGGGGCAGAACGATTTCACCTGGTACTTTACCGCCGGCCACATGACGCAGGACTGGCGCTATTACATCACCAAGCAAGGCTGGAACCCGAACCAGAAATTGAGCCGCGCTTCGTTCGACTTGCAGCCGTTCTGCATCATCAAGGGTGGTTTCGCGCCAGTCAGCAATACCCATGCGAAGCATAGCTGCACGATTCCGGCCGGCCGCAGCGGCTATCACGTGATCCTGAGCACCTGGAATATCGCCGATACCGGCAACGCCTTCTACCAGGTAATCGATGCCGAGCTCCCGGCCGCAGCCGTGGTGAACCCGCAGAAAGTGATGATCAGTCCATTCTAGTAAACAGAGGGCGGCATTGCCGCCCGTTTCAACCGGATCAGGATTGGGCGAGCCGAAAGCTGCTCGGGATTTGCCGCGCCTGGACTAATGCGATTTGCTGATAATATGCATCGTGTTTGCGCACATGGCGCGCCGCGATGCCCGGCGAATGCTGATATCCACTACGTATCCCGGATCAGCTCGGTGAAATACTGGGAATTTTGCGGAGAGCCAGGCCTTCGTATCTGCATACAAAGGCCTGGTCTGTGGTATATGGTGCCCACGGAGGGACTCGAACCCCCACACCTTGCGGCACATGGACCTGAACCATGCGCGTCTACCAATTCCGCCACGTGGGCTTGAGAGAGCGAGATTATAAGCTAATGTACAAATAAGTCAACCTAGTCATAACGATATGTAGATATAAATTGCTTGGTTAGGAGAATGTCACAATCCTCCGTTACACTAACCATTGATGAATAACAACCTGTTGAAAATAGCCTTTTGAGCCAATATTCCTACACTATCCCCAGCCGGGAGGAAATTCTCGGCCTTCTGCGCACCTCTTCCGAGGCGCAAAACGCCGCCGCTCTAGCAGCCGCGCTTAATGTCAAACCCGATGAAATGGACGGTTTGACGCGCCGCCTGAATGCCATGGAGCGCGACGGCCAGATCAAGCCCGACCGCAGCGGCGTCTACAAGCTGACCAATTCCCCCGGTTTTATCGAAGGCCGCGTCAGCAGTCACCGCGACGGTTTCGGCTTCCTGATATCGGACGAGGGCGGCGATGACGTTTTCCTGCCTGAAAAGGAAATGCAGAAAGTGCTGCATGGCGACCGGGTGCAGGCGCGCATCATCGGCACCGACCGCCGCGGCCGTCCGGAAGGGACGATTGTCGAGGTAGTGTCGCGGGCAAATACCCATGTGATCGGCCGTTTGCTCAATGAAAACGGGGTCTGGGTGATCGCCCCCGAAGACAAGCGCATCGGCCAGGACATCATCCTGGCGGGATCGCCGGGCAAGGCCAAGGCCGGGCAGGTAGTGAGCGTCCAGCTCACCGAGCAGCCTTCGCGTTATACCCAGCCGGTCGGCAAGATTGTCGAAATCCTGGGCGATATCGACGACCCGGGCATGGAAATCGAAATTGCTGTACGTAAATATGGCGTGCCGCACGAATTTTCCGAAGCCGCCAAGAAACTGGCCGCCAAGCTGCCGGGCGAAGTGCGCGCGGCCGACCTCGGCGACCGCGTCGACCTGCGCGACGTGCCGCTGGTGACGATTGACGGCGAAGACGCGCGTGACTTCGACGATGCCGTGTATTGCGAACCGATCAAGATCGGCCGCGCCAACGGTTACCGCCTGATCGTGGCAATCGCCGACGTCAGCCATTACGTCAAGCCTAACGACGCTCTGGATGTCGATGCGCTGGAGCGCAGCACCTCGGTGTATTTCCCGCGCCGCGTGATCCCGATGCTGCCGGAGAAGCTCTCCAACGGCCTGTGCTCGCTCAATCCGGACGTCGACCGCCTGACCCTGGTATGCGATGCGGTGATCAGCGCCAAGGGCGAGATCAAGGCTTACCAGTTCTATCCCGCGGTGATCCATTCGGCGGCACGCCTGACGTATACTGAAGTAGCGGCCATCCTGGGCAATACCAAGGGCCCGGAAGCCGCCAAGCGTCCCGGCCTGGTGCCGCACCTGCTGCATCTGTATGAAGTGTTCCACGCCTTGCTGCAAGCGCGCCAGGCGCGCGGCGCCATCGATTTCGAGACCACCGAAACCTACATCGTCTGCAACGCCGCCGGCAAGATCGAGAAAATCCTGCCGCGCACCCGCAACGATGCGCACAAGGTGATTGAAGAGTGCATGCTGGCGGCCAACGTCTGCGCCGCCGACCTGATGGAACGCCACAAGCATCCCGGCCTGTTCCGTATTCATGCGCATCCGACCAAGGAAAAGCTGGCGGTGCTGCGCACCTTCCTCAAGCAGGTCGGCCTGACGCTGGCCGGCGGCGATACGCCGGCCGCCTCCGACTATGCCGCCCTGATGCCAAAGATCAAGGCGCGGCCGGACGCCTTGCTGCTGCAGACCATGCTGCTGCGCTCCATGCAGCAGGCGGTCTACAGCCCGGAAAACATCGGCCACTTCGGTTTGTCGTATGAATCGTATGCGCATTTCACCAGCCCGATCCGGCGCTATCCCGATCTGCTGACCCACCGCACCATCAAGGCGATCCTGCAAGGCAAGCGTTACGAACCCAAGGGTTTCGACACCAGTTCTCTGAACACCATGCTGTCGCCGGCCGGCCGCAAGAAGCAGGCGGAAGACAAGGCGGCGGGCAAGAAGAGGAACGAGGGCAGCCTGGCGGTATGGGAAGCGCTGGGGGTCCACTGCTCGGCCAATGAGCGGCGCGCCGACGAAGCCTCGCGTGATGTCGAAGCATGGCTCAAGTGCTATTTCATCCGCGACAAGCTGGGCGAAGAGTTCACCGGCGTGATTTCCGGCGTCGCCACGTTCGGCATTTTTGTCCAGCTCGACGCTTTGTATATCGAAGGCCTGGTGCATGTCACCGAGCTGGGCGCGGATTATTTCCAGTACGACGAAGCGCGTCACGAATTGCGCGGCGAACGCACCGGCATCCGTTACCAGCTGACCGACCGGGTAACGGTGCAGGTGAGCCGGGTTGACCTGGATGCTCGCAAGATCGACCTGCGCCTGGTCAATGAGCCAGGCATCAAGACCGTGCTCAAGAATGAAGCGCGGCGCGCCGACAATGAACAAGGCCGGGGCGCCAAACCGAAGGCCGGCGGCAAGGCCGCGCCGCCGAAAAAGACCGGCGGCAGCAGAGTCACGACTGCCGCCAAGACCACTGCTCCAAGCAAGACCAAGAAGGCCAAGACCGTCAGCGTCGCAGAAAAGACGCGGGCGCCGAAAGCCTTCACGAAATCCAGCAAGCGTAAAAGATAGATAGATTCTGAGAATATGAAAAGTAAAATGATTTTCGGCTTTCACGCCGTCACCGCGCGTTTGCGTCATGAAGCATCGTCGGTGGAAGAGATTTATGTGGATGCCGGCCGCGTCGACCGCCGCATGCAGGAACTGTTGAATGCCGCCAAGGCGGTTGGCGTGCGCGTGATCCCGGTGGATGACGCACGCTTGTCGAATATCGTCGGCACCCGCCGCCACCAGGGCGTGGTGGCGAAAGCCGGCGAGCTGTCGCTGGCGCGCAACCTGGATGAGCTGCTCGATGCCATCGTCGGTCCGCCGCTGCTGCTGGTGCTGGACGGCATTACCGATCCGCACAACCTGGGCGCTTGCCTGCGGGTGGCTGACGGCGCCGGCGCCCATGCCGTGATTGCACCGAAAGACCGTGCGGTAGGCTTGAACGCCACCGCCGCCAAGGTCGCCAGCGGCGCTGCCGAAACCGTGCCTTACATTACCGTGACTAACCTGGCGCGCACCTTGCGCGAGTTGAAGGAACGTGAAATCTGGCTGATCGGCACTAGCGAAGACGGCGAAAAAGGGTTGTACGAAGCGGACTTTTCCGGCCCGGCAGCCCTGGTCATGGGCTCCGAAGGCGAGGGCATGCGCCGCCTGACGCGTGAAACCTGCGATGTGCTGGTCAATGTGCCGATGTTCGGTTCGGTCGAGAGCCTGAATGTGTCGGTGGCGTCCGGCGTCTGCCTGTACGAAGCCCGCCGCCAGCGCATGGTCAAGGGTTGTTGATTCCAATCTGCCTTACCCATTCTGAGTCGCGCCGCCGGTTTATCCTGTGCGGCGGCGATTTGGATATTCCCAGTCCGGCCTGAAACCGGTTCACCGGTTTCCCGGACTTTCGCAGCAAAAGACGGCAGGCGCGATTTGGAATAACATTACGCCTCCGCATTCATCCGACACCCTTATGTTCAGCCGCATTCGTGAAGACATTGCCAACATCATGGCGCGCGATCCCGCCGCACGCACCCAGTGGGAAGTGCTGACCTGTTATCCCGGCCTGCACGCCATCATCCTGCATCGCTGGGCGCATCATTGCTGGCACAACGGCTTCAAGTGGCCGGGACGTTTCATTTCGCAGGTTGCCCGCACCTTTACCGGAATTGAGATCCATCCCGGCGCCACCATAGGCCGGCGGGTATTCATCGACCACGGTTTTGGCGTGGTGATCGGCGAAACCGCCGAAGTCGGCGACGACTGCACGATTTACCAGGGCGTCACCCTCGGCGGCACTTCGCTGAACAAGGGCGCCAAGCGCCATCCGACCCTGGCGCGCGGCGCCATCATCGGCGCCGGCGCCAAGGTGTTGGGCGGCTTCACGGTGGGCGAGGGCGCCAAGGTTGGTTCCAACGCAGTGGTGGTCAAGGAAGTGCCGCCGGGAGCGACCGCGGTGGGCAATCCTGCGCGCATCGTCCTCAAGGAAAACTTCAGCGGCAAGGATGAGGCCGCGGCCCGCATGTTTGCCGCCTACGGCGTTACGCCCAACGGCGACGATCCATTGTCCAAGGCCTTGCATGGCTTGATCGACAACGCCGCCGCGCAGGAAAACCAGATAGAACGCATCATCGCCTTGCTGAAGAAATCCGGCATCGCCTGCGAGGGCTTGCCCGAGCTAGAGAAATTTGACCCGGACCAGCTGAATAAACTGGTCGAATAGGATGGCGCGCCAGGAGAGCAAGCAATGAATCAAGAAGTGAGCAGTATCCCGGCCAGCGACGAACCGGCCGTTGGTTCCAGCAGCGCCGATGCATTTCTGGACCAGTTTGAAATCCGCGTGCTGGCGGTCCTCGCCGAAAAAGAAGCGCTGACGCCGGATAACTATCCGTTGTCCCTGAATACCCTGACCAATGGCTGCAACCAGCTCTCCAGCCGCGATCCTGTGATGGCTATCGCCGAATCGACCGTGCTGGACATCCTGCAGCGCCTGATGCAGCGCAAGCTGGTGGTCGAAGTCAACCAGGCCGGCGCCCGGGTTGCCAAGTACGAACACCGGATGCGGGTCAAATGGCTGCTGGAGCAAGACAAGCTGGCGGTATTGACGACCTTGATGCTGCGCGGGATCCAGACCGCGGGCGAATTGCGCAGCCGCAGCGGCAGGCTGCATGAGTTTGCCTCGGTGGGCGAAGTCGAAACGGCTTTGCAGTTCCTGGTCGACAAATATCCGCCGCTGGTAGCGCGCCTGGCGAAAGCGCCCGGCACCAAGGAATCGCGTTATGCGCATCTGCTGGCGGGCGAGGAAATACTGGAGCAGCAGGCGATAGCGGATGCGATATCGGGCAGTGCATCGGTGGTGAAAAGCGGCAGCCAGGACCGGATCGCCCAGCTTGAAGAAGAAGTTGCCGGCTTGCGGCGGCAAATGGATGATTTATCGGCGCAGTTTGCCGAATTCAAGCGGCAGTTTGATTAGCGCAGTTGGATTAGATCAATCGGCCAGTTGCTGGCCATCGTAGCCAAAACGCCCGATCACGCCATCCGCATCAATCGCAATCCAGCCGCCTCGCTGCGCCTTGACGTCATACTCCCAGTCCGGCAATACGTAGCGGGTGCGGGCAGTCTCGCCGGCGCCTGAGAGGTGGCGCGCGGGCCGATGCGTGTGGCCGTGGATCAGGGTGGCGGTGGCGGTGCTGTCGAACAAGGCATCGATCGCCGCCGGATTGACATCCATGATTTCCATCGTTTTGTGGCGCTGCTCTTCCTGGCTTTCCTTGCGCACGCCGGCGATGATCGCCTTGCGCTGCGCCAGCGGCAGCGCAAGGAATTGCGCCTGCCATTGCGGTTGCCGCACTTGCGCGCGAAATTCCATGTAGGCCAGGTCGTCGGTGCATTGCGCATCGCCATGGGCAATCGCCAGGCGCCGGTTGCCTACCGTGATCACTGAAGGGTCGGGCAGCATGGTCAGGCCGGCTGCTTGCGCGAAGCCGTCGCCAACCAGGAAGTCGCGATTGCCGGCAATCCAGAAAACCTGCACGCCGCTATCGCTGACCTGCCGGATCGCTTCGGCAATTTCGCGGTTGTACGGCGTTTCCAGGTCATCGTCGCCAGCCCAGTACTCGAACAAGTCTCCCAGCAGATACAGTTGCTGCGCCCGCTTTGCCTGTTCCTGCAGGAAATCCAGGAAGGCCCGGGTGGTGCGCGGGTGCGCTGCCTGCAAATGCAGGTCGGAGATGAATAGCGCAACTGGTGCGCCGGACTGGTTCGAGACTGAGGCTGTCATAAGAAGGAGCCTGGATTAAACGACTTCAGCTTTTTCGATGACGACGTCATCTACCGGCACATCGGCAAACATGCCGGAACGGCCGGTTTTCACGCCCTCGATCTTGTCGACGATGTCCTGGCCTTCAACGACTTTGCCGAAGACGCAATAACCCCAGCCGTCCTGGCCTGGGTAGTCGAGGAAACTGTTGTCCTTGACGTTGATGAAAAACTGCGCGGATGCCGAATGCGGCGCCGAAGTACGGGCCATCGCCAGTGTGTAAGGCTTGTTCTTGAGGCCGTTCTTGGCTTCGTTTTCGACCGGATCGTTGGTCGGCTTTTGTTTCATGCCAGGCTCAAAACCGCCGCCTTGCACCATGAAGCCAGGGATCACGCGGTGGAAAATCGTGCCGTTGTAATGGCCGGCATTGACATAGGCCAGGAAGTTTTCCACGCTCTTTGGCGCTTTTTCTGTTTCGAGTTCGATCTTGATCGTGCCGTGGTTGGTAGTGAGGAGGACTGCCATGGTGTTTCCTATCAGATGGTTGAAAATTGGAAGGACAAAAACGGTATTTATTTGGTTACTGTAGCCGATTGGATGATAACCGGGGTGGTCGGCACGTCCTGGTAGGCGGTCTTTACTTTCTTGATCTTGTCGACCACGTCCATGCCCTTGATGACCTGGCCGAATACCGCGTAGCCCCAGCCGTCGCGGCCAGGATAGTTGAGGAATTCGTTGTTGGTGGTATTGATGAAGAATTGTGCGCCGGCCGATTGCGGATCCGCGGTGCGCGCCATGGCGACGCTGTAAGGCACGTTCTTGAGGCCGTTCTTGGCTTCGTTCTCCACCTTGTTCGGCGCCGGCTTCTCTACCATGTCCTTGGTCATGCCGCCGCCCTGGATCATGAAATTCTCTATGACGCGATGGAAGATGGTGCCGTTATAGTGGCCGCTGTTTACATAGCCCAGGAAATTCTTGACTGTCTTCGGCGCTTTTTCCGGATTCAGCTCGATGACGATGTCGCCCATATTGGTTTTCAGCAGGACGTGGGGCTTGTCGGCAGCGCTGGCAATCGAAGGGTTGCCCAGCAAACAGGCAGCCGTCAATGCAGAGGTCAATGCCAGGGTGAACGCGCGGCGGGACAGGCTAAGAGATGCTGGCATAAAAATCCTTCATGTGGGTAGTAGCGTTTGTGGTGTATTTTCGCTTTTCAGTAATGATATACTGCGGCGAAAAGCAACATTTTATCAAACTAAGCACTGCAAAAGAGTTTTGGCGATTCAGTTGTACTGATGTCCGCACCGCAAGTGCGCGAATGGGTAAAACGGCGTGCAATATTTTTCTGCCTTATTGCTGTACTTTAATTCTGTGCCTTATTTCTGTCCGTAGGCAGTAATTTCCCATGAGCGACTTGAAAATATATAACACGCTGGCGCGTGAGAAGCAGCCGTTTTCTCCAATCGAACCAGGCAAGGTCCGCATTTATGTCTGCGGCATGACGGTTTACGACTATTGCCATCTTGGTCACGGACGAGTGATGGTGGTGTTCGATATGGTGCAACGCTGGCTGCGCCAGTCGGGCCTGGACGTCACCTACGTGCGCAACATCACTGACATCGACGACAAGATCATCAAGCGCGCCGTGGAAAACGGCGAGACCATCTCGCAGCTGACCGGCCGTTTCATCCAGGCCATGGACGAGGATGCGGCAGCGCTCGGCGTGCAAAAGCCGGATCACGAGCCGCGCGCGACGGCGTTCGTGCCGCAGATGCTGGCCTTGATCGAAAAGCTCGAACATAAAGGGCTGGCATACCAGGGCAGCGACGGCGATGTCAATTATTCGGTGCGCGATTTTGCCGGTTACGGCAAATTGTCGGGCAAGTCGCTCGACGACCTGCGCGCCGGCGAGCGGGTCGACGTCAACCTGGGCAAGCGCGATCCGCTCGATTTTGTTTTGTGGAAAGCGGCCAAGGACAGCGAGCCGGAAGAGGTCAAATGGACTTCGCGCTGGGGCCAGGGCCGCCCGGGCTGGCATATCGAATGCTCCGCCATGGCTGAGCAGTTGCTGGGCGAGCAGTTCGACATCCACGGCGGCGGCCAGGATTTGCAGTTCCCGCATCACGAAAATGAAATCGCCCAGTCGGAAGGCGCGCACGGCCACCAGTTCGTCAATTACTGGATGCATAACGGCTTTGTGCGTATCGACGACGAGAAGATGTCCAAGTCCTTGGGAAATTTTTTCACGATTCGCGAGGTCCTGAAAAAATACGATGCGGAAGTGGTGCGCTTCTTTATCCTGCGCGCGCACTACCGCAGCCCGCTGAATTATGCCGACAGCAACCTGGACGACGCCAAGCAGGCGCTGACCCGCTTGTATACAGCCCTGAAAGAAGTAATGGCCGACACGTTGCCGCTGGACTGGAGCGAAGCCCACGCCGCGCGCGTGGCGCAAGCCATGGACGACGATTTTAATACGCCGATGGCGATCTCCGCCTTGTTCGACCTGGCCAACGAAGTCAACAAGAATCGTTCGCAGGCAGCGGCGCGCCAGCTGAAAGGTTTGGCCGGGGTACTGGGTTTCCTGCAGCGTTCCCCTGAAGATTTTTTGAAAGGCCGCGCACTCGCCGGCGGTGAAGTTGTCGGAAATGGCATTGCGCAAGCGGCTTTGTCAGAGCAAGATATCCTACTCAAAATTCAAGCTCGTCAAGCGGCAAAAATAGCCAAGGATTTTTCTGCCGCAGACCTGATTCGCAAGGAACTGCTGGCCGAAGGCATCTTGCTGGAAGATAAGCCCGGCGGTCAAACCGAATGGCGAAGGGCCTAAACGTATGCAAAAAGCGATAGCTGTCGACTCCAGGTTTTTTGTGCCTTCGTATTGGGAAGACGCCAAGGCCGAGTTGATGAAGCGTGACCGAATCATGCGTAAGCTGATCCCGCAATTCGGCGACCTGCACCTGGTTGGCCGCGGCGAGGCGTTTACCACGCTGGCGCGTTCGGTGGTCGGCCAGCAGGTTTCAGTCAAGGCGGCGGAATCTGCGTGGCAAAAATTTCTGTTAGTCTGTCCCAAGACGACTCCGGCCCAGGTATTGAAAGCGGGCCCGGAGCAACTTGCGGCTTGCGGCTTGTCTAAGCGTAAAGCGGACTATATTCTTGACCTGGCCGACCATTTCAAGGCAAAACGGGTCAATGCCGAGCAGTGGATGGAGATGGACGACGAGGATGTCATCGCGGACCTGACCCAGATCCGCGGCATCGGACGCTGGACAGCGGAGATGTTTTTGATATTTAATTTGCTCCGGCCCAATATTTTGCCTTTGGATGATTTAGGATTGCTTAAAGGCATTAGTGTCAATTATTTTTCAGGAGAGCCGGTTTCGCGCAGCGATGCGCGCGAAGTGTCGGCCAATTGGGAGCCATGGCGTACTGTGGCGACCTGGTATCTATGGCGTAGCCTGGATGCGACGTCTGCAGAATATCAAGTCATTACTGAGTAATAACTTATTAGCAACTTATTCGGTAATGATGGTTTAAACAAGGGAACAATATGAGTAAAACAACATTTCTCGGCTTCGAGCAACCGATCGCCGAATTAGATGCCAAGATCGAAGAGCTGCGTTTCGTCCAGGACGATTCGGCGGTGGACATTTCTGAAGAAATCGATCGCTTGTCGAAAAAAAGCCAGCAATTGACCAAGGATATCTACGCAAAATTGACGCCTTGGCAAGTTTCCCAGATTTCGCGGCATCCGCAGCGTCCTTACACCATGGACTACGTGAATGAAATCTTCACCGATTTCCATGAGCTGCACGGCGACCGCACCTATGCCGACGACCAGTCGATAGTCGGCGGCCTGGCGCGTTTCAACGGCCAGGCTTGCATGGTGATCGGCCATCAGAAAGGGCGCGACACCAAGGAGCGCGCCTTGCGCAATTTCGGCATGCCCAAGCCGGAAGGTTATCGCAAGGCTTTGCGCCTGATGAAAGTCGCGGAAAAATTCGGCCTGCCGATTTTCACCTTTGTCGATACGCCTGGCGCTTTCCCCGGCATCGATGCCGAAGAGCGCGGCCAGTCGGAAGCCATCGGCCACAACCTGTACGCGATGGCTGAACTGAAAGTGCCGCTGATCGCTACCATCATCGGTGAAGGCGGCTCCGGCGGCGCGCTGGCGATTGCGGTCGGCGACGCGGTCCTGATGCTGCAGTACGCGACTTATTCGGTGATCTCGCCTGAAGGCTGTGCGTCGATCCTGTGGAAAACCGCCGAGCGCGCAGCCGATGCTGCCGATGCGCTGGGCCTGACCGCGCATCGCCTGAAAGCCGTCGGCCTGATCGACAAGATCGTCAGCGAACCGCTGGGCGGCGCCCATCGCGATCCGAAGCAGATGGCTTCCTTGCTCAAGCGCGCGCTGGCCGATACCTTGCGCCAGTTCCAGGGCGTCAAGACCAAGGACCTGCTGAATGCACGCCATGAAAAACTGATGAGCTACGGTAAATTCAAGGAAGTGCTGGC
>NZ_JAQGLV010000103.1 GCF_028292705.1 Collimonas fungivorans | reverse complement strand
TGTTCCGCCACCTGATCCCGGCGCTGAGCGATGTCCGGCGCGTGATAGTCCCCGACCACATGGGGTTCGGCAAGAGCGCGACGCCGCAGGAGCGCAGCTACTGGCTGCAGGATCACATCGACAACCTCGAACGTTTTGTCCTTGCGCTCGACCTGCGCAACATCACCCTCGTGCTGCATGATTTCGGCGGTCCTGTCGGCATGGGCCTGGCCGCCCGCCATCCGGACCGTATTCTTCGGGTGATCTCGGCCAACGGACCAACCCCGTTCGGCCAGGCTGATCTTGTCGAGCGATGGACTGCGAATGTCGGCGTTGCGCCGTGGTTCCAGTGGATCGAGAAAGCCGAAAAGGAAGGCAGCCTGGAAACGGTGCTGGGCCAGCTCGGTTTCAATATCCTGAGCACGCTCAAGCTGAACGGTTTCGAGAACCATGCCCTGATCACCGATGCCTGGCTCTCCGCTTACGGATCGCGTTTCGCCAGCGCCGCGGACTGTCGCGGCGCCATCGGCTGGGCAAAAGGCACCGCCATCGGGGCGCATCGCTTCGAGACGCCCGACGCGGCAGCCGATCGTGCGATCCGGGCCAAGCCGGCGCTCGCCATCTGGGGCATGGCGGACCGGACGCTGCATGCGGAGCATCTGCTTCCGCTGTTTACCGAGATATTCCCGAAGGCGCCGATCCATCGGCTGGCCGGGGTCGGGCATTACAGCCTGGAGGACGCGCCGGATGAAATCGCCGCGCTTGTCGTGCAGTTCATCCGGCAGACACAAGCTTGAATCGGATTAGCAGGAGAAAATCCTGTTCCCGCCACTAACGCAGGAAAGAAACTGTTCTTGCACAAAAAACCTCAGGTGCGGCCTGCCTGGGGCTTTTGTTGTCCTGTTTAGCCAGCTTGTACGGCCCTGTTCAGGCCGGCTGCGCAGGGGTAGTGCTGAGCCTGGATCAAAAGCGCTGTTCCGCGATGCACCAATATCACCCCCGGTCTGCTACCGGATTTATCCGTCTGGTGCGTTTTCCATTGCATTCAAATCAACCGCGCTGCCGATCGCCGGCCCGGTGTTTTGCCTGCTGCAGATCCCATTTTTTTGAAGTAAGCGGGGTTATCCGACCGGGCGTTACCGTCGTTTTGAGGTAGTTGCTGCTCACCACTTTGGTGCCAGGTTCGCACCAAAGTGGTATTACAAAAAAACTACCAATTTGAACTGGCATTGGCTGCTTCTTTACTGTTTTGCATGATGCTGCAACGCAGCGTGTTTAGTGCTTGTAGGTAATGCCGCTTCATTTATCTGATGGCTTTCCAATTTTCCTGAAAAAAATAAAAAAAACTTTGGGATAGTCAATTTCCCCCGATTTTTTGGCGTTTCAATATGAATTCCAACAATGTTTTTATCGTTTGAAAATTACGTATTTTCATAGGAGAAACTACAAAAAATAAAGACTGAAAATGACATGGAAAATCGGCGACTTGGCCAGTTCGAAGAAGTTCCATATAAAAATCCTCAAATTCTGTTTTTCGAGAAAAACTTGATTTTTCCTGACCCCATTTTGAAAAAAAGCGACCAGTCCACTCCACTAAACAACAGTCATGTAGTTTGCAAAATAGTGAATGTAAACAACGGTATATATAGATATATGAATTAGTAATTTTGATACCAATAATTTATTTATGTAATACCAGTTGAATGCCTATTGACAGCCACTTTTACGGTCCCTAGAGTGTCTTCAGCGCAACGTTTCCAAAGGGAATTCGTGAGCTTGGGCGTAAGGCAGATGCGGAAGCTTGGTGCGGGGGCAGGGTACGCACGGCATTTTCCCCGGACGGTTTTTTTGGAGAAAGACCGGCAGGGGCAGGTGTTTTACAGGCGGCGCTATGCAGCGTCTTGTTGGTTGGATCTTGTTGTATTGGCGACTGTATCGAAAAAAAGGTTCTCCCCTTTGTCGGCCTGAAGCGACCTCAAGCCACAGCGTGGAGAAGTCAATGAAAAAAATGGCCTGCTTGGGGTTTGCGGGGCCGCAATCGATGGGGAGAACGGTAAGTGAATAAAAATTTAACACCAATAGCATCTGCAGTTGCGCTACTGGTCATGGCGGCAGCCATGCCAGCCTATGCGCAGCAGGCAGATGACGCAGCTTCGAAAGCTGACAGCAAGAGCGCCGACAAGGGTGGCATTGAACAAGTCACCATCAGCGGCATCCGTGGTTCATTGCAAAAATCCCTGACTCAGAAACGTAATGCCGACTCGCACGTGGAAGTCATCACCGCCGAAGACATCGGCAAGATGCCGGACAAGAACGTTGCCGATTCGCTGTCGCGCGTGCCGGGCGTCACCATCGGTAACGCCGGCGCCACCGAAGGCGGTTTCGACGAAGCCGACCGGGTCAGCATGCGCGGCACCAGCCCGAGCCTGACGCAGACGCTGATCAACGGCCACAACGTGGCATCCGGCGACTGGTTCGTGCTGGACCAGTCGGGCACAGTTGGCCGCAGCGTCAGCTATACGCTGCTGCCTTCGGAACTGGTGGGGTCGGTAGTGGTGCACAAGAGTTCCCAGGCCAGCCTGGTGGAAGGCGGGGTCGCCGGTTCGGTCGACATCATTACCCGCAAGCCGCTGGAGTTCAAGAAACAATTTACGGCAGAAGCAACCCTGGGCGCGGTGTATGCCGATTTGCCGGGCAAGACCGATCCGCAAATCAGCGCTCTGGTGAACTGGAAGAACGATGCCAACACCTTCGGCATCCTGGTGCAGGCATTCTCTGAAGAACGCCATCTGCAACGGCAAGGGCAGGAAATCCTGGGCTACACCCAGATCGCTCCGGGCAGCAAGATCGCTCTCGCGCATCCGGACCTGGCCGGCGTCTATGCGCCTAACCTGATCAACTCCGCCCTGTTTGAGCAGCAACGCAAACGCACCGGCGGTTTGATCGATGTCCAGTTCAAGCTGAGCAACGACTTCTCGTTCGACGTCAATGCCTTTACCTCGGAAATGAAGGCGGCCAACTACAACCGCAGTTATGAATTCTGGGGTGCGCAGGTCATCAACGCCGGCGCGGGCCAATCGCCGAATCCTGGTTACACGGTGAAAAACAATACGCTGACATCGGCCACTTTTGCACCTGTAGCCGGCACCAACTATGGCGTTTATGATCAGATTTCACGTCCGGATGAAAGCGCCAGCGCCAATTTCGTTGAACTTGGCACCAAATGGCGCGCCAGCGATTCGCTGACTTTCACCACCAAGCTGGGCACCTCGTCCGGTGAAGGGAAGACACCGACCCAGAACGTGGCGGAATGGAATGTCGGCGTCGGTGCAGGCGCGGGTTATCAATTGAACGGAACAGGCACGGCTGCCAACTGGAACCTGGGTGCAACCAATAATGCCAGCCCTGCCGGCCCAAGCACAACGTTCGGCTGGATCTTCGGCGACCAGAACATCAACGTCAAGGACAAGGAAAACTGGGCTCAGGCCGACGGTGAATATTCCGCCGACTGGGGTACCTTGAAGACGGTGCAGTTTGGCCTGCGCTATAACGATCACAAACGCAGTTCCGAAGGTGTGATCGGCCAAGGCCCGACAGCTGCAGCCCAGGATCCTGCCAATTTCCCGCAGGGTTATCAGAATTTCCCTGGCAATTTCGGCAGCGGCCTCGGCAGCGGTTTCCCGACCAATGTGTGGTATTACTCGCCGGGCCAGCTGGCGGCGTACAACGCCTTCACCAATCGCGATCCGGTCACGCGTGAAGACTGGAATTCCGAGTTTTCGGTCAAGGAAAAGAATACGGCCGGTTACCTGCAAGCCAATCTTGAGGGTGACCGCTGGAGCGGGAATGTCGGCTTGCGCGTAGTCCAGACCAAGGAGAGCGTCATCTCCAACGTCGCCGCGCCGGCTACCGCGCCAGGTGCGATCACGACCTCCGCTTTCGGTCCGTTCGTCAGGCAGCACGACGATAACAGCTACGTCGATGTGTTGCCGAGCATGAACCTGAAGTTCGACCTGAGCAAGGACGTGGTTGCCCGTTTTGCCGCATCCAAGACCATGACTCGTCCGGATTATTCGGCGCTGGCTGGCCAGGTAGCGTTGTCGCCACCGGCGCAATTCGGCTCAATCGGCTCCGGCACCGGCGGCAATCCGGACCTGAAGCCAATCACGTCGAACAACTTCGATGCTTCGCTGGAATGGTACTTCGCTCCGCGTTCCCTGGTGTCCGCCAGTATCTTCAACATGAACCTGACCAGCTATGTCGGTCTGGGCACCGTTACCAGAAGCTATGTCACCAGCACGCCTGACCATCCTGCCAACTACATGGCGGATTACCAGCTGACAGTGCCGATCAACACCAGCGGCACGGTGAACGGTATCGAACTGGCGTATGAAATGCCGCTGGGTAAAAACTTCGGTTTCGCCACCAACGCCACATTCATCAATGCCTATGACTCTACCAACGGTCCCCTGGTCGGCGCCTCGAAGCGTACCGCCAACCTGACGGCTTATTATGAAGATGAACGTTTCAATGCGCGTATTTCATATAACTACCGCAGTTCGTTCTACAGCGGCCTGGATCGCAGCACGGCGTTCTATCAAGCCGGCGTCGGCACCCTGGCGATGTCATTGGGCTACAAGTACAGCGAACAGCTGTCCTTCACGCTGGATGCACAGAACCTGAACGACCCTACCTTGAAGTACTACGCGCTCAATGAAGACCAGCCGCGTGCGTTCTACAAGAACGGCCGGCAGTTCTACCTGAATGCGCATCTGAAGTTCTAGCAGCGAGAAGCCGGCATGCCGCCGTCCAACAGCGGCATGCCGGCAGTTTCAGATCGTAGTGAGAGTTGACGTTGATTTCGCCGTGAGAGCGCAGATGACCGGATGTTGTTGTGACGCGCTTGAATGCAAGACGCTCTCCGGTTTTTTACCAATGCAGATGAAACTGACGATGCAGGCAGATCGCAAAGATCGGGCCGGCAACAGATCAGGCGCCAGGCGGACGGCATAGTCAATACCGAGATTGCCGGAAATCAGGCGCACAAACAGGAGTCGTTGTATGGATTTCACGCAGGATGGGAAAAATCCCTCCAATAATGTAGTTGGCATCGGCGTGGTTGTTGTTCTGCATGTCCTTATCGTTTATGCGCTGCTTACCGGACTGGCGCGCAAGGTAGTGGAAGTGATCCAGCAGCCGGTCGAAACCAAGATCATCGAAGAGTTCAAGCCGCCGCCACCGCCGCCGCCGGACAAGCCGGTGCCGCCACCGCCAAAATCGGTCGCGCCGCCACCGCCATTCGTTCCTCCACCCGAGGTAAAAGTAACGCCGCCGCCACAGGATAACGTGATTGCCGCGGTGACCAACGTCAAGCCGCCGAGCAATGACCTGCCGACTTCCGTGGCGCAGCCATCGGCCACCGGCGAAGCAGGGCCCGCACATACCAGCGCCAAGATTGCAGGCAATTGCGACAAGCCGGAATACCCGAGATCGTCCCTGCGCAATGAAGAAGAGGGCATGGTGACCGTCAAGCTGACCATCGGCGCCGACGGCAATGTGCTGGACTCCGCCGTTGAAAAAAGCAGTGGCTTCAAAGACCTGGACCGGGCCACGGTAAAAGCGTGGGGCTTGTGCCATTTCACTCCTGCCATGGCCGACGGCAAAGCGGTGCAGTCGTCGACCAGGATGCAGTATGTCTGGAAGCTCGAGTAGGCGCAGCGCAAATGCGCGCAAACCAACCATTACGTCGCGATTGCGGCAATCTACTTTCTAAAATTTGGAGCATCAGCATGTCTATTACTCGTAACCGCCTGTCCGCCCTTGTCACTGCCCTGATGATCTCCGCCGCGACGATTTCAGCGCCGCTGGCAGCAATCGCCCAAACACCAGCCGCAGCGTCGGCTGCCGCAGCGTCGGCTCCAGCAGCTGCAGATGCGCCGAAAGCGGCCGACACTGCGGCAGCAGCATCGCTGGCAGATACCCCAACCCCACCGCC
>NZ_JAQGLV010000159.1 GCF_028292705.1 Collimonas fungivorans | reverse complement strand
ACCCTGCTCGAATCGTATGTGTTCGAATCGCACCGCAGCCACGACATGGACAGCCTGGCGCTGCGCCACCTGAACCACCAGACCATCACCTTCCAGGAAGTGTGCGGCAAGGGCGCTTCGCAAATCGGTTTCGACGAAGTCGAGATCGGCCGCGCCACCGAATACGCGGCCGAGGATGCCGACATTACGCTGCAGCTGCACCTGACCATGTGGCCGCACATCGCCGACGACGCCAAGCTCAGGTTCATCTACGAAAAAATCGAAGTGCCGACTTCGGTAGTGCTGCAAAAGATCGAGCGCAACGGCGTGCTGATCGACGCCAGCCTGCTGGCGACGCAATCGAACGAGCTGGGCAAGCGCATGCTGGAGATCGAGCAGCTGGCTTACGAACTGGCCGGCCAGCCGTTCAACCTGAGCTCGCCCAAGCAGCTGGGCGAAATCCTGTTCGACAAGCTCAAGCTGCCGGTGGTCAAGAAGACGCCGTCCGGATCGCCATCCACCGATGAAGAAGTGCTGCAGAAACTGGCGGAGGATTATCCGCTGCCGAAAGTGCTGCTCGACTATCGCAGCCTGTCCAAGCTGAAATCGACCTATACCGACAAGCTGCCGAAGATGGTCAACCCGAATACCGGCCGCGTGCATACCAACTATGCGCAAGCGGTGGCGGTGACCGGGCGGCTGGCGTCCAACGATCCCAACTTGCAGAATATCCCGATCCGCACCGCCGAAGGCCGGCGTATCCGTGAAGCGTTTGTGGCGCCGCCGGACAGCGTGATTGTGTCGGCCGACTATTCGCAAATCGAACTGCGTATCATGGCTCACATATCGGGTGATGAAAACATGCTGCGCGCCTTTGCCGAAGGCGTGGACATTCACCGTGCAACCGCCGCCGAGATTTTCGGCACGCCGGCAGCCGAGGTCAACAGCGAGCAGCGGCGTTATGCCAAGGTCATCAACTTCGGCCTGATCTACGGCATGAGCGCATTCGGCCTGGCCGGCAATCTCGGCATCGAACGCGCCGCCGCCCAGATGTACATCGAAAAATATTTCATGCGTTTTGCCGGCGTCAAGCAGTTCATGGACATGACGCGGGTGGAAGCCAAGTCGCAAGGTTACGTCGAGACCGTGTTTGGCCGCCGCCTGTGGCTGCCGGAAATCAATTCACCCAACGGCCAGCGCCGTCAGGGCGCCGAACGCGCCGCGATCAATGCGCCGATGCAGGGCACGGCGGCTGACCTGATCAAATTGTCGATGATCGCAGTACAGGGCTGGATCGAAACAGAACGGTTAAAATCCAAGATGGTCATGCAGGTGCACGATGAGCTGGTGCTCGAAGTGCCGCAGGACGAACTGGCGCTGGTGCGGGAAAAGCTGCCGCAGCTGATGGCTGGCGTGGCTGAACTAAAAGTGCCGCTGATTGCCGAAGTCGGAGTGGGCAAGAATTGGGACGAGGCGCATTGAGGACGGCGTGTCGCTTAGCGTTGCCGGTGCGATAGCTGAAGGTTAATTTTAAAGGAGAGCTTGATGCCGAATTTGAAAGAAGAGTTCGATAGCCTGGTGGCCAAAACCAGCTTGTCGGACGGCGTGGACCGCCGTACTTTCATGAAAACCGCCTTGGGCACCGGCTTCGCCGCCGCCGTGCTGCCGGTGACGGCGCAGACCATGATCAAGACCGATACCGAGGGCCTCACGGCCGGAGCGCTGGAGATCGAAGAAAACGGCTTGAGCGTGCCGATCTACCGCGCGCAGCCGGAGGGCAAAACCAATTTGCCGGTGGTGCTGGTGGTCTCGGAGATTTTCGGGGTGCACGAGCATATCGCCGATATCGCAAGGCGTTTCGCCAAGCTCGGTTACCTGGCGATTGCGCCGAATCTGTTCAAGCGCCAGGGTGATCCGGCCGCTTTTGCATCCATCCCGGAACTGTACGTCAACGTGATTTCCAAAGTGCCGGACGACCAGGTGCTGGGCGATCTCGATGCCTGCGTGGCCTGGGCCAAGAAAAATGGCGGTAATGCCAACAAGCTGGCGGTTACCGGTTTTTGCTGGGGCGGCCGCATCACCTGGCTGTACGCCAGCCACAACCCCAAGGTCAAGGCTGCCGCGGCATGGTACGGCGGCCTGGTCAGGGGCAAGGACCCCGAAGGCAAGACAGAGGCCGAGATCAAGGCATTGACGCCGAAGCAGCCGGTCGACATCGCGTCGACCCTGAAAGTGCCGGTGCTGGGTTTGTACGGCGCCAAGGACCAGGGCATTACGCAGGACCATGTGGCGCAGATGAAGGCGGCGCTGGCCAAGGGCAGCAGCAAGTCGGAAATCGTGGTGTATCCGAATTCCGGCCATGCGTTCAACGCCGATTACCGGCCCAGTTATGTCGAAGCGGATGCAAAAGATGGCTGGAAGCGCGTTTTGGCCTGGTTCAAGGAACACGGCGTGAGCTGACGCCTGTGTGTTTGCCTGCGCTTGTATCTGGACGCCTGCCGTCCAGATACAAGGATATTTGCTAGCAGCCCCCGAGCCCCGATAAGCAGTTAAATTTGCTGAAATGCAGCAGCTGTGCTTTAATTTGCAACCTTGTTGCATGTAAAGCTGTTTGCCGGAGCAAAAAAAATTAATTCCACACTTGTTTCAATCCTCCTGGCGACCATGATCGCCGGCCTTTTCAGCATTACCGCCGCTGCCGTTTTTTCGTTCGCGCTGCTGTCCAAGATGGTTGAGCGCATGGTCAGCCTGTCGGTCGGCATCATGCTGGCGACTTCCCTGCTGCACGCCTTGCCGGAAGCCTTCGAATCGAAGGCCGACAACCATACGCTGTTCGCCGTGCTGCTGGGCGGCCTGCTGGCGTTTTTTGTGCTGGAAAAATTCGCCATCCTGCGCCATTCGCACCATCACGAGGACGACGGCCACGGCCATCACCACGGGCATGACAAGAAAGAGGCGGGCAAAGCCGGCTGGATGATCCTGGTGGGCGACGGCTTGCACAATTTTACCGACGGCATCCTGATCGCCGCGGCCTTCCTGGCCGATCCGCACCTGGGCCTGATCACCGGCCTGGCCATCATCGTGCATGAGATCCCGCAGGAAATCGGCGATTTCATCGTGCTGCTCAATGCCGGTTTTTCGCGCACCCGCGCTTACGTGTATAACCTGATCTGTAGCCTGATGGCGGTGGTGGGCGGCCTGCTCGGCTACTTTACGCTGGAGCGCGGCATGGAATGGATTCCCTACGTGCTGGTATTTGCCTCGTCAGGTTTTATCTACATTGCCGTCAGCGACCTGATGCCGCAGATGCAGCGCCGCGCAACCCTGCGCGAAACCATTCCGCAGATCCTGCTGATCGGGGCGGGCGTCGCCATCGTGCTGTTCCTGACGCGCCACGCCCACCATCACTAAAGACCCGCTTATACGCCCTTGGCCATCGGCCGCTTCGGGTCTGAGCACCACTCGCTCCACGAGCCCGGATACAAGGCAGCGCCGTGCAAGCCGGCGATTTCCAGCGCTAGCAGGTTGTGGCAGGCGGTGACGCCTGAACCGCATTGCATGATTGCGGCTTGCGGCTCGCTGATCAGGGCGCCGAATTCCTCGTGCAATTGATGGCCCGGCTTGAAGCGGCCGTCCGCCAGCAGATTGTCTTTGAAGAAACGATTCTTGGCGCCCGGAATATGGCCGCCAACCGGATCGATGGTTTCATTTTCTCCGCGAAAGCGGTCCGGCGCGCGGGCGTCGAGGATAGTCCGCCTTGGGTTGGTCAGGTTGTGCAGGATGTCATGCGCATCGACGCTGGTGGTCAGCGGCGGCTTGGCGCTGATGCTGCCGGCTGCGGGAGCCGGCTCGGCCGTCGACAAACTGCCTGCGGCCGCTTGCCAGGCCGCCAGGCCGCCGTCCAGCACCGCCGCCGAACTGTGGCCGATGGAGCGCAGCAGCCACCACAGGCGGGCCGCATACATGCCGCCCTGGGCGTCGTAGGCGACGACCTGGGTATCGTCGCTGATGCCCCATTGCCGCAGCGTTGCCAGCAGCGCATCTGTTTCAGGCAAGGGATGGCGGCCCTTGAAGCTGCCGTCGGCTGCCTGCTTGGCGCCGGACAGGTCGCGGTCGAGGTTGGCAAAACGGGCTCCAGGAATGTGGCCTGCATCGTATGCCGTCCTGCCGGCAGCGGCATCCACCAGGTCGTGGCGGCAATCGAGGATGACCCAGTTGGGGTTTTGCGCATTCTGCAGCAGGTTCGCGGCAGAAATCAGCGTCTGGTAGGGATGGGCTTGAGACATGGCATTCCTTTTATCAAGTGTGTGTCAGGTGATGCAGGGCAACGCTCGGCAGCTCATCAAGGACCGGTTTAGCTGGCCACCGTTTTTTCCTCATGCAAGGAGCTGAGCGGACGCGCCTTCTTTTGATTATAAAACGTTGCCAGCAAACCGCTGATAAGGATTACAGCAGTGCCAAGCCAGCCGCGCCAGTCCATCTGGTCGTGCCAGATGAGGATGCCCCAGATGCTGGAAAAGACGATGCCGGTGTATTGCAGGTTCGCGGTCAATAGCGGATTGCCAAGGCGGTAGGCGCGCGTCATGGCCATCTGGGCCAGGGTGGCCGACAGGCTCAGCGTAATCAGCAAGGCCAGGCCTTGCGCGCTATGCGGGTGCCAGAGCGGGACGCCGCCGCCGGACAGCAAGATGCTGCCCGCCAGGCCGGCGAGGGCGCTGGTGCCTGAAAAATAGAAGACCACCCGGTATTCCGGCTCGCCCAGCTTGCCCAGGCGCCGCACTTGCAGGTAAGCCACGGCCGAGAGCAGGCCGGAGGCCAGCGCGATCATGCCGCCGGTGGTCTGCTCGGCGTCGAACGATGGCCGCAGCAACAGCATCACGCCGATGAAACTGAGCAGGATGGTGAACGCCATGCCCCATTCGAAGCGGCTGTTGCCGCGCCACCAGGCGGCGCCGAACAGGATTGCCGCCAGCCATATCGAGGACGTGTAGTTGAGGGTGGTGGCGGTAGCCACTGGCAGCAGGCTGAAGGAATAGAACCACATCGACAGCGCAATCACGCCGATCACGCCGCGCCACAGGTGCTGGCGCGGCATGGGGGTCTTGAGGGTGCCGCCTTTCAGCAGGATCAGGACGACGATGAACAGCATGCCGATCAGGCCGCGGCTCAGCACGATTTCGGCGATGGAGTAATGATCGGCGGCGAGCTTGACGCAGACTCCCATGATTGAAAACATGAGGCTAGCGAACAGCATCCAGAGTGATTGCATGGGGCGGGAATGAAGTAGAAGAGCGGTGCTGCTATTCTGACTGATTCTGGTCGCAGTGCATGCCGGCGGCGCTAAATAATGGCAAAGGGCCGGGGTTGGCGCGCTTCAGCCTGCGCACCAACCCCGGCCCCCGTTATCTATCTGATCCGGGAATGCTCAGGCCAGGCCATCCTGGCTCCGGTACCACTCGTGGAAATGCTGCATGCCGTCTTCCATCGGCGACTGGTAAGGGCCGACTTCATTGACGCCGCGCTCCATCAGGATGCGCCGTCCGGCATCCATGCGCAGTGCAATTTCATCATCTTCGACGCAGGTTTCCATGTATGCGGCACGTTCCGCCTCGACCATTTCGCGTTCGAACAGCGCAATTTCCTCGGGGTAGTAGAACTCGACCACGTTGGTGGTCTTTTGCGGGCCGCGCGGCCACAGCGTCGACACCACCAGCACGTGGGGATACCATTCCACCATGATGTTGGGATACAGGGTCAGCCAGATCGCGCCGAACTTCGGCGGTTCGCCGTTGCTGAACTTGAGCACTTGCTCCTGCCACTTCTTGTATGCCGGCGAGCCGGATTTCGCCAGCCCGTGGTTGACGCCCACGGTCTGCACGCTGTAATCCTTGCCGAATTGCCATTCCAGGTCGTCGCAGCTGACAAAGCTGCCGAGGCCCGGATGGAACGGCTCGACGTGATAGTCCTCCAGGTAAACCTCGATAAAGGTTTTCCAGTTGTAGTCGCATTCGTGGACTTCGACATGGTCGAACAGGTAGCCGCTGAAATCGAGATCCTTGGCCACGCCCAGCTGCGCCAGTTTCTCGCCGACATGGAAGGCGTTTTGTTCAAACAGCAAGCCGTTCCAGTTTTGCAAGGGCGTCCTGGACAGGTTCATGCATGGCGTCTCGCCGAAATGCGGCGCGCCTATCAGTTCACCCTTGAGGTCGTAGGTCCAGCGATGGAGCGGGCAGACGATGTTGCGGGCATTGCCGCGGCCGTCGAACATTTTTGCCTGCCGATGGCGGCAGACATTGGATACCAGCTCAATCCCCTGGGGATTGCGCACCAGCATGCGGCCCTCGTTTTCAGAAGCCAGCGTGGCGTAATCGCCGACGTTGGGCACCATCAGTTCATGGCCGACGTAACGCGGGCCATTCTGAAACAATTGCTGGATTTCGCGCTTTAACAGCGCTTCGTCAAAGTAGACGTTGACCGGAAGTTGCGCATCGGAGCGCGCGAGCTTGGTTATAGAAGCCAGATCGGACATCCCTCCACCCCCAAATGTGTTGTATCAACCTAAGAGAGAAAGAATCCGCAAAAACCTGTGTTCAAATAATATGAAACGGAAATTTTGGACAGAACCGAGGATTATCCCATAAAAATGCCAATTTTGGCGCTGTTTTACGCTTTTTATCCAGATAAAGCCCTCGAATTTCAACGGCTTATAGAGCTTTGCTCTAAAATAGCGAACTAAACTATTTATAGCCACTATGCCAAAAAATCCGATTTCCGCCAGCAGCCCTGCCTCGTTCGAACAAGCGATGGCCGAGCTGGAGCAACTGGTCGCCCAAATGGAAGCTGGCGAGTTGCCGCTGGAAGCATCCGTCGCCGCCTATAAACGAGGATCGGAGCTGGTCAAGTTTTGCGCCGTGCAACTCGAAAAGGTCGACAGCCAGGTCAAAGTGCTGGAAGGCGACATGCTCAAACCCTTTGCCGGTGAAGCCTTGAAAGACCATAGCAGCGGGGCCGACGAATGACCGCAGCGCAATTGTCAAACCCGACACCAAACCCGGCATCAAGCCTGGCCCCGGAGCTGGCTTTCGCCGCCTGGATGCGTCAGGTGCAGCTTGATATGGAAGTTGCTCTTGGGCAGTTTTTGCCGGCCGAAACCAGTATCCCGGCCAGGCTGCACCAGGCCATGCGCTATGCCGTGCTGGATGGCGGCAAACGGGTCCGTCCCTTGCTGGTATTTGCCGCCGGGGAACTGTTTGCAACGCCGCTCACCATTGCCCAGCGCGCCGCCGCCGCAGTCGAAATGATCCACGCTTATTCGCTGGTGCACGACGACATGCCCTGCATGGACGATGACGCCTTGCGCCGCGGCAAACCTACCGTGCATGTGCAATACGATGAAGCGACCGCCTTGCTGGTGGGCGACGCCTTGCAGTCGCAGGCATTCGTGGTGCTGGCCGAAGCCGGCGCGGAAATCGGCGCGGAAATTGATTCGGCGCGCCAGATCGTCATGCTGCGCCTGCTGGCGCAAGCCTCCGGTTCGCTCGGCATGTGCGGCGGCCAGGCGATCGACCTGGCCAGCGTCGGCCTCAACCTGTCGCTGGCAGAGCTGGAACAGATGCACAAGCTGAAAACCGGCGCCTTGTTGCGCGCTTCGGTATTGCTGGGAGCATGGGGCGGCAAGGCCTTGGCGCCGGCTGAAATCCAGGCGCTGGAAGCCTATGGCACCGCCATCGGCCTGGCGTTCCAGGTGGTGGACGATATCCTTGACGCCACCGCGGATTCCGCGACGCTGGGGAAAACCGCCGGCAAGGATGCCGCCGACAACAAGCCGACTTATGTCTCGATCCTGGGTTTGCCGGAATCGCAGGCGCTGGCAGAAAAATTACGCAACGACGCCCACCAGGCGCTTGCGATCTTTGGGAACAAGGCACGCCGCCTGCGCGAGCTGGCGGATTTGATCGTGCAACGCAAGGCTTAGAACAGAAGGCTTAGATATGGAACTACTCAACACAATCGACAGCCCGGCAGACCTGCGCAAACTGACGCGGGCGCAACTCAGGCCGCTGGCCGACGAGCTGCGCGAATTTGTCATCGAATCGGTGGCGCAGACCGGCGGCCACCTGTCGTCCAACCTGGGCACGGTGGAACTGACAATCGCGCTGCACTACGTTTTCAACACGCCGGAAGACCGCGTGGTGTGGGATGTCGGCCACCAGACCTATCCGCACAAGATCCTGACCGGCCGCCGCGACCGCATGCACACGCTGCGCCAGCACGATGGCATTTCCGGTTTCCCGCGCCGTAGCGAGAGCGAATACGACACCTTCGGCACCGCCCATTCATCGACCTCGATTTCCGCCGTGCTGGGCATGGCGCTGGCCGCCAAGACCAAAGGCGAAACCGACCGCCACGCGATTGCCGTGATCGGCGACGGCGCCATGACTGCCGGCATGGTGTTCGAAGCCATGAACAATGCGGGCGTGTATGACGACATCAACATGCTGGTGATCCTGAACGACAACGACATGTCGATCTCGCCGCCGGTCGGCGCCCTCAACCGCTACCTGGCGCGCCTGATGTCGGGGCAGTTCTATGCGCAAGCCAAGAACGTCGGCAAGTCGATACTGCCAGGCCCGATGCGGCAACTGGCCAAGCGTTTCGAAGAACACGCCAAAGGCATGGTGGTGCCTGCCACCATGTTTGAAGAATTCGGTTTCAACTACATCGGCCCGATCGACGGCCACGACCTGGAATCGCTGATCCCGACCTTGCAAAACCTGAAGAACCTGAAGGGGCCGCAGTTCCTGCACGTGGTGACCAAGAAGGGCCAGGGCTACAAGCTGGCGGAAGCCGACCCGGTGCTGTATCACGGCCCCGGCAAGTTCAACCCGGCCGAAGGCATCAAGCCGGCCACGGTCAGCAAGATGACCTACACCCAGGTATTCGGCGACTGGCTGTGCGACATGGCGGCGCAAGACGACAAGCTGATCGGCATCACCCCGGCGATGTCGGGCGGATCCGGCCTGGATACTTTCGCCCAGCGCTTTCCGCAACGTTTCTACGACGTCGGCATCGCCGAGCAGCATGCGGTCACTTTCGCCGCTGGCCTGGCTTGCGAAGGGCTGAAACCGGTAGTGGCGATCTACTCGACTTTCCTGCAGCGCGCCTACGACCAGCTGATCCATGACGTGGCGCTGCAGAACCTGGACGTGACCTTTGCGCTCGACCGTTCCGGCCTGGTCGGCGCCGACGGCGCTACCCATGCCGGCAACTACGACATGGCGTACCTGCGCTGCATCCCTAACATGGTGGTGATGGCGGCATCCGACGAAAACGAATGCCGCCAGATGCTGTCGACCGCGTATCACTACAACGGCCCGGCGGCGGTGCGTTATCCGCGCGGGGCCGGCATCGGCGCCGCCATCGTTCCGGAATTGACCACATTGCCTTTGGGTAAAGGCGAAATCAGGCGGCAAGGGCAGAGCGTAGCGATCCTGGCTTTCGGTTCGATGCTGGCGCCAAGCGTGGCAGCGGGCGAACTGCTCGACGCCACGGTTGTCAACATGCGTTTCATCAAGCCGCTGGACGTCGACCTGGTGCTGGAGCTGGCGCAAAGCCACGATGCGCTGGTCACGGTAGAGGAAGGTTCCATCATGGGCGGCGCCGGCTCTGCGGTAGCGGAAGCGCTGGCGGCGGCAGGATGCGTCAAGCCGCTCTTGAATTTGGGCTTGCCGGACCGATTTATAGACCATGGCGACGTCGGCCAGCTGCTGGCGCAATGCGGCCTGAATGCGGAAGGTATCGCTGCATCGATACGCCAGCGCTTCGGCAAGGACCAGCCGCGCCTGGTCGTCAACCAGAATTAAGCAGGCCTGGCCGCCTGCCGTTCTCAAGCAATTCCAGCCAGGACGCTGCCGCCGAGGCGGCAGCGCTCAAGCCACCAATATCCAATCATCCCGGTTCGCCTGCCGAGCAAGCAGGCGCAGCGGGACCAGATCGCTCCCATGCGATCTTTCATTCAAAGGTTAAGCATGAATACTCGTGACCACAATCTGACGATTCCAGACGTGCAAAGCAGCGTCGACACCCGCCACCTGGCGATCCAGCGCGTTGGCGTAAAAGGCGTGCGTTATCCGGTGACCGTGCGCACCGCGGCCACCGCGCAGCCGACCATCGGCAGCTGGAACATGTACGTGCATCTGCCGGAACAGCAGAAGGGCACCCACATGTCGCGCTTCATCGCCTTGCTGGAAGGCCTGCAAGGGCCGCTGGATGTTGCTTCGTTCGGCGACCTGATGCGCAAGATGGTGACCCTGCTGGACGCCGAACGCGGCCGCATCGAGCTGACTTTCCCGTATTTCATCAACAAGACAGCGCCGGTCTCCGGCGTGCAGAGCCTGATGGATTACGAAGTGGGCCTGACCGGCGAGATCAGCCAGGGCCAGCTGGAAATCACGTTGAAAGTGCTGGTGCCGGTGACCAGCCTGTGCCCTTGCTCGAAGCAGATTTCTGCCTACGGCGCACACAACCAGCGCTCGCACATCACCGTCAACGCAGTGCTGGACGGCGAGATCCAGGTCGACGAGCTGATCGCGAAGATCGAAGCGCAGGCGTCATGCGAACTGTTCGGCCTGCTGAAGCGCCCGGACGAAAAATACGTGACCGAGCGCGCTTATGAAAATCCGAAGTTCGTCGAAGACCTGGTGCGCGACGTCGCGGTGGCCCTGAACAACGAGCCGCGGGTGCTGGCCTATGTGCTGGAAGCGGAAAACTTCGAGTCTATCCACAACCATTCGGCGTATGCATTGATCGAACACGACAAGCGGAGCAAATAAGCGCGATTGATCCAAAGCGGGCGGGATGATGTCGATTGCGGCCTCATCCCGTTCTTTTACGTATCGCGCAAGCGGTCCTTCTGCCACAGCACATCGCTGCCGCCATCCGCGCGGTTCAGCACCCGCGACAGCACGAACAGCAAGTCCGACAGGCGGTTCACATACTGCCGCACTGCCTCATTCACCGTTTCACTCTTGCCCAGGCTGACGATGCTGCGTTCTGCGCGCCGGCAGACCGTGCGGCAGACATGCGCCAGCGCCGCCGGGCGGTTGCCGCCCGGCAGGATGAAATCCTTGAGCGGCGGCAGGTCGGCATTGTATTTTTCCAGCAGGTCGTCGAGCCGGGCCACCTGCGCCGCGCTGACCAGCGCATAACCGGGAATGCACAGTTCGCCGCCGAGATCGAACAGATCGTGTTGTATCGATAGCAATGCTTCGCGCAGTCCCACGGCCAGTTGTTCGCACAGCAGCAGGCCCAGTTGCGAATTCAGCTCGTCGACATCGCCGATGGCCTGGATGCGCAGGCTGTCCTTGTCGGTGCGGCTGCCGTCGCCGAGGCCGGTCGTGCCTTTGTCGCCGGTGCGCGTGGCGATCTTCGAGAGTCGGTTGCCCATGTTTTTCTGCTTTTTTCCGGTTGGTTCGGGGTGGAATGCGGGTGCTTGTACTTTACACCAGCAGAGCGCGGTCCCGCAGAGTAAAATTCAGAGGATAAGGAGACCTTCCAATGAATCACATAGCCGATCTCGCCGCCCTGAAGAAACCGTTGCCCGACGCCTTGCTTGCCACCCTCGGCGCCCTGTTTGGCGAACGTTTCTCGACCGCCGTGGCGATGCGCGAACATCATGGCCGCGATGCCTCTTCGTATGACCCCATGCTGCCGGATGCCGTGGTATTCGTCGAATCGACCGAAGAGGTGGCCGCGCTGGTCAAGCTGTGCAGCGAATATGTGGTCCCGGTGATTCCTTTCGGCAGCGGCACTTCGCTGGAAGGCCATGTGCTGGCGCTGCAAGGCGGGATTTCCATCGACCTGTCGCGCATGAACCGCTTGCTGGCGATCCATGCCGAGGACCTGACGGCGACGGTGCAGACCGGCGTCACCCGCAAGCAGCTGAACCACGAGATCAAGGACAGCGGCCTGTTCTTTCCCATCGATCCCGGCGCCGATGCCTCGATCGGCGGCATGGCGGCGACCCGCGCTTCCGGCACCAACGCCGTACGCTACGGCAGCATGCGCGAGAACACGCTGGCGCTGACGGTGGTGACCGCCGACGGCCGCATCATCAAGACCGGCACCCGCGCCAAAAAATCGGCGGCAGGCTACGACCTGACGCGCATCTTCGTCGGCAGCGAAGGCACGCTGGGCGTGATCACCGAAGTGACCGTCAAGCTCTATCCGCAACCGGAAGCCATTTCCGCCGCGGTCTGTTCGTTCCAGAACATCGCCGACGCCGTCAACGCCGTGATCCAGACCATACAGCTGGGCGTGCCGGTGGCCAGGGTAGAGCTGCTGGATGAAAACGGCGTGCGCGCCATCAATGCGCATTCCAAGCTGGCGCTGCCGGAACAACCGCTGCTGCTGTTTGAATTCCACGGCAGCGAGAATGGCGTCAAGGAACAGGCGGAGCTGGTGCAGGCGGTGGTGGCTGAACATCACGCTGTAGGTTTCGAATGGGCGACCCGGCCGGAAGACCGTTCGCGCTTATGGACCGCGCGTCACAACGCCTATTTCGCCTTGCTGCAATTGCGCCCCGGCAGCCGCGCGATTTCCACCGATTGCTGCGTGCCGATCTCGCGCCTGGCGGAATGCATCCTCGAGACCAAGGCCGATTGCGAGGCCAACGGCATGGTGTATTCGATCATCGGCCATGTCGGCGACGGCAATTTCCATGTGCAGATGCTGGTCGATCCCGACGATGCCGCCGACATTGCGCGCGCCGAGGGCGTCAATGCGCGCATGGTCAGCCGCGCCATCGGCATGGACGGCACTTGCACCGGCGAGCATGGCGTCGGCCTGCACAAGATCGATTTCCTGATTGAAGAGCATGGGGTGGAAGCGATCGCCACCATGCGTGCGCTGAAACATGCATTTGATCCGAAGAACATCATGAATCCCGGGAAAATAATCCGGTGGTAAGTCCAATGTCGAATAAGACCCCATTGGTCAATCGCCTGCCGCCTGTGCATGCCTTGTCCGCGTTTGAAGCCGCCGCCCGCCATCGGTCATTTGCACTGGCGGCGGACGAGCTGTGCATTACGCCGTCGGCGCTGTCGCACCGCATCCGTTTGCTGGAAGATTTCGTCGGCGAGCGCCTGTTCTCGCGCGAAGGCAGGACGGTCACCTTGTCCGAATTCGGCCACCGTTACCTGGAAGTGGTGCGCAGCGCCTTGCGCACCTTGACTGAGTTCCCGCTGCCGCAGCGTAACGCCCAGGTGCAGCCGCGCGTCAAGATCACCGCGCCGCCGACTTTTGCCCGCCAGCTGCTGATTCCGCACCTGCACGGGTTTGCCAGCCGGCACCCCGAGATCGTGGTCGAGATATTCCTGTCGGTGCCGCTCTACGACCTGAGTCTGACCGAGAGCGACCTGGAAGTGCGTTTCGGCGCCGGCAAGTATCCCAACACCACCACCGAGAAACTGTTCGAAGAACCTACCTTTGCCGTCGCCAGCCCCGCATACCTGAAGAAAGTCGGTCCGCTGCACCAGCCTGCCGACCTGCGCAAGGCAAGCCTGCTGCGTTCGGCCCTGGAGCCTTGGCAGCCATGGTTCCAGGCGGCCGGCCTGGACTGGCCCGAGCCGTCCTCCGGCTTGCGCGCCGACGACCTCGGCCTGTTGCTGGAACTGGTGCGCCATGGCCATGGCGTCGGCCTGACCCGCAAGCATTTTGCACAGCAAATGATTGCGCAAGGGGAAGTGGTGCAACTGTTCGACATCAGCCTGACTTCGCCGCCCCATGCCTACTACCTGGTGTACCAGCAAAAACCGCAGGAACGGCCGGAAGTGACGACTTTCATCGAATGGATGAAGGATACTTTCAGCCGCATTTGAGCTGCATTGCCGGCCGCCTGAAAATATTTCACCTGCGCGGCGCAAGCTTTTCAGGCGGATATCCGAGGAAGTTGTTCTGTAAAAAACACAATATCGTTATACTCGATAACAGAAAACACACCCTCCGATAGCCAGCCTGCCAATGGGAAAATAGAATGAACGCGGAAACAGCAGCGCCCGCCGAGTCCACCTTTAGCCCGGCCCGCCAACAGCAGGTAGTCAGTGCTTTACGGGCGCTGCTGCCGGCACACGCGCTGTTATCCAATATCGAAGATACCCGGCCCTACGAATGCGATGGCCTGGCCGCCTATCGGCAGACACCGATGGTAGTGGCGCTGCCCGAGAACGAGGAACAGGTGGTGGCCATCCTCAAGGCTTGCCGCGATCTCAAAGTGCCTATCGTGCCGCGCGGCGCAGGCACCGGGCTGTCCGGCGGCGCCATGCCGATCGCCGACGGCGTGGTCTTGTCCACCGCCAAATTTACCCGCATCGTCAAGCTTGATCCGTATGCACGGACTGCGGTGGTGCAGCCGGGCGTGCGCAACCTGGCCATTTCCGAAGCGGCGGCCGCGCATGGCCTGTATTACGCGCCGGACCCGTCGTCGCAGATCGCCTGCACCATCGGCGGCAACGTGGCGGAGAATTCGGGCGGCGTGCACTGCCTGAAATACGGTCTTACCGTGCATAACGTATTGCGTGTGCGGATGGTGACCATTGAAGGCGAGGTGGTCGAACTCGGCAACGCTGCGCTGGATGCGCCCGGCCTCGACTTGCTGGCGGTTTTCATCGGCTCTGAAGGCATGCTGGGTGTGGTCACCGAGGTCACGGTCAAGTTGATTCCCAAACCGCAGGCGGCGCGCGTCATCATGGCTTCGTTCGACGACGTGGTGAAGAGCGGCAACGCGGTCGCCAACGTGATCGCCGCCGGCATCATCCCGGCTGGCCTGGAGATGATGGACCGCACCAGTTCGCGCATGGTGGAACCCTTCGTCAAGGCCGGCTACGATATCGACGCCGCCGCCATCCTGTTATGCGAATCGGACGGCACCGCAGAAGAGGTGGAAGAAGAAATCGGCCGCATGAGCGCAGTGCTCAACGCCAGCGGCGCCACCCGCATCGAAGTCTCGACCTCCGAGGCGGAGCGCCTGCGTTTCTGGTCTGGCCGCAAGAATGCCTTTCCGGCAGCCGGCCGCATTTCACCCGATTATTACTGCATGGACGGCACCATCCCGCGCAAGAACCTGGCCCAGGTGCTGCTGGGCATCGAACAGATGGAAAACAAATACGGCCTGCGCTGCGCCAATGTGTTCCATGCCGGCGACGGCAACCTGCATCCGCTGATTCTGTTCGATGCCAATGTGCCGGGCGAATTCCATCGCGCGGAAGAGTTCGGCGCCGAGATCCTTGAACTGTGCGTTGCCGTCGGCGGCACTATCACGGGCGAACACGGCGTCGGCATCGAAAAGATCAACTCGATGTGCGTGCAGTTTTCACCGCTGGAGCGCGAGGCTTTCTTTAATGTCAAACGCGCCTTCGATACTGCATTCCTGTTGAACCCGGACAAGGCGATTCCCACTTTGCAGCGTTGCGCCGAGTACGGCAAGATGCATGTGCAGCGCGGCCAGCTGAAATTTGCGGAACTCCCCCGCTTCTAGAGCAGACCAGAACAATATGGATCCAGAATTATTCAAGCAGCAGGCCAAGGGGCAGATTCTCGCTGCTGCGGCAGAGCGCCGGCAGCTGGAAATCCGCGGCGGCGGCAGCAAGCGCTGGTACGGCCAGCAGGTGCAGGGTGAACTGCTGGATACGCGCGGTTACAGCGGCGTCATCGATTATGAGCCGACCGAACTGGTGATTACCGCGCGCTGCGGCACGCCGCTGGCCGAAATCGAAACGCTGCTGGCGCAGCACAACCAGATGCTGCCATTCGAACCGCCGCATTTCGGCAGCGCCGCTACGCTGGGCGGCATGGTCGCCAGCGGCTTGTCCGGCCCGTCGCGGCAGGCGGTCGGCGCATTGCGCGACTTCGTGCTGGGCGCGGTGCTGATGGACGGCAAAGGCGATATCCTGCATTTCGGCGGCCAGGTCATGAAGAATGTGGCGGGATACGATGTATCGCGTCTGCTGGCCGGCTCGCTTGGCACCCTTGGTTTGATTCTCGAAGTTTCGCTGAAAGTATTGCCGCGCCCACTCGCCAGCAGCAGTCGCCGGTTTACGATGGGCGAAGCCGAGGCGATACGCAGCCTCAACCAGTGGGGCGGCTTGCCCTTGCCGATTTCCGCCAGTTGCTGGCAAGATGGCCAGCTGACGCTGCGCCTGTCCGGCGCGCAGGCCGCGGTGAGCGCTGCCGAAAAGAACCTTGGTGGTGAAGCGGTCGCCGATGCGGACGATTTCTGGCAGGCGCTGCGTGAGCAGACTCACGCCTTTTTTGCACTGGCGGCCGCACAGAAACCCTTGTGGCGGCTGGCGCTGCCGTCGACCGCAGCGCCGCTGGCATTGCCCGGCGCCACGCTGGTCGAGTGGGGCGGGGCGCAGCGCTGGCTGTTCACCGACACCGACGCGCAGGCGATCCGGAGCGCGGCTGCCGCCGCCGGCGGCCATGCCACCCTGTACCGTGGAGGTGACAAAGATGCCGGCGTATTTCATCCGCTGGCGCCGGCGCTGGCGCAGATTCACCGGCGCTTGAAAGCCAGTTTCGATCCGGCGGCGATTTTTAATGTCGGCCGCATGTATCAGGATTTCTAGTCCGAACCTTAACCAAGCTCTAGCCAGCAAGCCATGCAAACCAATCTAGCCGACTTCATCAAGAATACACGCGCAGGCAAGGAGGCCGATGCGATCCTGCGCGCCTGCGTGCATTGCGGATTCTGTACAGCTACCTGCCCGACGTATCAGCTGCTGGGCGATGAACTGGATGGCCCGCGCGGCCGCATTTATCTGATCAAGCAGGTGCTGGAAGGAACCAAGGCCACCGTCAAGACCCAGTCCCACCTGGACCGCTGCCTGACCTGCCGCAATTGCGAATCGACCTGTCCGTCCGGGGTCGAATACGGCCGCCTGCTCGATATCGGCCGCAAGGTGGTGGAAGACCAGGTGCCGCGGCCCATCGCGCAGCAGCTGACGCGCAAGTTATTGAAAGAATTCTTGCCGCGCCCCTGGCTGTTCAAGCCGGCCATGGCGGCTGGCCAATTGCTGCGGCCTCTGCTGCCGCGCAAACTGAAAAACAAGGTTCCGGAAAAGCAGCAAGCGGGAATTTTCCCCCGCCGCGAGCATGCGCGCAAGATGCTGCTGCTGGATGGCTGCGTACAGCCCGCGATGTCGCCCAATATCAACCACGCGGCGGCACGGGTTTTTGATGCGCTCGAAGTGCAGTTGCTGGTGGCGCCCAAGGCCGGCTGCTGCGGCGCCATCCGTTATCACCTGAACGACCAGGCCGGCGGCCTGGACGACATGCGGCGCAATATCGACGCCTGGTGGCCGTATGTGATCGGCAGCAATGGACAGGGCGTCGAGGCGATCGTCATGACTGCCTCCGGCTGCGGCGTCACGGTCAAGGAATACGGCCATCTGCTGGCAGCCGATCCGCTTTATGCCGTCAAGGCCAAGGCCATTTCAGCGCTGACCAAGGACCTGAGCGAAATCTTGCCGGCGTTCGAAGCGGAGCTGCAGGAAAAATTGCGGGGTAAATTTCCCCAGCGCGTGGCTTACCATCCGCCCTGCACCTTGCAGCACGGCCAGCAGATCCGCGGCAAGGTGGAAGGCCTGTTGCGCAGCGTCGGCGTCGATGTGCAGCTGTGCGCCGACAGTCATTTGTGCTGCGGTTCGGCCGGCACTTATTCCGTATTGCAGCCGGAACTGTCGTATCGCCTGCGCGACAACAAGCTGAACAGCCTGCAGGCGACCCAGCCGGACATGATCGTCTCCGCCAATATCGGCTGCCTGACCCATCTGCAGTCAGGCACGCAGACCCCGGTCAGGCACTGGATAGAACTGCTGGACCAGGCGCTGGCCTGACGCTCCGTAGAGGAGCGTCGGCGCAGCCCCGTTAAAACTGATGGCGGATGCCGACTGCCGCGACAAACTGCTTGCCGTTGGAAGACGGCGTGCCATTTTGCGAATCGCCGACCACCGCGACGGCGTCGACCGCTGTCACCCCATCTTTGCCCAAGGTCTGGCCGTACGCCTTTTGATAGGTTTCCAGGAAGTAGAGCGCGGTGCGTTTAGAAAAATCGTAGGTCTGCTCCAGGGACAGCTGCTGATAGCGGGCCGGGTTGCTTATGCCGTTGGCGGCCGTTTCGCGCGTATAGCTGTAGCCGGCTGCGACCGTGATGGCCGGCGTCAGTTTGTAGCTTGAAATCAGGCCTGCCGTGTTGAAACTGGCCTGGTGGGTAAACAAGGAATCCGCTCCGGGCGCCATCTGGACATTGGAAAAATTCAGGCCCAGCATCAGCTTGCCCGATGCCTGGTACCGCGCGGCCGCGGCGATCATCTGCACCGACTTGGCGGAGGCATAACCGGCGTTGACGGGAGACTGGGCATAGCTGCCTGACGTGACGTTCGGATCCCAGGGCGCAAAACCTTTCAGATTGTTGTTGGTCAGCTTCAGGTATCCCAGTGCGACGCTAAACGCGTTGATGTTGTAGAGCAGCGCCGCGCTCACGGTATTGCCGGATCCCATGGCGCCGGCATTTTCGCCGAAACCGTACAAGGCGCTGCCCTGGAAACCGGCTATCACCGGTGTCGCATAGACCAGGGAATTGTTGATGCGTATCGTCGTGTCGAGGCCGTCCAGGTCGCCTGGATGGGCGCCGGTGGCGCCTGTCAGCACGCCGGTCGGTCCCAGCCCGCCGACGTAACGCCAATACGGCGTGTACTGGCGCCCGAGCGTGAATGTGCCGTAGCCGCTGTTGCTCAATCCGATAAAGGACTGGCGGTTGAACGCCTTGCTGGGATCGCTTTGGGCGCCGTTGTCGATGTTGAATCCCTGCTCCAGCGTGAAGATGGCTTTGCTGCCGCCGCCCAGGTCCTCGCTGCCGCTGAAACCCAGTTTGCTGGCATTCAGGTTGCCGCTGTTCATATAGGTGTTGGCGTGACCGCGCTGGCTGCTGGAGTAGATGATCGCAGCGTCGGCGGTGCCATAGATGGTGACGCCGTTTTGCGCCCGGACTTGGCTCGCGCCGGCCAGCGAGGCGGCTGCTGTCAGCAGCGCCAGTGTTTTGTGTTTCATGTGTCTCCCGTATAGTTATTGGACTGCGTTAGAACTTGGGCTTGGTGATTTTTATCTGGACTTCACGATAGCCATCGACGATGGCGTCGCTGATGACGATGGCATCTGCCGCCAGCCGGCGGGTTTCGTGCTGCGGCAGGAGCAGGACCACGACGTCGGACGCCGGCTGCACGCCGCTGCATCCGACCGTGATTTCCAGGGCGGTTGCCTGGCTCTGCACATGGATTTTCCACAGGCTGCTCCGGCCGTTCTTGTAGGCATGGCTGGCGCCGTCATCGTCGAAAAATTCGGCGGCGAAACTGCCGTCGGCCTGGTGCGGAAAGACCATGAAACCTTGCTGGTGCGCGGGCCGGTTGAAATGCTGTTCGGCGACATTGACGGCGATGGAGCTGCCGGCCCTGGCCAGCAGCGGCGGCCGGTCGCCGATGGCGGGCAGTACAATTTCCTGTCCGCCATGATGATGCGCGCCGCTCCAGAAATCGTACCAGTCTGCGCCTGCCGGAAGATATACGGCGCGGCTGTGCTGGCCCGGTTCTACCACGGCAGCCAGCAGCAGGCTGGGGCCGACCAGCATGTCGTCGTTTTCCGCGAAGCATTGCGGATCGTCGGGAAACGCCAGGAAGGTCGGCTTGATCATCGGTTCGTAGTGCTGATGGTAGCGCCACAGCAGATCGTAGAAATACGGCGTCAGGCGGGCGCGCAGCTTGAGCAGGTTGCGGATGGCGCCGGTGATTTCCGGATACATCCAGGCTTCGTTGACGGTCCTGTCGTCGTTCCACGAGTGGATCGAAAAGCGCGGCATGAAAATGCCGAACTGGACCCAACGCAGCAACAGCTCCGGGCCTGGCGCCGGACCGCTGAAGCCGCCCACATCATGGCCGGTGTTGGAGATGCCGGACAAAGCCAGGCCGATGCCCATCTTGATGTTGTACTTGAGCGTCTGCCATGAAGTGTGATTGTCACCGGACCAGGTCTGCACATAGCGCTGCATGCCGGCCGCGCCGGAACGCGAAACCAGGTAGGGCCGCTGTTGCGGCGCGAAGGCGGTTTGCGCTTCCTGCGAAGCGGCCATCATCAGCAAGGTTTGCAAGCCCTTGGCTTCGACCGCTTTGAACGGCTTGCCGAAGCCGTTGACGGTGGCTTGCGGATTGAGCACCTGGAATTCGTTGTTGTCGTTCCAGGTGCTGGTGATGCCGTATTCCAGCAGGGAACTGGTCACCGCCTGCTTCCACCAGTCGATGGTGTCGGGATTGGTGAAATCCAGGTAGGCGCCGATTTCATCCCAGAACTGCACCAGCTCCGGCTCGCCGTCCTGGTCGTTGATGAACAGGCCAAGATCGCGTGCTTCGGCAAAACACGGATGGTCCTGCAGCAGGCAAGGCTTGATGTTGGCGCACAGGCGCACGCCATGCTTCAGGTAGTGTTGTGCAAATTCCCGGGGATCGGGGAATTTCTCGCGGTTCCAGTTGAAGACGTACCGTTTGTCGCCGATCGAGGTATAGCCGGACGACAGGTGGAACGATTCGCACAGCATGTCGTGCTGCTCGCAGTTTTCCAGGAATTCATTCATCTTTTCCTGGGCGTTCGGCGCATCGGTATACGTCATGGTAGAACCGGAATAACCCAGGCCCCATTTCGGTGTGAACGCCGGCTGGCCGGTCATCCAGGTATAGCGCCGCACCACCTGCTCCATGTCGTCGCCGGCGATGAAGTAATAATCCAGGTCGCCATGGTCGGCGACGAAATAGCGGTAGTGGCCGTGGTAGTTGTCCAGCTCGCAACCCATGTCCAGCTTGCCTTCCGACAGCGTGTCGTAGAACAGGCCGAAGGCGGTTTTTTGCCGCTTGTTCCAGGTCAGGTAGAACGGGATGTGCTTGTACAAGGCGTCCGTGCTGCTGGCGTTATAGCCCATCGCGTCGATGGTTTTCAGGGAATAGCTGCGGCCGTGGCGGTTGGTGTCGCCGCTGCGTTCGCCGAGGCCGAAATACATTTCATCGCCGGCGTCGCGCTTGAGGTAGTGATAGACCTTGTCGTCCCAGTAGCCGAAATTGACATGTTGCGTGGCGCGGTCCTGTGCGGCGTTTTGCCAGACGCCGTCCTTGCAGGTTTTCCAGCTGCAGGACAGGCCCTTGAGCTGCACCGTCAGCCGGATTTTCCCGGTCTCGATCTGCAGGGCGCCGCCATGTTCTTCTGCGGTGTAGGCCGGCTGCGCGAACCCTGCCAGCGAGAAGCGGTCGCGTCCGGCCAGCGGCAGCTGCAGGTCGCCCGGCGCAATCGCCCAGGTGCGCGGGAAGCGCAGGCTGGCGTCGGGCAGCACCATGACGCGGATGATGTCTTGTTCCAGCACGAAGATGTGGGCGGCCTGGCCGCCGGATCCTTTGAGCGTCAGCATGGCGCCCTTGCGAGCGGCGAGGTGAAACTCGGGTATTTGTTTGACTGACATGAGAATCTCCAGTTTCTGGTTCAGTTGCCGGCAACGCTGCTGTCTTTGTAGCCGCGATACAGCAGGAACAGGATCGTCACGCCCACCACGTCAAACATGCCTAGCGCGGCGAACAGCGGGGTATAGCCGATAGTTTCTGCCAGCTGCCCGATCAGCAGTGAGAACGAGAGTCCGCCGATCCAGCTGATCATGCCGGTCAGGCCGTTGGCCGTGCCGACTTCGCGGGTGTTGAAGACGTCGGTGGTCATGGTGTTGACCAGGCCGGAAATCATCTGATGAGAAAAGCCGCCTATGCAAAACAGGGCGATCGCCACGTAGGGACTTTCCACGTAACCGACAAAACCGACGCTGGTCATCAGCAGCGCGCCGGTGGCGATGCCGGCGATGCGCGAGCTGACCAGCTTGAATTTGAAATGCTTCATCAGGAACGGCGACAGGTAACCGCCCAGGATGCCGCCCATGTCGGCGGCGAAGAACGGCATCCAGCCGAAGATGGCGAATTCTTTCAGGTTCATGCCGCGCACCGAAATAAAGTACAGCGGAATCCAGAAATTGAAGGTTTGCCAGGCTGGTTCTGCCAGGAAGCGGGTGATGGCGATCCCCCAGAAGCGGCGCGTGCTGACGATCGCCCGCACCGACGGCTTGGCGTGGGCCTGACTTTCGGCAATGCTTTCCTGGCCGGAGAGGATATAAGCGCGTTCCGTATCGGACAGGTTGGGATGGTCCTTAGGGGCGCGGTAAAAGAAGAACCACAAGCCGGCAAAGATGAAACCCAGCGCGCCGGTCGCGATAAATGCCGATTGCCAGCCGTGTTTGTACAGCAGCCAAGCCACCAGCACCGGTGCGATCACCGCGCCCATCGAGGTGCCGGCGTTGAAGTAACCCACGGCCACCGAGCGTTCCTGTTTGGGAAACCATTCCGATACTGCTTTTACTCCGGCAGGAATCGCGACGGCTTCGGTCAGGCCGAGCAGGCCGCGAAAAAACGCCAGCGATATCCAGCCGGTGGCAAAACCGTGCAGCATGCCGACCACCGACCAGGCGGCGGCAAACAGCGCAAAGCCCACTTTCAAGCCGAGAAAATCGATGATGTAGCCGCATACCGGCTGCATGATGGTGTAAGCCACCTGGAAAGCCGCCACCACGTACGAATATTCCTTGGTGCTGAACGCCAGGTCGTGTTTCAGCGTATCCGCCAGCACGCCCAGCGAGTTGCGTGAGATGTAGTTAAGTATGGTGCCAAAACATACGAGGGCAATAATCCACCAGCGCAGACCTTTGATGCGTTTCATTGTTTTGTCTCGGTTAGTTTTTATTTGTGTGATTGATGTGTGACTAAGCGCCAGCCGGGCGCTACGGGGATTCCGGAATCCCCGGACCGGAAAAATCCATCCGCAGATCGCAGCTGAACGTGTGGCCCGGAGACAAGGTCTGCAAGCCGGTATTGCTGAAGCCGGACTGCGCCAGGTTGACTGCGTTGGCGACATGGGTCACCGGCTCGATGCAGAAGTAGTCGCCTGCCTTGGGCGCGTGCAGCACCAGGTGCGACAGCACGGGCGAGGCGGAGATCGCGATCTGGTGCTGGCGGCCGTCGCCGATCGTGGCGCGCCGGTTCCAGCCGCCGTAGTACAGCGTCAGTTCTTCCTCTTGCGTGATGCCGCGCGGGCTGCCGTAGTCTTGCTGCAGAGGGACGTCGCCGACGCCGGTGGCGACATGTCCGGCATCGGCTTGCCATAGCTGTCGCGCAGCAAAGGAAACCTGGCTGGCAAAGCGCCGCGGGAAATACGGGTGGAAACCTGCGCCGAGCGGCATGGGAGGAAGCGCCGCATCGCTGGTGTTGGTGACCTCCATCTTCATCGTGAGCGCGCCGGCCGCCAGGCTTATCGTCTGTTTTGCCTGGAAGCGCCAGGGCCAGCCGCTGTCGCTGGCGGCATGGACATACAGCATGGCGGCGCTGCTGCCGTCGCAATCCAGCAGTTGCCACTCGGCGCGGTGGCCAAAGCCATGCATGGCGTGCGCTTCTCCCGGGTGCAGCGGCAGGCTGATGTCCAGGCCCGCCCAGGAAAATGCGCCGCCGCGGATGCGGTTGGAGAACGGCAGCAGCGGGTAGATGCCGGCCTTGGGCCAGGCGCTGGCCTGGAAGCCGTGGCGGCGGCAGTGTTCCGGCATGGGGACGATCCAGTTGATCGCATGGCCGTCTTGCGACGAGCTGAGAGAAGTGACGCGGCCGCCGGCGGAAGGCGACAGCGTCAATTGCCAGCCGTCGTTGCCGAGGCTGATTTCCGGCGAGAGCAGGAGTGTTTTCATTGGGCGCTCGTCGGGGACTTTAGCGCAGCAGGCAAGGCTTCTTGTTGTCGAATTTCCAGCCGGGGATCAGGTATTGCATGGCCACGGCGTCGTCGCGCGCACCCAGCCCCATGCCGCGGTAGAGCTGATGCGCCGCTTCCAGTTCCACCAGGTCGAGCTCGATGCCAAGGCCCGGTTTTTTCGGCACTTCAACCATGCCGCCGGCGATCCGCAACGGCTCTTTGGTCAGGCGCTGGCCGTCTTGCCAGATCCAGTGCGTGTCGATGGCGGTGATGTCGCCCGGCGCCGCGGCGGCGACGTGGGTGAACATCGCCAGCGAGATATCGAAGTGGTTGTTGGAATGCGAACCCCAGGTCAGCCCCCATTCGCGGCACATCTGCGCCACCCGCACCGAACCCTGCATGGTCCAGAAGTGCGGATCGGCCAGCGGGATGTCCACCGATTGCAGCTGGATCGCATGGCCCATCTCGCGCCAGTCGGTTGCGATCATGTTGGTGGCGGTCTGCAAACCGGTGGCGCGGCGGAATTCCGCCATTACTTCGCGTCCCGAAAAGCCGTCCTCGGCGCCGCAAGGATCTTCGGCATAGGCCAGCACCGTGTGCTGGTCGCGGCACAGGCGGATGGCATCCTTGAGCAGCCAGCCGCCGTTCGGATCGAGCGTGATGCGGGCCGCCGGGAAACGTTCGGCCAGCGCCGTCACCGCTTCGATTTCATCTTCGCCGCGCAGCACGCCGCCCTTCAGTTTGAAATCGTTGAAGCCGTAGCGTTGGTACGCGGCTTCGGCCAGCGCCACCACTGCCTGTGCGTTCAGGGCCGGTTCATGGCGCAGCCGCAGCCAGTCGTCGGCGGCGTCCGGCGCGCTGGCGTAGGGCAGGTCGGTGGCGTTGCGGTCGCCGACGTAGAACAGGTAACCGAGCATTTTCACCGCATCGCGCTGCTGGCCTTCGCCCAGCAATGCCGCTACCGGCACGCCGAGGAATTTTCCCAGCAGGTCAAGCAAGGCGGCCTCGAGCGCCGTCACCGCATGGATCGCGATGCGCAGGTCGAAGGTTTGCAGGCCGCGGCCGCCGGCGTCGCGGTCGCCGAACGCCGTGCGCGCGCTGTTGAGGATGGCCTGGTAGCTGCCTATGGATTTCCCCAGCAGCAGCGGGCGCGCATCTTCCAGCGTCTGCCGGATGCGTTCGCCGCCCGGTACTTCGCCCACGCCGGTATTGCCGGCGCTGTCGCTGAGGATCACGATGTTGCGCGTGAAATAGGGACCATGCGCGCCGCTCAGGTTGAGCAGCATGCTGTCGCGGCCGGCCACCGGCACTACGCGCATGTCGACGATATGAGGAGTGCCTGGAACGGGAAGGCTAGTGTTCGAATCTGTCATGAAGGGCTGCCTGTGGCTATGTATGTTGTGATTGTTTATTATTTTAATTGCTATAAATGGGACCGCTACCAAATCGTGTTCGAGCAAATGGTAGCGGTCCCATTTTGGGCTGTCAACGGATTTTTTTGGGGTATGGCGGATTAAACGCTGGCGCGCTCTATGATGGTGAAGCCGAGATCGCAGATCGGTTCGGCCACGCTTTTGCCTTCGGAGCGGTCGATGATGAAACGCGCTGCGGTGCTGCCGATGGCGGTGCCGTCGATGCGGACCGTGGTCAGCGGCGGATGCAGGTCGCGCGAAAAGCTGAGGTCGCCCAGGCCGATCACGGCCAGCTGGCTGGGGATGGCGATGCCGCTGGCTTGGGCCTCTATCATCACGCCTAGGGCCAGCAGGTCGGAGCTGCAAAACACGGCATCGATATCGGGCGCACGCAGCAATAATTCCCGCAGTCCGCTGCGGCCGTTGCCAAGCGTGGTGGGCGCCGTCACCAGGCAGGCCGGCACATCGGTTTCCTGCGGCCGCGCCATGCCGAGCCGGACCGCAGCCTCGGAAAACGCCGCGGCGCGGCGCCGGCTGCGTTCATCGTCGCCGCTGATGGCGGCTACCCGCTTTTTGCCTTTGCCGTGTAGGTATTGCGCGACTGCGGCGCCGATCTTTTCATGGGAGAAACCGACCAGCATGTCGACCGGGGTCGGCGTCAGGTCCCAGGTTTCCACCACCGGGATGCCGCTCGCCAGCAAGCGCCGGCGCGCCTGCGGCGAACGGGTGATGCCGGTCAGCACGATGCCGTCCGGGCGGCGGCCGATGATGGCGTCGAGCAGGGCGTCTTCGCGCGAATTTTCATAACCGCTCTGGCCCAGCATCACCTGGTAGCCGGCGCCGGCCAGGGTGTCGGTCAGCGCTTCCACGGTTTCCAGGAACATCGGGCCGGACAGGGTCGGCACCACGGCCGCCACCAGGCGGCTTTTCTGCGACGCCAGCGCGCCGGCCAGCAGGTTCGGCACATAGCCGGTCTGCAGCACGGCGGCCTGTACTTTTTGCAAAACCTTGGCGGAGACGGCGTCCGGCGTATTCAGCGCGCGCGACGCGGTAATGGGGGCGACGCCCGCCAGTTTGGCGACGTCGCGCAGGGTGAAGCCGCCGGTTTTACGACCGCCTTTGCGGCGCGCGGTGACGTCGGCGACGACCGCATTCATCAAGGATTCTTTTTCCATGCTGAAATTCTAACATTATAAAATGATACCGTTACCATTTTGCCGGGGCCGTGCGACAAAATGCGATTTGCATTCTCCCCATGCGGCGCAAATCCCATCATAATAAAAGCCTTTGAAAAATCCGCACAGGACAGGGTTCATGCCAGAGATATCAACGCTAAAGCTTAACAGTCGCCAGCAGGAGCTGTTGAGTTATGTGCAACGTGACGGGTTTGTGACGGTAGAACATCTGGCGACGCGTTTCAAGATCACCCAGCAGACGATACGGCGCGACATCAACCTGCTGGCGGAGCTGAACCTGCTGCAGCGCTATCATGGCGGCGTCGGCCTGCCTTCCAGCGCCGAGAATATCGCTTACGGCGCCCGGCAAGGTTTGTATTCCGAGGAGAAGCGCCGCATCGCCGCGCTGGTGGTCGAGCATATTCCCGACCAGGCCACGCTGTTCATCAATCTCGGCACCACCAACGAGGAAGTCGCCAAGGCGCTGAGCCGGCGCCGCAACCTGCGCGTCATCACCAACAACCTGAACGTGGCCGCCATCATGAGCGGTTATCCAGGCTGCGAGGTGATCATCACCGGCGGCGTGGTGCGCGCGCGCGACCTCGGCATCACCGGCGAAGAAACCATCGATTTCATCCGCCGCTTCAAGGTCGATTTCGGCATCATCGGCATCTCCAGCATCGAAGCCGACGGTACTTTGCGCGATTTCGACTATCGCGAGGTGCGGGTGTCGGAAGCGATCATCGAGCATTCGCGCACTGTATTCCTGGTGGCTGACCACTCGAAGTTCTGGCGGCCGGCGCTGGTGCGGCTCGGCGACATTTCGAAAATCAATGCGCTGTTTACCGACAAGCCGGTGCCGGAAGCCATGGCCGGCATTTTCGAAGAAGCGAAAATCGATATATTCGTCGCCGACGACAGCGCATCGGCAGCCTAGCAATAATCCCGCGGCGCCGTTCGTGCGCTGCAATCTCCCCTTGGCCGTGAACCTGTGGATAGTGCTTATCTATCCACAATTAAGTTTATTCCTATCGAATAATTGCTTTTAATAAATATAAACGATTATCAATGTTCGAATTCGAACAATATACTTTCGAATATAAATATTTTATGATGTGCGGTGACATTACAAGCTTGCGTGCGGTACTAGCGGGCTTGTCCGATGAGCAAGTTGCCGACACAAGGAGATGGCTGTGGCATCAAGTGAAATTGTAGATTTGCTGGTGGTGGGCGGCGGCGTCAACGGCGCCGGGATTGCGCGCGACGCTGCCGGGCGCGGACTGAGCGTGTTGCTTTGCGAACAGGATGACCTTGCTTCACACACTTCATCGGCCAGCACCAAGCTGATACACGGCGGCTTGCGCTATCTCGAACACTACGAATTCGGCCTGGTGCGCAAAGCGCTGCAAGAGCGCGAACTGCTGCTGCGCCTGGCGCCGCATATCATTGCGCCGCTGCGCTTCGTGATGCCGCATGTATCGAGCCTGCGGCCGGCCTGGATGATACGCGCGGGTTTGTTTTTATACGACAACTTGAGCAAACGCGAATTGCTGCCAGGGTCGCGCTCCATCGATTTCCGCAAGCATCCGGCCGGCGCGCCGCTGAAAAAGACCTTGAGCAAAGGTTTCGTGTATTCCGACGCCTCGGTGCAGGATGCGCGCCTGGTGGTGCTCAATGCGATGGACGCCAAGGAACGCGGCGCCACCATCCTCACCAAGACCCGCCTGATCGAAGCCAGGCAAGGCACGCAATACTGGGACGCCACCCTGCTGTCGACCGTGAGCGGCGAGACTACCAAGATCAAGGCGCGCTGCGTGGTCAACGCTGCCGGGCCGTGGGTCGCCAGCCTGCTGAACAGCGCCTTGAATACACCGGCGCAGCACCACATCCGCCTGGTCAAAGGCAGCCATATCGTCACCAAACGCCTGTTCGACCACGATCACGCCTATATCTTCCAGAATCCGGACAAGCGCATCGTGTTTGCGATTCCGTATGAAACCGACTTTACCCTGATCGGCACCACCGATGTCGAATACAGCGGCAATCCAGGCAAGGTCGAGATCTCGGATGAAGAAACCGCCTACCTGTGCGAATCGGTGAGCCGCTATTTCGAAACCGCGGTGACGCCGCAGCAAGTGGTCTGGTCGTATGCCGGCGTGCGGCCGCTGCTGGAGGAAGAAGTCGCCAATCCTTCCGCGGTGACCCGCGACTACCGTCTGGAATTACGCAACGAGCAAGGACTGGCGCCGGTGCTGTCGGTATTCGGCGGCAAGATCACCACTTACCGGCGCCTGGCGGAAGAAGCCATGGAGCATCTGCAGCCGCTGTTCGGTTACATGAAATCGCACTGGACCGCGCACGAAGCGCTGCCGGGCGGCGATATCGCCAATGCCGACTTCGCCGATTTCCAGCGCATTTTCCAGCAGCGCCATACCTGGCTGTCGGCCAGCCTGGCGGCGCGTTATGCACGCACTTACGGCACGCGCGCGGCGCGCCTGCTGGATGGCATTCACGACATGGCCGGGCTGGGCGAGCTGTTCGGCGCTGACCTGCATGAGGCGGAAGTACGCTATCTGATGCGCTACGAATGGGCATTGACCGCCGACGATATCCTGTGGCGCCGTTCCAAGCTGGGATTGCGTTTCGACGCCGCCGGCGTCGCGCGTTTGCAGGCCTGGCTGGAGGCGCAGCAAGTATCGGCGCCGGCAGCCATGCTGGCCTGAAGTTTTACCCGGCGGGCAATTGCGCCGGAAGATAAAAAGACGGACCCGGTTTCACCGCCGGATCAAAGTCGCCCGGTCCGCGCAGGCGGATTCACCAACCTTGGAGTAGACAAGTTGAAAGACAAATACATTTTAGCCCTGGATCAGGGGACCACAAGCTCGCGCGCCATCCTGTTTGACCGTCAAGGCAATATCGTTTCTTCAGCGCAGAAAGAATTCCGCCAGATCTATCCGCAGCCGGGCTGGGTCGAGCACGATCCGCAGGAAATCTGGTCGACCCAGGTTGGCGTCGCCGCCGAGGCCTCGACCAACATCGGCCTGAACGGCACCTCGATCGCCGCCATCGGCATCACCAACCAGCGTGAAACCACCGTGGTCTGGGATCGCGAAACCGGCAAGGCGGTGTACAACGCCATCGTCTGGCAAGACCGCCGCACGGCGGCATTCTGCGACCAGCTGAAAGCCGACGGCCTGGCCGAAACCATCCGTGAAAAGACCGGTTTGCTGGTCGACTCTTATTTTTCCGGCACTAAGATCCGCTGGATCCTGAACAACGTCGAAGGCGCGCAGCAGCTGGCGGACCAGGGACGCCTGGCGTTCGGTACTATCGATACCTGGCTGGTCTGGAACATGACCCGCGGCAAGCTGCACCTGACCGATGTCACCAACGCATCGCGCACCATGCTGTTCAATATCCACACCATGGAATGGGATGACGAACTGCTCAAGATCATGGGCGTGCCGCGCAGCATGCTGCCGGAAGTCCGCTCTTCCAGCGAAGTCTACGGCCACACCGAAGTCTCCGGTTTCGGTTCCGAAATCCCGCTGGCCGGGATTGCCGGCGACCAGCAGGCAGCCCTGTTCGGCCAGATGTGCACCGAGCCCGGCATGGTCAAGAATACCTACGGCACCGGCTGCTTCATGGTGATGAACACCGGCACCAAGCCGATCATTTCGAAGAACAACCTGCTGACCACGGTCGCCTGGAAAATCGGCAATGAAGTCAACTACGCGCTGGAAGGCAGCATCTTCATCGGCGGCGCCGTGGTGCAGTGGCTGCGCGACGGCCTTGGCATCATCAAGACCTCGACTGAAATCGAAGCGCTGGCGCGCAGCGTCAAGAGCAGCGACGGCGTCTACCTGGTGCCTGCGTTTGCCGGCCTCGGCGCGCCGCACTGGAACCCGCACGCACGCGGCACCATCTTCGGCATTACCCGCGGCACCACCTCGGCGCACTATGCGCGCGCGGCGCTGGACAGCATCGCCTATCAAACCATGGATGTATTGAAAGCCATGGAAGCCGACGCCGGCATCGTGATCCCGGAACTGCGGGTCGACGGCGGCGCTACCGCCAACAACCTGCTGATGCAGTTCCAGTCAGACATCCTTGGGGTCGACGTGGTGCGTCCTAAAGTGACGGAAACCACGGCGCTGGGCGCGGCCTACCTGGCTGGGCTGGCGGTCGGCTACTGGAGCAGCACCGACGACGTGCGCGGCCAGTGGCAGCTCGACCAGCGCTTCAAGCCGGCGCTGCCGGCGGATGAAGTGAAAACCAGCATCAAGGGCTGGCAGCGGGCGATTGCAGCGGCGACGGTCTGGGCAGATTCCTGAGGACCAGCCGGTAGCCCCACTGTTGGATAAAAACAGAATGAAACGCAGGCCCGAACCTGCGTTCCTCTCACTTCCCATTTCCGAAAGAGTTGATCATGACTCCCTTTTTAGCTGAATTCGTAGGCACCGCCCTGATTGTCCTGCTTGGCAACGGCGTAGTTGCCAACGTTCTTTTAAGTAAAACCCATGGCCATGGCAGCGGCCTGATCGTGATCACGGTCGGCTGGGCGATGGCGGTGTTTGTCGGTGTGTTCGTGGCGGCATCCTCCAGCGGCGCCCACCTGAATCCGGCCGTGACCCTGGCGCTGGCGGTGGCCGGCAAGTTTGCCTGGGGCAGCGTGCCCGGTTATATCCTGTCGCAGATGCTGGGCGGCATGATGGGCGCTTTCCTGGTGTGGCTGGTTTACCGCAATCATTTTGCCGAGACTACCGACGGCAACCTGAAGCTGGCAGCGTTCTGCACCGCGCCGGCAATCCGCAATACCTTCGGCAACGTGGTGTCGGAAGTGGTCGGCACCTTCGTGCTGGTCTACTGCGTGCTGAATATCGCTTCGCCGAAGATGGGGCTGGGCGCGCTGGATGCCTTGCCGGTGGCCTTGCTGGTGATGAGCATCGGCGTTTCGCTGGGCGGCACCACGGGTTACGCGATCAACCCGGCGCGCGACCTCGGGCCGCGCCTGATGCATGCATTGCTGCCGATTCCCGGCAAACGCGACAGCGACTGGGGTTATGCCTTGGTGCCTGTAGTGGGTTCGATCTGCGGCGGCGTGCTGGCGGCGCTGGTGTACGGTTTGCAGATGGCGCACTGAGCTGCGCGCATTGAGTTGCAATGAATGATGTATCCGGATCGGCTGGCCGCAAGGCCGAAAACCGATCTGGGATGTTCCTGCCTTATTTCCCCAGCAATTTCTCGATATCCGCCGCCAAGGCTTCCGGCTTGGTCTGCGGCGCAAAACGGTCGACTACGCCGCCGTCCTTGTTCACCAGGAACTTGGTGAAATTCCATTTGATTCCCTCGCTGCCCAGCAAGCCCGGCGCCGCGTTCTTCAGGTACTGGTAGAGCGGGGCTGCGTGATCGCCGTTGACGTCGATCTTCTCGAACAGGGGAAAGGTGACGCCGTAGTTTTTCTCGCAGAAAGCGCCGATTTCGTCGGCGGTTCCCGGTTCCTGGGCGCCGAACTGGTTGCACGGAAAACCGAGCACTTCGAAGCCCTGCTCGTGGTACTTCTGGTAAATTTCTTCCAGCCCCTTGTACTGCGGCGTGAAACCGCAGTTGCTGGCGGTGTTGACGATCAGCAGCACCTTGCCGCGAAAGGCCGCCAGCGACTCGGGCGTGCCGTCCAGTTGCTTGACGGTGAAATCGTAAATGCTGGTGTCGTTGCTCATACTATCCCCAGGTGCTCAGTGCCGGCAGACAGGTCGCGGTCTTTTGCATCCTTGCCGCGCAGCTTGATGGAAAGCCGCAGGTCGTTGACCGAATCGGCGTTGCGCAAAGCGTCTTCGTAACTGATTTTATCCTCTTCGTACAAATCGAACAGGGCCTGGTCGAAAGTCTGCATGCCGAGCTCGCGCGACTTCTTCATGATTTCCTTGATTTCATGGACGTCGCCCTTGAAGATCAGGTCGGAAATCAGAGGGGAATTGAGCAGGATTTCCACCGCCACGCAGCGTCCCTTGACGGTTTTCAGCGGCACCAGGCGTTGCGAGACGATGCCCTTCAGGTTCAGCGACAAATCCATCAGCAGCTGCGGCCGGCGTTCTTCCGGGAAAAAGTTGATGATGCGGTCGAGCGCCTGGTTGGCGCTGTTGGCGTGCAGGGTGGCCAGGCACAAGTGGCCGGTTTCGGCGAAGGCGATGGCGTAGTCCATGGTTTCGCGGTCGCGGATTTCGCCGATCAGGATCACGTCCGGCGCCTGGCGCAGGGTGTTTTTCAGCGCCACGCCCCAGCTGTCGGTATCCACGCCGACTTCGCGCTGGGTCACGATGCAGTTCTTGTGCGGGTGGATGTATTCGACCGGGTCTTCGATGGTGATGATGTGGCCGTAGCTGTTTTCATTGCGATAGCCGACCATCGCCGCCAGCGTGGTCGATTTGCCGGAACCGGTAGCGCCGACCATGATCACCAGGCCGCGCTTGGTCATGGCGACCTCTTTCAGCGTAGGCGGCAGGCCTAGGTCTTCGAATTTCGGGATGTCGGTGGTGATGGTCCGCAGCACCATGCCGACCCGGCCTTGCTGGATGAACGCCGAAGCACGGAAGCGCCCCAGTCCGGCCGGGCTGATGGCGAAGTTGCATTCCTTGGTTTCTTCGAAATCGGCGGCCTGCTTGTCGCTCATGATGGCGCGCGCCAGTTCCAGGGTATGGACCGAAGTCAGCGCCTGGTTCGACACCGGCGTGATCTTGCCGTCGATCTTGAATGCCGGCGGGAAGTCTGCGGTAATGAACAAATCGGAGCCGCGCTTGCTGACCATCAGGCGCAGCAAGTCGTGCATGAATTTGGTGGCTTGATCTCTTTCCATGATTCTTTTCCTAATAAATTTGCAGACCAGCTTAACCTGGGAAATTGTCCGGTGTCTTGGCCGCTGCACGTGCGCTAGCCAGCGAGATCACATTGCGCTTGACCAGTTCGGTCAGGTTGCTGTCCAGGGTTTGCATGCCCATGTTGCTGCCGGTCTGGATCGCCGAATACATCTGCGCAATCTTGCTTTCGCGGATCAGGTTGCGGATCGCCGGCGTGCCCAGCATGATTTCATGGGCGGCGACGCGGCCGGAGCCGTCCTTGGTTTTCAGCAGGCTTTGCGAAATCACCGCTTGCAGCGATTCCGACAACATCGCGCGCACCATTTCCTTTTCTTCGCCGGGGAACACGTCGACGATACGGTCGATGGTCTTGGCGGCAGAGGAGGTGTGCAGGGTGCCGAACACCAGGTGGCCGGTTTCGGCGGCGGTCAGCGCCAGGCGGATGGTTTCCAGATCGCGCAATTCGCCGACCAGGATGACGTCAGGATCTTCCCGCAAGGCCGAGCGCAGCGCATTGCTGAAAGAATGGGTGTGCGGGCCGACTTCGCGCTGGTTGATCAGGCACTTGTTCGACTGATGCACGAATTCGATCGGATCTTCGATGGTCAGGATATGCGCGTATTCGTTTTCATTGACATGGTTGACCATGGCCGCCAGCGTGGTCGATTTGCCGGAGCCGGTCGGGCCGGTGACCAGCACCAGGCCGCGCGGCTTGAGCGACAGTTCGGCAAAGATGCGCGGCGCGTTGAGCTGTTCCAGGGTCAGGACTGTCGACGGAATCGTCCGCAGCACGGCAGCGGCGCCGCGGTCCTGGTTGAAGGCATTGACGCGGAAACGCGCCAGGCCGGGGATTTCAAACGAAAAGTCGCATTCCAGATGTTCTTCGTACGCCTTGCGCTGGCCGTCGTTCATGATGTCATAGATCATGGAGTGCACGTCCTTGTGCTCCAGCGGCGGCAGGTTGATGCGGCGCACATCGCCATGAACCCGGATCATCGGCGGCAAGCCTGCGGATAAATGCAAATCGGATGCCTTATTCTTCACCGAAAAAGCCAGAAGTTCGGAAATGTCCATTTATAATCCCTGTGCTGTATTTTGTTTGTTGAAAGGCATTTTTCTGCCCAGGCGCTGCTTGCCAAAACCGCCTGGCCATGCAATTTAGTAGTTCTTTACGGCAATTTTCAAACTCTCCGATTATGTCCTTAATGTCGCACAAGTTGCAAGCCGTCCATAGCAGTATTCATGCCACGGCCATTGCGGTGTCGCGCCGACCTGACAGTGTGGCGCTGCTGGCGGTGTCAAAAACCTTCGGCGCCGATGCGGTGCTGGAAGCGGTCGCCGCCGGCCAGCGCGCCTTTGGCGAAAACTATCTGCAGGAGGCGCTGGCGAAAATGGCTGAGGTCGAGCTGGCGCTGAAGTCTGGGCAGGAGGGCGATGTCTTGCTGGAATGGCATTTTATCGGCCCGATCCAGAGCAACAAGACGCGTGCCATCGCCGAGCATTTCGACTGGGTGCACACGGTAGACCGCGAAAAGATCGCCCAGCGCCTGTCGCAGCAGCGGCCGCCGCAGCTGGCGCCGCTGAACATCTGCCTGCAGGTGAACATCAGCGGCGAGGCCAGCAAGAGCGGTTTGGCGCCGCCGGAGGTAAAGGATGTGGCGCGCGCTATTGCGGGATTGCCGGGGCTGAACTTGCGCGGCTTGATGGCGATACCGGAGCCGACCGACGACCTGCAGAAACAGCACGCGGCATTTCGCCGGACCAGGGAATTGCTGGAACAGCTGCAACAGGATCTGGGCATACAGGCTGGACAGCAGCTGGATACTTTGTCGATGGGCATGTCGGCCGACATGGCGGCGGCGATTGAAGAGGGCGCCACCATCGTGCGCGTAGGCAGCGCAATTTTTGGACAACGGGAACGGAACCATGAAAAGTAAACTGAATATCAGCTTCATCGGCGGCGGCAATATGGCGGCGGCCCTGATCGGCGGCCTGGCCGGCAAGGTGACCGACGGCGCCAACATCCATGTGGTCGACCTGAATCCGGAGGCTTTGCAGAACCTGGCGCAGCGTTTCGGCGTCAGTACCGCAACCGGCATCGATGCCGCGATCGCGGCCAGCGAAGTGATCGTGCTGGCGGTCAAGCCGCAGCAGATGAAGGAAGTCGTGGCCAAATTGCGGCCGCATGTCACCGGCCAGCTGGTGTTGTCGATCGCCGCCGGCATCCGCGCTGTCGACCTGGCGCGCTGGCTGGGCGGCCACGACGCCATCGTGCGCTGCATGCCGAATACGCCAGCGCTGATCGGCCTGGGGATTACCGGCATGGTCGCCACTGCGGGCGTGTCGGCGGCGCAACGCGATACCGCCGACCTGATCTTGCGCGCGGTGGGCAGCACAGTGTGGCTGGATGACGAGGCAAAGATCGATGCGGTGACGGCGGTATCCGGCAGCGGCCCGGCTTATGTGTTTTATTTTATTGAGGCGATGCAGCAGGCAGCCCAGGAACTCGGCCTGACCGCGCAACAGGGTATCGAACTGGCCAAGGCCACTTTCGTCGGTGCAGCGCAGCTGGCGGCGCAGTCGCCGGAGCCGGTGTCCTTGCTGCGCGAACGCGTCACTTCCAAGGGCGGCACCACTTATGCTGCGTTGAGCAGCATGGAAGCGGCAGATGTGAAGGGCGCGATCATCACCGCCGTCAAATCGGCAGCAGTCCGCGGCCAGGAGCTGGGTGACGAGTTCGGACGCGACTAGCATCGAGTCCGGCAGCACCGATAAAAAAAACAGCGGCATCGCATAACGATTGCCGCTGTTTTTCATTGCAAGCCCTGTTCGGGCTCCTGCCGGATTTTATTTGTTGCGGCCGATCGCCAGGCCCGCCAGCAAGCCGATGACGGCTGCCACGCTGACCGCTTTCCAAGGATTGTCGCCGACATATTCATCAGTCACATGGGCGGCGTGCTTGGTGTGCTCCACTGCTTTTTTGGTGGCTTTCGGCAGTTCGGTTTTAGCCGTTTCCAGGGCCGCTTTCAGTTTTTCGCGCGCCGAGTTGTATTTTTTCTCTGCATGGTCATGGGTATCGTCGAGCAGGGTTTCTGCTTCCTTGATCACGGATTTGAGCTCGCCAGCCAGATTGTCGCGCATATCTTTTACGTTATCGGTAGTAGTAGCCATGTTTGCCTCTTCAATGTGGATTGCGGGGAAAGATGTTGCTCAATATATCACGATAAATCATGTCTGAATGTTATCTCAGCGCGTAGTCCAGGGCGATGCCGCCAAATACCGCCGCTCCCAGCCAGTTATTGTGGCGGAAAGCGGTAAAGCAACCGGCGCGTTCGCGTGTGCGGATCAGGCGGTAATGATAGACGGCGCAAGCGGCAGCCAGCAGCATGCCGGCGCTGAACCAGCCGCGCAAACCGAATTGCCAGCCTACAGCAAATACTAATCCCAAACTGAGCGCGTAACAAAGCATGATTGCCAGCACGTCGTAGTGGCCGAAGGTAATCGCCGAGGTCTTGATGCCGATCCTGAGGTCGTCGTCGCGGTCGACCATGGCGTATTCGGTGTCGTAGGCGACCGCCCAGAATACATTGGCGACCAACAGCAGCCAGGCCGCCGCCGGCACGGCACCCTGCACGGCGGCGAAACCCATGGGGATGCCGAAGCCGAAAGCGATTCCGAGGTAGGCTTGCGGAATCGCGAAAAAGCGCTTGAAGTAGGGATAGCTGCCGGCCACGATCACGGCGATCACCGACAATTCCTTGGTCAGCGTGTTCAGCGGCAGGATCAGCAGCAAGGACAGCAGCGTCAGCACAACGGCCACCATCACCGCTTCCCAGGCGGCGATCTTGCCGCTGGTCAGCGGCCGCTCGGCGGTGCGTTTGACGTGCTTGTCGAAATCGCGGTCGGCGAAATCGTTGATCGCGCAGCCGGCCGAGCGCATCAGGGCGGTGCCAAGGATGAAGATCGCGACCAGGCTCCAGGCCGGTTTGCCGCCGGCGGCCAGCCACAGGGCGGCCAGGGTCGGCCACAGCAGCAGCAGGATGCCGATGGGCTTGTCCATGCGGATCAGCTGGAAATAGAGTTTGAGACGATTCATTGCGGTTTGGATGTCAGGCGGCAGCGGGGAAAACGGGCGGATGGAAGAACGGCGGCGGCCGGAAACGGCTTCCGCCCCGGCCAGGTCAAGTCAGCTGCTGATTCAGCCTTCGACCGCAAGCGCGTCATGCAGCAGGGTGACGCCTTTCAGCCCACAATCCAGCACGGCTTTCTGCACTGCTTCGATGGCGGCATGGCGGGTGAAGCTCTTGCGCCAGACGATCACCACCCGGCGCGACGGCTCCGGGTCGGTAAACGGCACATAACGCAGCATGCCGTCCTTGGCGTCGAGATCGGGCACCGAAGCCAGCGGCAGCACCGTGATGCCGATGCCGGAAGCTACCATATGGCGTATGGTCTCCAGCGACGAACCTTCGAAGGTGCGGGCGATGCCGTCGCCGGCAGTCGAGAAGCGCGACATTTCGGGGCACACTTCCAGCACCTGGTCGCGGAAGCAATGGCCGTTGCCGAGCAACAGCATGGTTTCCGATTTGAGATCCTGGGCGCTGATGCTGCTGCGATTGGCCCAGGCATGGTGCTTGGGCAGCGCCACCACGAACGGTTCGTCGTACAGCGGCTGCACCATCAGGCCATGTTCGGGGAACGGCAGGGCGATGATGGCGGCGTCCAGTTCGCCCTGGCGCAGCAGCTCCAGCAGGCGCACGGTGAAATTTTCCTGCAGCACCAGCGGCATCTGCGGCACTTGCTCGATCATGGTTTTCACTAGCGGCGGCAGCAGGTAGGGGCCGACGGTATAGATGATGCCGAGGCGCAGCGGGCCGGCCAGCGGATCCTTGTTCTGGTTGGCGATTTCGCGGATGGTGGCGGTCTGCTCCAGCACCCGTTCGGCCTGGGCCACGATCTGCGCGCCCAGCGGCGTCACTGAAATTTCAGTGCCGCCGCGTTCGAAGATCACCACGCCCAGTTCGTCTTCCAGCTTCTTGATCGCCACGGAGAGGGTCGGCTGCGCTACGAAGCAAGCTTCCGCAGCATGGCCAAAATGCTTTACGCGGGCTACCGCGACGATGTATTTGAGTTCGGTCAGAGTCATGTTGTTATCTTCGCATATTTTTTTGATGGAGATTGTATCTCCATGTTTCAGTGTCATTTTTGCAAAATAGCCATCATGCCGCTCAAACCTTCAGGAAATCCTCGCGGCCGCCCAGCCAGCGCGCCAGGTGGGTGCTGACGGTGGCCTGGTTGGCCGGGGTCGGATCCTGCAGCAGCGTGTGCGCCAGGTCGCGCGCGCGGTCGACCAGCCACTGGTCGGTGGCCAGGTCGGCAAAACGCAGCATGGCCTGGCCGGACTGGCGCGCCCCGAGGAATTCGCCGGGGCCGCGGATTTCCAGGTCGCGCCGGGCGATTTCGAAACCGTCGGTGGTTTCGCGCATGGTCATCAGGCGCTGCTTGGCGATATAGCCGAGCGGGCTTTGGTATAACAACAAGCATACGCTGGCGGCAGAACCGCGTCCAACCCGCCCGCGCAGCTGGTGCAGCTGCGACAGCCCGAAGCGTTCCGCATGCTCGATCACCATCAGCGAAGCGTTGGGCACGTCGACCCCGACTTCGATCACGGTGGTGGCGACCAGCACATGGCAGGCGCCGGCGCTGAAGGCGTCCATCACTTCCTGTTTCTCGGCTTGCTTGAGGCGGCCATGGACCAGGCCGATCCGCAGGTCGGGCAGCGCCTCCACCAACATGGCGTAGGTTTCGGTTGCCGTTTGCAGCTGCAGGGCTTCCGACTCCTCGATCAGCGGGCAGACCCAGTAAGCCTGGCGGCCGTCCTGCACCGCTGCATGGACCCGTGCGATCACTTCGTCGCGCCGCGACTGGTCGACTGCGCGGGTGACGATAGGCGTGCGGCCGGGCGGCAGCTCATCGATCACCGAGATTTCCAGGTCGGCGTAATAGGTCATCGCCAGGGTGCGCGGAATCGGCGTGGCGCTCATCATCAGTTGATGCGGCACCACTGCCGCTGTGTTTTGCGCAGCCTCGTTGCCGCCGTTTTCGGACACGGTCTTCATGGTCTTGTTACGCAGCGCCAGGCGCTGGCCGACGCCGAAGCGATGCTGTTCGTCGACAATCACCAGGCCCAGTTTGGCAAACTGCACGCTGTCCTGGATCAGGGCATGGGTGCCGATCACCAGTTGCGCCTCGCCCGATTCGATCATGGCCAGGGCCGCCAGCTTTTCTTTCTTTTTCAGGCTGCCGGTGAGCCAGGCGACACGCACGCCCAGCGGCTCCATCCAGGCCGCGATCTTGCGGAAATGCTGGTCGGCCAGGATCTCGGTCGGCGCCATCAGCACCGCCTGGTAGCCGCTGTCGATGGCTTGCGCCGCGGCGAGGGCGGCGACCACGGTCTTGCCGCTGCCGACATCGCCTTGCAGCAGCCGCTGCATGGGAAACGAGGCGTGCAGGTCGGCGCTGATTTCAGCCACCACCCGCTGCTGGGCCTTGGTCAGGGTGAACGGTAGCGTATTGAGGAAGGCCGCCGACAATTTGCCGATGACCGGCAGCGCCCGCGCATTCTTGGCGCGCCGCGCGACCTGGGCGCGTTTCAGTGACAGCTGCTGGGCCAGCAGTTCGTCGAACTTCATGCGCACCCAGGCCGGATGGGAACGGTCTTCCAGCGCATGTTCATCGACTTCCGGCGGCGGGTTGTGCAGCAGGCGCACCGCATTTTCGAAGGGCATCAGCTGCTGCGCCGCCAGTTGCGCCGGCGACAAGGTATCGCGCCACTCGATGTTGTGCATGGCGTCGGCGATCGCCTTGCGCAGGAAAATCTGCGACAAACCCTCGCCGGCCGGATAAACCGGGGTCAGCACATCCGGCAGCGGAGCGCCCTCCAGCACTACCTTATAATTGGGATGGACCACCTCGGCGCCGAAAAAGCCGTGGCGGATTTCGCCGCGTGCGCGCACCCGGGTGCCGACCGCCAGCTGCTTGGTCTGGCTGCCGTAGAAATTCAGGAAACGCATCACCAGCTGGCCGCTGTCGTCGGCGATGGTGACCACCAGCTGCCGCCGCGGCCGGTACTGGATATCGCAGGCGGTGACGACGCCTTCGACTTGCGCTACGCTGGCGCCCATCATGCCGGCTTGCTGGATGGCGACAACCTCGGTCTCATCTTCATAGCGCAGCGGCAGGTGCAAGACCAGGTCGATATCCGTGCGCAAACCCAGCTTTTCCAGCTTGCTGGCGCGCGTGTTCGCAACCGGGGCAGGAGGGGCAGCAGCGGCAGGTTTTCGCTTCGGAGCAGGCATATCAGGCGGTTAATGGTGGCTTTTGGGGTAGCTTTGAGGCCACAGGGCGTAAAATAGCGGGTTTGCTCATAAAAAAGCATAGCGTTGCTGCATTCCGGTTGTGTACGGATTTCAGCGTTTGCCATTGTAAAGCCTATGGCCGTATTGGCAAGTTGAGCCTGATTTCCTTATTTATTTCCTTACTTATTCGCGCATGCATTCTCTCTCCGATTACGATTTCGAGCTGCCTCCCGAGCTGATCGCGCAAACCCCGCTGTCCGAGCGCAGCGCCTCGCGCCTGCTGCACATAGACGGCGATCGCCTGATCGACCGCCAATTTACCGACATCGTCGATCAGCTCGACTCTGGCGACCTGCTGGTGTTCAACGACACCCGGGTGCTCAAGGCGCGCTTCTTCGGCGTCAAGGAAACCGGCGGCAAGGTCGAGGTGCTGGTCGAGCGCGTGGTCGACAACCGCACCGTGCATGCGCAGGTGCGCGCCTCGAAATCGCCGCCGGCCGGCACCCGGATCTGCCTGGCCGAAGCATTCGATGTGGTGGTGGGCGAGCGCGTCGGCGAGTTTTATACGCTGGTGTTCCCGGCCGATGTATTCGAGCTGATCGATGCCCACGGCCGTTTGCCGTTGCCGCCGTATATCGAGCACGATGCCGACGCCTTCGACGAAACCCGTTATCAAACCGTCTACGCCAAGCACGCCGGCGCGGTGGCGGCGCCGACTGCCGGCCTGCATTTCGACCAAGCTTTGCTGGAACGCCTGCAACAAAAAGGTATTGGGTTTGCCTACGTTACGCTGCATGTCGGCGCCGGCACCTTCCAGCCGGTGCGCAGCGAGAACCTGGCGGAACACAAGATGCACAGCGAGTGGTACACCATCACCGAAGCCACGGTGGACGCGGTGCGCGCCACCAAGGCTGCGGGCGGCAAGGTGGTCGCGGTCGGCACCACCAGCTTGCGGGCGCTGGAATCGGCCTCGCAGTCCGGGGTTTTGCAGGCGGGCAGCGCCGATACCGCCTTGTTCATCACTCCCGGCTATGTTTTCAAGACCGTGGAGCGCCTGATCACCAACTTCCATCTGCCGAAATCGACCTTGCTGATGCTGGTCTCGGCTTTTGCCGGCTACGACTGCATCCGCGCCGCCTACGCCCATGCCATCGCGCAGCGTTATCGCTTCTTCAGCTACGGCGATGCGATGCTGCTTACCTATAACGCCTGATCCTGATTATTGACTGATTGAAACCCATGCTTGAATTCACGCTGCTGAAAACCGAAGGAAAGGCCCGCCGCGGCCGCCTCAAACTTAACCACGGTACGGTTGAAACGCCGATTTTCATGCCGGTCGGCACTTACGGCTCGGTGAAGGCGATGTCGCCGCTGGAGCTGGTGGAGATCGAAGCCCAGATCATCCTCGGCAACACCTTCCACCTGTGGCTGCGGCCCGGCACCGAGGTGATCGACAAATTCCGCGGCCTGCACAAGTTCATGGCTTGGGACAAGCCGATCCTGACCGATTCCGGCGGCTTCCAGGTGTTTTCGCTGGGCGCGATGCGCAAGATTACCGAGGAAGGTGTGAAATTTTCTTCGCCGATCAACGGCGATAAACTGTTCCTCTCGCCCGAGGTGTCGATGCAAATCCAGAAATCGCTGAATTCCGACATCGTGATGCAGTTCGACGAATGCACGCCGTATGAAATCGACGGCCGGCCCGCTACCAGCGAGGAGGCGGCGCAGTCGATGCGGATGTCGCTGCGCTGGGCCAAGCGTTCCAAGAACGAATTCGACCAGCTGGAAAACCCGAATGCGCTGTTCGGCATCGTCCAGGGCGGTATGTTCGAAAACCTGCGCGACGAGTCGCTCGCCGGCCTCGAAGACATCGGCTTCCACGGCATTGCCATTGGCGGCCTGTCGGTGGGCGAGCCCAAGGAAGAAATGATGCGCGTGCTGGAACACATCGGTCCGCGCCTGCCGGCCGACAAGCCGCATTACCTGATGGGCGTCGGTACGCCGGAAGACTTGGTCGCTGGCGTCGAAAACGGCGTCGACATGTTCGATTGCGTGATGCCGACCCGTAACGCCCGCAACGGCTGGCTGTTTACCCGCTTCGGCGACCTGAAGATCAAGAACGCCCGCTACAAGGATGACGAAAAGCCATTGGATGAGACCTGCGGCTGCTACGCCTGCCGCAACTTCTCGCGTGCTTACTTGCATCATTTACATCGCACCGGTGAAATCCTTGGCGCGCGCCTGAATACGATACACAATCTGCATTACTACCTGGACTTGATGAAAAATATCCGGGCAGCGCTGGATGTCGGGCAATTCAGCGTATTCGTGACCCAGTTCCACCTGGACCGGGCGCGCGGTGTCTAGGATTTATCCTGATAAAAGTATGCATTTTGCAACTATTTGCCGATAAACCGGTCTATGCCCACTGGCCTTATCCGCCTGCTGACACTATAAAGGCGGCGGATCGGGCTGATTTCCCGGCAATAAATAGCGCCGGGGCGCGGCTGGACGGTTGTATGCCGTTACCCAATGCTAGAATGCTGGGCTATTTTCAAACTATTACCTGGAGCAACTCGTGTCAATTATTTCCAGCGCTTACGCGCAAACTGCACCTGCGGCTACTGCCGCTGCCGGCCCATTTGGCTTGAGCGGCAACCTGACCAGCTTTTTGCCTATCATCCTGATGTTCGTGGTGTTGTACTTCCTGATGATCCGTCCGCAAATGAAGCGTCAGAAAGAACAGAAATCCATGATGGAAGCGCTGGCCAAGGGCGATGAAGTAGTGACAGCCGGCGGCATGCTGGGCAAGATCACCAAGGTTGCCGACGGCTACATCACCCTGGAAATCGCCAGCGGCACTGAAGTCGTGGTGCAAAAGGGTTCGGTCACCACATTGCTGCCGAAGGGCACAATCAAGACGGCACTGTAATCCAGGCGCCTGACTGATGGAACGAGAGCATCCGGATGGGTGCTCTCTTCAAATGTAAAGCCCGGAATAAAAAAGAGCCTGGCGGCGCAATGCCACAAGCGCAGCACTACAAGCGCAGCACTACAGGTCATTGCACGCAGGGCATCGGCTGCATAACCATGCAAGCAAGAGACTCCCTCCGAGACTCACACAGAACGCTGAATCAATATGAATCGCTATCCTCTCTGGAAATATATCCTGATCGTCATCGCGCTGCTGTTCGGCGTGCTGTACACCATACCGAATCTGTTTGGCGAATCGCCCGCGGTACAGGTGAGCAGCGGCAAATCGACCTTGAAGATCGACAGCTCGCTGGCTGACCGGGTGTCGCAAGTGCTGCAGCAAGGCAATTTGCTGACCGACAGCGTCACTTTCGAGAACGCCGGCGCCCAAGGTACGGTGCGCGCCCGTTTCCACGATACCGACACCCAGTTCAAGGCCAAGGCTTTGCTGGAACAGACCCTGAATACCGATCCGACCGATCCGGTCTATGTGGTGGCCTTCAACCTGGTGCCGAATACGCCGCACTGGCTGCAAGCCATCCACGCATTCCCGATGTACCTGGGGCTCGATTTGCGCGGCGGCGTGCACTTCTTGATGCAGGTCGACACCAAGGCGGTGATCAACAAGCGCCTGCAGGGTTTGCAAGCCAGCGCCCGCACCGAACTGCGCGACAAGGATATCCGCTACAGCGGCATCAACCGCAATGGCGATACGATAGAAATCAGTTTCCGCGACCAGGATACGCTGAACAAGGCGCGCAACATATTGGCGCCGCAACTGTCCGAGATGTCGATCCAGGCAGTGCCGCCGGTGGCCGGCGCCGACCCGATGCTGACCGCATCGCTGAAGCCTGAAGCACTGAAGCAGATCGTCGACAACGGCGTCACGCAAAACATCACAACCTTGTCGAAACGGGTCAATGAACTGGGCGTCAGCGAGCCGATCATCCAGCGCCAGGGCGCCGACCGCATCGTGGTGCAGATGCCGGGCGTGCAAGACGTTTCGCGCGCCAAGGACATCATCGGCCGTACCGCGACGCTGGAAGTGCGGATGGTGGATGAATCGGTAACCCGCGGCACGGAAGCCACCGCTGCGGTGCCTTTCGGTTCCGAACTGTTCAAGGTCGGCAAGAATGCGCCGGTAGTGCTGTACAAGGACCCTGTGCTGACCGGCGACTATATCTCCAGCGCTGCCGTCAGTTTCGACCAGAACCAGCAGCCTGCGGTCAGCATCGACCTTAACGGCGACGGCGGCCGCAAGATGCGCGATGCTACCCGCGGCAAGGTCGGCAAGGCGATGGCGATCGTGCTGTTTGAAAAAGGCAAGGGCGAAGTCCTGACCGTGGCGACGATCCAGAGCGAACTGGGTTCGCGCTTCCAGATCACCGGCATGGGTTCGCCTGAAGCGGCGGCCGACCTGGCGCTGCTGCTGCGCGCCGGCTCGCTGGCGGCGCCGATGACCATCATCGAAGAACGCACCATCGGCCCGCAACTGGGCGCCGAAAATATCAAGAAGGGTTTTGACTCGACCATGTACGGTTTCGCCGTCATCGCCGTGTTCATGATCGTCTACTACATGCTGTTCGGCCTGTTCAGCGTGCTGGCGCTGTCGGTCAACCTGCTGCTGCTGATCGCGGTGCTGTCGACCTTGCAGGCGACGCTGACCTTGCCGGGTATCGCCGCGATTGCGCTGACCCTCGGTATTGCGATCGACGCCAACGTGCTGGTGAACGAACGCATCCGCGAAGAACTGCGTAACGGCAATTCGCCGCAGGCAGCGATCTCGATCGGTTTCGACCGCGCCTGGGCCACGATCCTGGACTCCAACGTGACGACGCTGATCGCCGGCCTGGCGCTGCTGATTTTCGGTTCCGGCGCCATCCGCGGTTTTGCGGTGGTGCATTGCCTGGGCATCCTGACTTCGATCTTCTCGGCAGTGTTCGTTTCGCGCGGTTTCGCCAACCTCTGGTACGGCCGCAAGAAGAAACTGACCAGCCTGTCGATCGGCCAGATCTGGAAGCCGAACGCCTGAGTTGCAACCAGACCCAGGCAAGCTGACATCGAATAACGTTGTGGCCGCGACCATGCGGCCACGCAAAAAAGGAATGTGATGGAACTTTTCCGTATCAAGAAAGATATTCCGTTCATGCGCCATGCATTGATATTCAATGCAATCTCGGCGCTGACGTTTGTATTGGCCGTATTCTTCCTGTTCTCGAAAGGCCTGCATCTGTCGATCGAGTTTACCGGCGGTACGGTAATCGAAGTCGCCTACAGCAAGCCGGCCAATATCGAGGGCATACGCAAGACGGTCGAAGGCATCGGTTATACCGATAACCAGGTCACCAATTTCGGCACCGCCCAGGATGTGATGATTCGCCTGCCGGCAAAAAAAGGTGAAAACTCCAATGCCCAAAGCGCAACCGTACTGAAAGCCTTGCAGCAGCAGGACCCCGACGTGCAGCTCAAGCGCACCGAGTTTGTCGGGCCGCAGGTGGGCGACGAACTGGCGCACGACGGCTTGATGGCGCTGCTGTTCGTGGTGATCGGCATCGTCATCTACCTGGCCATCCGCTTCGAATGGAAATACGCGGTGGCGGCGATTATCGCCAACTTGCATGACGTGGTGATCATCCTCGGCTTCTTCGCCTTCTTCCAATGGGAATTCTCGCTGACCGTACTGGCGGCGATCCTGGCGGTGCTGGGCTATTCGGTCAATGAATCGGTGGTGGTGTTCGACCGCGTGCGTGAAACTTTCCGCGATCGCCGCTTCGGCAAGCTGGCGGTTTCCGATGTCATGAACCATGCGATCACCAGCACGATTTCCCGTACCATCATCACCCACGGCAGTACTGAAATCATGGTGCTGTCGATGTTCGTGTTCGGCGGTCCGGCGCTGCATTATTTCGCGCTGGCGCTGACCATCGGCATCCTGTTCGGTATCTACTCTTCGGTGTTCGTGGCGGCGGCGGTGGCAATGTGGCTGGGCGTCAAGCGTGAAGACATGATCAAGCCGATCAAGGAAAAAGACGAGACTGACGGCGCCGTGGTGTAAGGCGTTGCGGTTATAAAAAAACCAGCCTTCGGGCTGGTTTTTTTTGGTCTGGCGGAAAGCCGTGCTTCAGATTTTCTTGGCCAGCAATGCCGCATGCCCGATGTAGTTGGACGGCGTCATGGCCAGCAGGTGGTCCTTGGCGTCCTGCGGGATTTCCAGCTTGAGGATGAACTCGCGCAATGCCTCCTTGGAGATGCCTTTGCCGCGCGTCAGTTCTTTCAGCTGCTCGTACGGATTCTCGATGCCGTAGCGGCGCATCACGGTCTGCACCGGCTCGGCCAGCACTTCCCAGGTAGCGTCCAGGTCTTCCGCCAGGCGGCCGGGATTGACTTCCAGCTTGTTCAGGCCGCGCAGGCAGCTGTCGTAAGCCAGGATCGCATAACCGAGGCCGACGCCGATATTGCGCAGCACGGTGGAATCGGTCAGGTCGCGCTGCCAGCGCGACAGCGGCAGTTTTTCCGACATGTGCTTGAGCACGGCGTTGGCCATGCCCAGGTTGCCTTCGGAATTCTCGAAATCGATAGGATTGACCTTATGCGGCATGGTCGAGGAACCGATTTCGCCGGCCTTGGTGCTCTGCTTGAAAAAGCCGAGCGAAATGTAGCCCCAGATATCGCGGTTCAGGTCGAGCAGGATGGTGTTGCTGCGGCTGATCGCATCGAACAGTTCAGCCATGTAGTCGTGCGGTTCGATCTGGATGGTATAGGGATTGAACACCAGGCCCAGCCGTTGTTCGATCACGTTCTTCGAGAAATTTTCCCAGTCGAAGTCGGGATAGGCCGACAGGTGGGCATTGTAGTTGCCGACCGCGCCATTCATCTTGCCCAGGATTTCCACGGCGGCGATGCGTTTCACAGCGCGTTGCAGGCGCGCCACGACGTTAGCCATTTCCTTGCCAAGCGTGGTCGGGCTGGCCGGCTGGCCATGGGTGCGCGACATCATCGGCAGGTCGGCGTTGGCGTGCGCCAGTTCGGTCAGCTTGGCGATCACTTGCTGCAGGGCCGGCAGCAGCACGGTATCGCGCGCCGCTTTCAGCATCATGCCGTGCGAAGTGTTGTTGATGTCTTCCGAGGTGCAGGCGAAGTGGATGAATTCAGACGCTGCGACCAGTTCCGGCACATCCTTGACTTGCTCCTTGAGCCAGTACTCGACCGCCTTGACGTCATGGTTGGTGACGGCTTCGATGGCCTTGATGCGTTCTGCATCGGCTTCGCTGAAGTCGCTGGCCAGCTTGTCGAGCAGCGCGGTGGCGCTGGCGGAAAAGGGTTTGATCTCGGCGAAGCCCGCATTCGACAGGGCTTGCAGCCAGGCAATTTCAACCTTGACCCGGTGGTGCATGAAACCGGCTTCGGACAGAATAGGGCGCAGCTTGTCGGTTTTGGCGGCGTAGCGGCCATCCAGCGGGGACAGGGCGGAAAGCGTGGAGAGAGACATGATAATGATGACTATAGAGGTGAATGAAGATAGGGGCGGATGCCTGTTGTTTCTATTTTGCAAGTACGCAGCGGGCTTAAGCGCGCTATGAAATTCTGGCAACAAATTTGGGCAACAACGCAAGGCAATAACCAGCCAAACCGAATTTTACCATTTGCAACGTGGTAAATATGCCGCTTTGCGTTCGGGCCTGGGCGGCGATGGACAAAGTGGCGGGAGGCGAATGCTATAATCAGCCAACATTTTTTTACCATAAGTGACATATGAAGCTGATCGGTTCCCTCGGTAGTCCTTTCGTCCGCAAGGTACGCGTAGTGATGGCGGAAAAGAAACTGGACTACGATTTTGTGCTGGAAGATGTCTGGGCCGCCGACACCAAGATTCACACTTCGAATCCCTTGGGCAAGGTGCCTTGCCTGGTGATGGAAGACGGCGGCGCCATGTTCGATTCGCACGTGATCGTCGAATATCTCGACACCCTGACGCCGGTTGGTAAACTGATCCCGATCAACAGCCGCGAGCGCTCCGAAGTGAAATGCTGGGAAGCGCTGGCCGACGGCGTGCTGGACGCCGGCGTGCTGATCCGCCTGGAAAGCACGCAACGCGCTGAAGGCGAGCGCAGCCAGGCCTGGATAGACCGCCAGCAGCGCAAGATCGA
>NZ_JAQGLV010000150.1 GCF_028292705.1 Collimonas fungivorans | reverse complement strand
TCAAGAGATGCCTCATGAAAAATACTGCACTTCCCGGGCGCCATATCGGGCTGCCGGCTTTGTGTCTGGCGACCATCGCGGTGGCGCTCATTGCCCTTGGCAGTGGTCCAAGTATTGCAGCAGCTCCCACTTGGGATAAGGACGCAGCAATAGGCGATAATCAAAGTTTACAAACTGTTGGCCCGAACGACCTGGTTAAAGAGATGTTGTAGTCACCAAACCTACCCACGACAAAGGAGATCCCCATGTCAACTGAAGCCAAATGTCCTTTCCACCATGCCGGCGGCGGCACAACGAACAAAGACTGGTGGCCGAATCAGCTACGCATTGATTTGCTGAACCAGCATTCCAACAAGTCCAATCCGTTGGGCGAGAAGTTTGACTACGCTGAAGAGTTCAAGAAACTTGACTACAAGGCGCTCAAGGCAGATTTGATCAAACTCATGACCGACAGCCAGAGCTGGTGGCCGGCCGATTTTGGCCACTATGGTCCGCAGTTCATCCGCATGGCCTGGCATTCAGCCGGTACCTATCGCACCTTTGACGGTCGAGGCGGCGGCGGTCGTGGACAACAGCGTTTCGCACCGCTCAATTCGTGGCCGGACAACGTCAATATTGATAAATCGCGCCGCCTGTTGTGGCCGATCAAGCAAAAATATGGCCAGAAAATCTCTTGGGCCGACCTTTTCATCCTGACCGGTAATGTGGCGCTGGAGTCTATGGGCTTCCGCACCTTCGGTTTCGCCGGCGGCCGCGAAGATGTATGGGAACCGGACATGGACGTGGGCTGGGGCGCTGAAACCAAATGGCTGGGCGATGACAAGCGTTTCCAGGGCGACCGTGAACTGGACAGCAACCTGGCCGCCACCCACATGGGGCTGATCTATGTGAATCCGGAAGGCCCGAACGCCAGCGGCGACTACATGGCTGCAGCCAAGGACATCCGCGCCACCTTCAGCCGCATGGCCATGGACGACGAGGAGATCGTTGCCTTGATCGCCGGCGGCCACACCTTCGGCAAAGCGCACGGCGCCGCGCCCGAATCGCACAAGGGCTTCGAACCAGAAGGCGCGGGCATCGAAGCCCAGGGCCTGGGCTGGAACAGCAACTTTGGCGGCGGCCACGGCAAAGACACCGTGTCCAGCGGCCTGGAAGTGACCTGGACCAAAACCCCGACGTTGTGGAGCAACAACTTCTTCGAAAACCTGTTCAAGTACGACTGGGAGCTTACCCATTCGCCGGCTGGCGCCAAACAGTGGGTAGCCAAGAATGCCGAGGACATCATTCCCGACGCGCATGTGCAAGGCAAGTTCCACAAACCCACCATGCTGACCACCGACCTGACCATGCGCTTCGACCCGGAGTTCGGCAAGATATCCAAGCGCTTCCATGAGGACCCGCAAGCCTTTGCAGAAGCTTTTGCGCGCGCCTGGTTCAAGCTGACCCACCGTGACATGGGCCCAAAGGCACGTTACCTCGGTCCCGAAGTGCCGAAGGAAGATTTGATCTGGCAAGACCCGTTGCCGGCTGCGACGCACCAGCCATCAGCGGCCGACATTGCCGATATCAAGGCCAGGATCGCAGCCTCTGGTCTATCGGTAGCCGAGCTGGTGTCGGTGGCCTGGGCTTCCGCCTCCACCTTCCGTGGCGGTGACAAACGCGGCGGCGCCAATGGCGCACGCCTGGCTCTGGCCCCTCAGAAGGACTGGGAAGTCAACGCGACGGCAGTGAGTGTTTTGCCAAAGCTGGTCGACATTCAGAAGGCTTCGGGCAAGGCCTCGCTGGCTGACGTGATTGTGCTCGCCGGCGGCGTTGGTGTTGAACAGGCGGCCAAGGCCGGCGGGATCTCGATCGACGTGCCCTTCGCACCGGGCCGCACCGACGCCAAACAGGAACAGACGGATGTCGAGGCCTTTGCCGTGCTGGAGCCAGTCGCCGACGGTTTCCGCAACTACAATAAGGGCAAGTCCAGTGCTGCGACCGAAGTGTTGCTGGTTGACCGAGCCCAGTTGCTGACGCTGACTGCACCGGAGCTCACCGCGCTGGTCGGCGGCCTGCGGGTACTTGGCGCCAACTTTGATGGTAGCAAGCACGGTGTGTTCACCGACAAGGCCGGCGTACTCAGCAATGACTTCTTCGTCAATCTTCTGGACATGGACCTGGAGTGGAAAGCCGTGGACAGCGAGGCCGAATTGTTCGAAGGACGCGACCGCAAGACCGGCGCGGTCAAGTACACAGGCACGCGCAACGATCTGATCTTCGGTTCCAACTCGGTGCTGCGGTCTTATGCCGAGGTCTATGCAGCTGTGGATGCCAAGGAGAAGTTCGCCAAGGACTTCGTCGCGGCTTGGGTCAAGGTCATGAACGCGGACCGCTTCGATCTCGCGTAATGCCGACTGCCAGGGGCCTTGTCTGGTTCAAGACAGACAGGGCCTGCTGCGCCAGCGTCGCCAGTGCGTGGTGACGCTGGTCTTTCAACAAATAATGCGGGCAATTTGTTTCAGACAACATGTCTATCATCGAGATCCAAAGAAGTAGACACCAACAGCAGCAAGACACAAAAGCGCAAGTATGATCCCAAGAATGCGAATGATCCGGCCCGTGAGAGTCGCATATCTCGGTGTGTGAGTTCCGTTTGGATTATTCAACCCTCCAGGGAGCTCATCTTCAAGTGTCGCCACCCAACCGTTGATTAGGATTGCCGCTACCACGATCAGAAATGCCCACCAGAACCGCAACCCTGAAATAGCTGCGAGAACAGCCGCCAGCATAGCGGCAACGAGCAGCCAGACTGTGGGCCAAAGTGCACGTTTCATGGCGGCCTTTGTGTTGTCTACGTTGTTACTTGGTTGATGCCGCCACTATCCAAGGTTCAAGTCGCCTACCGAATGCCACCGTCGCTTCGAAGGAAGACCGTTTGTCATTGTCGGCGTAACCATATTTCTGGTTTTTCTTCTGTATCGGTTCGAACACGTCTCGGAATTCAAACGGCACATTGATGCTTTGCGCGCTGACATCTTTGACGTATCCGGTCATCAGCGGCCGCTTTTCCTTGTCGTAAACCACCCGTGGCTGAATCTGGCCGCGCACGATGCCGTAGCGACGCGTATCCGGATATTTTGCACGAAGCATCTCGCGATCCAGGCTGGCATCGACGATGAATAAGCGGCTATTCAAATTCAGTTCTTGTAACAAAGCTGTCGGCTGATCCTTCTTTTTGTCATCCACTGCCTTTTTCTTTGAGTCATCCGCATCTGCTTTTTTTGCAAGTTCGATGGACTGTTGATATGCGGGACCATCGAATTCCATGACCAGGAATACCGGCTTGGAAAGCTGCTTTTGATAAGTCGTCCGACCGCGGTCAGTATCAATCGACATGGAGACATTGAAGCCGAGCGACGCAAGCTTTGCCTTGTCTAGCCAGCCAGGACTATTGTTGTACTGCTGGTATTCATTCAAGGAGCCGGGAAGCCTCCACTGCAGCATGAGCGAGATCCCGTTATTGTCATTATTCTGTCTCCAGCGGTAGGGAATCCGCAATTCTCGCTGAGACAACTGGAGGGTGCTGTCCGCCAATCCGCTATGGTTGAATCTGACGCCTAGCAACACAACCAGGTTCGTCAGCAGGATCAGCGCCACCCCTGTGATCATGGAATATCGGCGAGTCCACTTCATCATTTCGCCTCCCCGGATTGCATTGCCCTCAAACGCTTGAGGATGACCAGAGTCAGAACGGCAGTCAGGCCAAGCACTAAAAAGAACAGGTATTTGGGCATCGACTCCCACCACCAGTCATAAAATTTGGTGAACAGGAAAATGACGAAAAAAGCCACGCCCGTATTGACCACTTCTGGCCAGTGGCGGCGTATGCCCAGCCAGATCGCGCCCGCGCTGAACAGGAATCCTGCGACTTGGTAACCGTGTCTGATGAAGTCGGCGTCAATATCAAGATAGCTGCTTCCGCCCCAGTCGGCCAATACCAGCATCGGCAGGAACAGGCTCAGAAGGGCGAACACCCGATATAGCATCGCAAAACCGGTGAAGCGTAGATGCGATACAAATTGCGGGATGAGGAATAGCACAATGGCAGCCGGAAAGAAGTTTTCCGGGCGTTCGCCAAAATCCAGCCAATACATGCCGGACCAGGTTCCTGTGCGAGCGGCGACAAATCCGATCAGGCAAATAATCCCTGCCGCCAGCAGCAAGCGCAATTGGCATGTGTACGCCAAGAGCAGGGCGAACGCAGCCCACACAATCAAGGCATTGTCGGAAGGCGTGATATTGAATATCTGTCCGAGCATGGTCAAGTCGAGCACAAAACAGGCGAAGGACACCATGGCTGCGAGTTTGGCGAAATAGCCGGTCGAGTCGCGCTTTTGTACCCACATCGTGCCTAGGAAAGTGCCAAGCGGAGCCAGGACCAGGATTGCTACCTGCACCGGGGTCGTTAGCGCTCCCCAGAACTGATAGAACAGGAAGAAAATGCTTGCGGCTAACGCCAACGCTCCTAAAAAGGAAGCGATGCGCATTCCTATCGAGAGTTGCCGGGACGGGACGTTCCGGTCTATATCGAACGTGCGCGAAAATTCGGCGAGCAGCGCCTGGTGGTGCGACGATACTGCATGCTGCTGCTCTTTCGTCAGCGCAAGGACGCCATCCTGTTGCAGCCGTTCCAGCTCTTGCCGGAATACGTTGATTTCGTCTGCACGACGCTGCGCTTCTGTTTGCGTGGATATGCTCATGGGCTCATCGTCGTTTGTATGGCATTGCGTAATCAAGCCTCTAACAAAATGGGAAAAACAGCTGACGTAAAATGGCACGGAAAAATTGCTTAGTCAACATTAACTTGATTGATTCAGCGAACCCCTGGTTAGTGAAAGGAGGGGACTGGAAGCAAGGCGTGGCCGCCGGTCCGCCCTCCCTGTACAGCAGTTGCCGTGAGGTCGAGCGGATTAGCGACGGGCCTGATAGCGTCGAACTTCAGGCACCGTCGAATCACGGCGCAAGCATTGACGATATTGTTGGTCAGGCGGAGTGAGGAATACGCGCAATGACCTTGATTTCAAAATCGAAGCCGGCGAGCCAGTTCACGCCGACCGCAGTCCAGTTCGGGTAAGGCTGCTCACCGATTGCCTGCAGTCGAACGGTGTTGATGGCCTCCCACTGCGTTGCCGGATCAGTGTGAAAAGTGGTGACGTCGACAACATCGTCGAATGTGCAGCCGGCGGCTTTCAGCACCGCGGTGAGATTGTCGAAGGCAAGCTGGACCTGTTTTTCGAAGACCGGCTCGGGCGACCCGTCCTCACGGCTGCCGACCTGGCCCGAGACGAACAGCAAGTCGCCCGAGCGGATCGCTGCCGAATAACGGTTGATCTCGTAGAGCGCCTGACGACCGGCAGGGAAGATTGCATCGCGTTTTGACATTGTGTAACTCCTATTAAAATATGGAAGGTCCGAACTGCCGGCGCAAGGTGGTTTTCACCGACAATGGCGACTCACGTTGGCACGGCTTCAGCGTTTCGGATGGCGGGCGCTTCAGCGGCCACAGCGGCTGTTGATATACGCCTCGTATGTTAGTATAAAAAGAAATACGCGCCGTATGTGAAATAACATACGAGGCGTATGTTATTTTTTAAGGATAGTCAGTGACAAAACGACGTGCGGAAATGGTGGAAGAGACTCGGGCCAAGCTGATTCAAGCGGCTCGCAAGGCTTTCGCCGCGAAAGGTTATGCGGCGGCGTCCATGGACGACCTGACCGCCGAAGCCGGCCTGACGCGAGGCGCGCTGTACCACAACTTCGGCGACAAGAAGGGATTGCTGCAGGCGGTGGTCGACCAGATAGACGCGGAAATGGGGACGCGGGCGCGTGCCGCCCAGGAGGGCGCGGAGACCGCATGGCTTGGATTTCTTGCAGAGGGCATCGCGTACATCCAGATGGCTCTGGAACCTGAGATCCAGAGGATCATGCTGCGGGACGGACCGGCCGTGCTCGGCGATCCATCGCAATGGCCCAACCAGAATGTCTGTCTTCGCAGGACAACCCAAATGATCCAGGAGCTCATCGATGCGGGCACGGTCAAGCTGGTAGATGCGGAAGCTACCGCCCGGCTGGTCAATGGAGCCGCGCTCAATGCCTCGCTCTGGATTGCTGCCGCGGACGATCCGCCAGCGGTCTTTGCCAAAGCTGTCGAGGCTTTTCGTCATCTTGCCGGTGGATTATTGCAGACCAAGGGTTGACGACTCTAATGCATTCTTTGTGATTTCTTTTTCCTTCCTAAAATAAAAGCATGAAGCGTGCAGGGCATGAAAACAGAACTTGCGCACTTTGCCATCGCCAATGAGAGTCCGCTCGCGGCCGGGAGCGGTTTTTTGGCGATTCCAGACTCCCATGACCACTGATGTCTTGGTCATCAGGTATCCATCTGCGCTACCGCCTGGGCTAAGCGGTTGCGCCCGGTCCGCCCGCTATCCGGTCATGCTGCGGACCCAGGGAATCAGCTGCTCGCCGGCCAGTATGCCGAGCAGGCCGACCAGGGCGATCACGGGCGGCGCCGGGGATCTGACGCCGGCGACGCTATACAGCACACCGACGATTACGCCGATGGCGAGGGATAATAGATAGGCTTTCATGACGGCTCCAGGCAGATTGAAGGGAAGGGCTGGGGACTGCTCACATATTGATTACGACGCGGCCGCGCGTGCCTGCCGCCACCGCCGCATAGGCCTGGCGCGCTTCCTGCAGCGTGTAGCGCTGGGCGATCACCGGCGCCTCGTATCTGCCGCTGTCGAAGCCGTCCACCAACTTGGCCATCAATGGCGCCGATTCGGCGACGCCTAGCTTGGCGCTGTCGACCCCGATCAGCTGCGTCTCATTGTGATAAAAATCGATCAGGTCGAAATCGACCCGGCGCTTGCCGCTGGCGCTGATGACGACCACCCGGCCGCGCCGCTTCACCAGCCCCAGCGCAAACTCGAAAGCCGTTCCGCCCGCGGCGTTATAGACGACGTCGACGCCGCCCAGGGTTTGGATGCGGCGCTGGGCGCTTTCGTCCAGCGGCAGGTATTCATCCAGCAAACGCGCCGCGGGTGAATTGTCGGCGGGAGCGATACGGTCGATGCCGATCACGGTACAGCCCAGCGCTTTGGCGATCTGCGTCACGGCGCCGCCGACGCCGCCGCTGGCGCCCAGCACCGCAATGGTTTCGCCGGCGCGCAGCTGAGCATACTCAACCGTGCCGAGCCAGGCAGCGATGAAGTTGACGCCGATGGCGGAGGCTTGTTCGTGGCTCAGGGAGGCCGGCTTGCGCACCAGTGCGGCAACCGGGATGCGGATGAATTCGGCATGGCTGCCATCTCGCGTGAAGCCGATATCACCGCCGGTGCCCCACACCTCAGCGCCGAGCCACGGGGCGGGACCGTCCACTACAACGCCGCTGAAATCGCGGCCGGGAATGCGCGGCAGCCGGGTGTGCTCGAAATGGCCGGAGATGTTGACCACATCGCTGGGATTGACCGAAGCGCTCTTGACTTGAATGACGGCGCTGCCGGCGTCGGCCGCAGGCCTGGCGAGCGCCAGGTAGTTGAGCATGTCCGGGTTACCGAAAGTTTGAAACTGGATGGCGTTCATCATGATGCTGCTCCTTGAGATATGTTCAAACGCTGCAATCAGCCGCGTATAAGCAGATTCTAGGAGGCTTGTTCAAGCCCGGGGAGACAAAGACTTTCGAATTTCGGCCAGGCGATCCTTGCCAGTTTATTGTGTGAATGGCATTAACGCGGTGTCGTCGCCTTCGGCCAGCGTCGCGCCCAGGGTTTCGCTGGCCACGTATGCGCCAGGCGCGGCGCCCAATGCGCGCCGGAACATGTCGCTGAAGCTGCTCGGCAGGTAGCCCAGAGAGCGGGCGATCTGGCTGACCGGCTGGCCTTCCGCCAGGCGCGACATGGCGACCGCCAGCTGCACCTGGCGGCGCCATTCGGCGAAGCCCATGCCCAGCTGCTGCCGGAACAGGCGCGATAGGGTCCGTACGCTGGCGCCGGCATTTTCGGCATAATGGGCAAAGCCGAAAGCTATCGAAGGATTCTCGATCACCGCCCGGCACAGGCGTTCCAGCCGCCGGTCGGAAGCTTCCGGCATCGGGATCCGCAGCGACGAGCGCGGCGCCCGCGCCAGCTCCAGCAGCACCAGTTTGTAGGCCGCCTTCAGGTAGGCGTCGTCATGCCTGCCTTGATATTCCGCAATCATGATGATCAGTTCCCGTAGCAGACCGCTGACTTCGAACAGATCGCTGCGGCGGTTCAGGTGGCCGGTTCTGCGAGTCGGCAGGTAGAGATTGCGCATCCGCACTGCGCTCATCATGTGGATGGAGTGCTCCGTCCCGGCCGGAATCCACACCGCGCGCCGAGGCGGTACGACGAATGCCTCGCGTCCGACCTCCACCCACATCACCCCCGCCACGGCGAACAGCACCTGGCCCCAGGCATGGGAATGCGGGTCTATCCGCTCGCCGCGCGGATAGTGGCGCGCCACCGCATTGCCTTCGGCGGCGTCGTTGTGCAAATCTGGAGGAGTTGCCTTGGACAAGATAAAAGGACTTTTCTAGCGCGTGGTGGTCGAAACTCGGTTGTATAGAATAATAGCACTCAGCTATGAGGGGGATTTTGGGACAGGCGCAGCACCATTTCGAGTTCACTGGTGTTTGACATCGCCCGGTGATCGCCCGCGACGCGTTCGCATCCTGTAGGAGATTTTTGACTACATCAACGCTGCCACCGGATAGCGCTGCCATTCCGGCTCGGCATGGCGCCGGCCGTGGGCGAACAGAAACCAGAGCACCGCTTGCGGATCGGACAGCTGCGCCGGATGCGCGGCCTTCCATTCGTCGAACGCCTGCCGCAGCGCCGGCTCGTCGGCCAGCATCTGCAAGGCCGTGTCCTCGAAGACATAGGCTGAGATGGAGGCCTGCTTCTTCTCCAGCACGCTGTTGAAGAACCCCCAGCGGAAGAAGCTGTCGTGCG
>NZ_JAQGLV010000069.1 GCF_028292705.1 Collimonas fungivorans | reverse complement strand
ACAGCACTCCGCTCCGGCCCTGGCAGCCCTGGTATGCATTGATATCTTCAATCGAAGGAAACTCCGTGACTTTTACCGGCACCGGATTGGATTGCGGCTGCCTGATGCTGTAAATGCCGATCTCGGTGGCAATCCAGAGTTGTCCCGACTGGTCGAAAAACAAGCTGTTGATCGATGGCAGCTGAGCGACCTTGACGTCCGCTTCGGTGCCGCGCCCGCGGCGTACCAAGAGTCCTGAGAGCGAACCGGCCCAGATATTGCCTTTCGCATCTTCTGCCATATTGCCCCACTGGTGGGAGGTGCCGCCATAGGTTGTTGGAGTGACGGAAAAATATCCATTCTTCTGCAGTATGGCGGAACCGGAACGGGTGCCTATATGCAGCAAATTTTGCCGGTCGCGTAAGAACGACAGCACGACATTGTTGGGCAGGCCTTGCCTGGAAGTCCAGTTCTCCCAATTCGGATAACCTATCCAATGCACCAGTCCATGTCCCATCGATCCGAGCCAGACACCGCCATCGCGATCAAACAGGATCGCGTTGATGCCGCCGCCGACTATCAGTCCGCTGGATTCGCTAAAGGATTCCCAGCGATTGCCGTTCCAGCGCAGGATGCCTTCGTCTTGGCGACTGAACATCCTGCCGGCGGCATCTGCCGCCAGGAATGGAATTCCATTCGCTTTCTGCTGTCCACTCTGGTCTGGCGAACGGTCCTGGAACACATGGCCATCGGCCGGCAGCACAAATATCTTGTGCTCGCCGCGAACCCAGAGCATGCCTTGCCGGTCATGAAGAATCGCACGCCAATTTTCCCCGGTCGACAAACCGCTTTCTTTCCCCAACACCAGCAGCTTGCCTTGGTCGTAATGACACAGCGAGCGCCCGCAACCCATCCATAAATCTCCATGCTGGCCGACATGGATGCTGAAAAGGGTTTCCATCTCAGGATAAGGCGATAGTTGCGCTGCGTCGAAAAACGCATGCGCCTGCCAGGAATGCCCTTGATCCGCGGATTGCAGCAACCACAAACGGTCCTGGCTTATCACCAGCAGGCGATCCGGCCCAAGGGTGGCGAAGGTCTGCCCTTGATGGAACGTGAATTGGACATTTTGAAATTGCATGGCCACGAAACCTTGCTCCTGCCGCAGGTACAAACCTTCGCTGGTGCCGACCCACAGCCGGCCGTTGCCGTCGACATGCAATGCGGTTATAAACGGCGCGGGCGAGCCCTGGCCCAGTTCAAAACGCTGGAAGCGCGCGCCGTCGTAGCGGAACAATCCGTTCTGGGTGCCAATCCAGAGATAGCCGCCAGGCTCCTGCGCCAGGGCGCTGATAGCCATGTTTGTCAAACCGTCCGACTGGCCGTAGTAACGCAGCGGCAGCTGCTGGCAAATTGCCGCGGGCGACAGGAAAATCAGCCACAGCATGACGATCAGTCGACAACGCCGGCGCAAGCTCATGATTCAGGTTCCTAATGCCATGGGAGGACATAAACAAGGCTTTCCCGAGGATGCCTTTGCGACATGATAGGGTAAAAAAACCCCATATAAGCATCCAATCGATGCATGCCGCTCACGGCTCCCCGTGGCAATCGGAACTGGGCCGCCCTGGAACATACCGCCGCGCGTCAGAAATAGCTCTTCAGCTCGGCAATGGAAAGATTGCTGGTTTCATGCAGGCTGATCAGGATGGAGGCGCCGACGCGCAGCCGGCCATGGCGGATTTTGCTGATGACAGGTGGCCCCACTTCGAGGCGGCGCGAAAGTGCGGCATCGTTTTTAAGTTCCAGCTTGGCCATGACGGCGTCCAGCATCTTGTTGGCATTTTTTATATACTCAGCCGCGTCGTCTGCATTCTTCATTGCTTGCCTTAGGTTGTTAAGATGAAATCAGATGAATTTCCAAAAATGCAACTTTGTTTGCATATTCCCTCAGCAGAAATGCTAATCAATCCGAGCAACAGCTGGCATCAGGAAATCATGATTTTCTGGTGGGCACGAGAGAAACCGCCGTCGGGAATTCCTTACGTTTCGTCAATCAGCAGACAACGGAGAGACGCAGCTGCCGGCGCTGTCATTTTTTTGTAATAACTTGGTCATTAAGCTGTCTGCGGCTGGAAACCATACTGCGGGAACGTTGTACCCGTAGTCCAACCCCTACCGCCAAGGAATAATGATGAGCATCTCTTTCACCCCAACTCGTGTCGCCGGCGCAATCGCGTCTGCTTTGCTGCTGGCTTTCGCCGCAGCGCCGGCATCCGCCGCCCCGGTCAAGAATATCGTGCTGGTGCATGGCCAGTTTGCCGACGCCTCCGGCTGGAAACCTGTGTACGACATCCTGACCAGGGACGGCTACAACGTCAACATGGTGCAGGAACCGCTGACCTCGCTGGACGAGGATGTCGCCGCCACAGTGCGGGTGCTGGCGCGCCAGCCTGGGCCGAGCATCCTGGTAGGGCATAGTTACGGCGGCGCCGTCATCACCCAGGCCGGCACCGATCCGCATGTCGCCGGACTGGTATATATTGCCGCGCATGCGCCGGATGCAGGCGAATCGACCGCTTCCAACAAGAACAAGATTCCCGGGCAAATCCGCACCGTGACCACGCCGGACGGCTTCGTCTTTGTCGACCCGGCCCATTTCCATGAAGACTTTGCCGGCGACCTGCCGGCAGACCAGGCCGAATTCATGGCCCGCTCGCAAATACCGGCGGCAGCGCGCGTCAACACCACGCTGATCACCAATCCAGCCTGGCGCGTCAAACCGAGCTGGTATATGGTGGCAAAGCAGGACCGCGCCATCAACCCGGACCTGGAGCGCATGTACGCGGCGCGCGCCCACAGCCACACGGTTGAAGTGGATGGCGCCCATACCATCTACATCTCGCGGGCCAAGGAAGTGGCGGCGATGATAGAAGAGGCGGCGCAGTCAGTCGGCAATTGATCGCTACGCAGCCGCGCGGGGTTTACCGGACCTGCCGGGTTAGAATCAGGCTTCGGCGGCATGCCAAGTTCAGGACACAGGGACCATAGCGTGAGAATTCTTGTCATCGAAGACGAACTCAAGGCCGGCGAATACCTGCGCAACGGCCTGACGGAATCCGGCTATGTGGTCGACGTGGCCGTCAACGGCAGCGACGGCCTGCACTTGGCGCAGGAGCTGCGTTATGACCTGATCGTGCTGGACGTGATGATGCCCGGCATGGATGGCTGGGAAGTGATGAGACGGCTGCAGCTGGATAAAAAGCAGGCCGACATATCGGTGCCGGTGCTGTTCCTGACGGCACGCGGCACGCTGGAGGATCGCCTCAAGGGACTGGAGCTGGGGGCTGACGATTACCTGGTGAAGCCGTTTTCATTTGCCGAACTGCTGGCGCGCGTGAAGATCGTACTGCGCCGCGGCAGCCAGGTACGGCAGGAAGACCTGCTGGAGATCGCCGACCTGCAGATCGACGTGCCCAAGCGCCGGGTAGTCCGCGCCGGCGCCCGCATCGCGCTGACCAACAAGGAATTCGCACTGCTGCAATTTTTCATGCTGAACCAGGGCCAAGTGCTGTCCCGTTCGCTGATCGCATCCCGCGTGTGGGACATGAATTTCGATAGCGACACCAATGTGGTGGACGTGGCGGTACGGCGCCTGCGCAAGAAAATAGACGAACCCTTTGCCATTCGCCTGATCCACACCGTGCATGGCGTCGGCTACCGTTGCGAAGTGGAAGCATGAGCCGCCCGCGCCGCTCTCCGCATCATTCTCTGGTTTCGCGCCTGGCCTTGCTGTTTGCCCTGCTGTCGTTTGCCGTACTGGCGACAGTAGGTTATGCGCTGTACAGCGCACTGGTAGCACAGCTGGTGAAGCGCGATGACGCCGCACTGGTGACGCGCGTAGAGCAGATACGCACCCTGCTGCGCGATGTCGACCTGCTCGACCTGATCAAGCAGAAACCGGAACTGTTTTCCAATATGCTGGGCAACCGCGAAGCCTTGCTGGTGCTGAAATTCCCGGGCCAGGCGCCGCTGATCGAAGTCAATCCCGGCCACATCGCAATACCCGAAATGAAGCCGATGGCTGCCGGCGCCGCGCTGGACCTGTCCGCAGTGCGCCATTCGGTAGAAAACGGCACGCCTTTCATCGTCGTTTCCGCGACAGCCCTGGTCACCGATCCGCAACATGCGGAACACGAATTGCAGATCACCACCGGACGCCTGCTCACCGAGCGCACCAGCATGCTGGCGGCATACCGTATCCAGATATTCGGCGTAGCGCTGGCGGCCGCGCTGCTGGCGGCCATGCTGGCCTACTGGATCGCGCGCCGTGGCCTGCTGCCGCTGCGGCTGCTGGCTGCGCAAACCGGCTCGATCGGCATCCGCAACCTGTCCACCCGCATCGACAGCAGCCAAGCGCCGCGCGAGCTGCTGCCGCTGATCGACGGTTTCAATGCAATGCTGGACCGCCTGCAAACCAGCTTCGCACAGCTGAGCCAGGTCTCCGCCGACATGGCGCACGACCTGCGCACCCCCATCGGCAACATGCTGGGCCAGACTGAAGTGGCGCTGGGCCAGAAGCGCAGCACCGAGTACTACGAGAAACTGCTGGGCTCCAACTTCGAGGAATTGCAGCGCCTGTCCAAGATGACCGACAACATGCTGTTCCTGGCCCGTGCGGAGCATGCGGACCACGCCATAGAACGCAAGCCGCTTGAGGTGGCCGCAGAACTGGAGCGCATTGCCGATTATTTTGAAGGACTGGCCGAGGAGCGTGAAATTACCCTGGTATGGCGCGGCGACGGCACGGTCTGGGCCGACCCCGACCTGCTGCGCCGGGCGCTGGCCAACCTGCTTTCCAACGCCGTGCGCTATGCCGACGCCGGCACGCAAATCACCCTGCTGTCACAACAGGGAACCGCCGGCACTGCCATCAG
>NZ_JAQGLV010000044.1 GCF_028292705.1 Collimonas fungivorans | reverse complement strand
CGGCGCTGCCCAGCGCCAGGCTGTAGCCGTAATAGTCACCGGATTCGCGCAGCTGGAAACCCAGTCCTTGCAGCCGTTCGAAGAAAGTCGTGGGCGTCACCGTCACCAGGGTGCGCACCGCCGGAATGTTCAGCGACGACGCCAGGGCGGTACGCACGCTGACCAGGCCTTTGAACTGCTTGTCGTAGTTTTGCGGGATGTACAGACCGCTGGCGGTCGGCAGGTTGATTGCCGAATCGTTCAGGATCGAAGCCGCGGTCATCCATTTTTTTTCGATCGCCAGTTCGTACAGGAACGGCTTCAAGGTCGAGCCGGCCTGGCGCAAGGCAACCACGCCGTCGACATCGGCCGCGTTCGAAAGCGAACCGCTGGAACCGACCCAGGCCAGCACGTCGCCGCTGGCGTTGTCGAGCACGACAATGGCGCCGTCTTCGATATTGCGTTCCACCAGGGCTGCCAGCTGGCGCCGCAGCGCATCGTTGGCAAAACGCTGCACGCCGGCATCCAGCGTTGAGCGCACCGATTGCCCGGGTGTGCGCAGCAGCTTGCGCGCCAGGTGCGGCGCCAGTTGCGGTGCGGTGGTGGTGACTATAACTTCGGAATTCGAGCCGGTGCGCACCAGCGCCAGCAAGGTGAAATCTTCCAGGCCCTTGCATTCTTGCGCCGCGCGTTGCTCCTGCAAGATGCGGCAGGCGCGTTCGGCGACACGCGCCGGCGTCGCGTTCGGGCCGCGTATCAGCGCCACCGCAATCGCCGCTTCGCGCTGGCTCAGGCCGCTGGGGTGCTTGCCGAACAATACCCTCGACAAGGCATGTATGCCGACCAGCTCGCCCCTGAAACTGACCAGGTTCAGGTAGGCTTCCAGGATCTGGTCCTTGCGCCAGTTGCGCTCCAGCTGCTGCGCCACCACCACCTGCGACATTTTCTGGCCGATCGAACGCGGCGCATTGCGCCGTCGCAGGTCGTCGTCCAGCAAACCCGCCAGCTGCATGGTGATGGTCGAGGCGCCGCGGGTCTTGGTGTTCCACAGATTGCCCCATGCGGCCGCCGCCACGGCGTTCCAGTCGACCCCGCTGTGCTGGTAAAAACGCCGGTCTTCCGAGGCCACCAGCGCATTGCGCAACGCCGGCGACACATCTTCCAGCGCCACCCACGACAGGCGGCGCTCGTTCGGATTCATGCGGACCTGCTGCAGCAGCTGGCCCTTACGGTCGTACAGGCTGGCTTCGGAAGAACGGAATTCCTGTTGCACATCGGCGAAACTCTGCAGGGCGTGCACCGAACCGGCGCTTAAGGCCAGCATCAGTATAGCGCCCAGCGTCCAGCGCCTGAGTCCAGTCGACTTCACTTCACCGTCCATTTCTGGTTAGGACTTTCACCAAACATTTCCGGCGCATACATCGCTTCCACCCGCGTCGGCGGCAAACTGAATTCGCCCGGGTTGTTGATGCGGAAGGTATACGTCATGGTGAATTTCCCCTTCGGCACGTACTCGTAATAGCTGCGGAACGCTTCAAAACTGCGTTCTTCGTACGCCACCCAGGCGCTGCCGCTAGGCCGTTCGCTGCTGGTGGCGATAGCCGAATCGCGACCCAGGCCAGAACCCAACAGGGTGGCGCCGGCCGGGATCGGATCGGTCACCACTACCCAGGTCATGTCGGTCTGCGCATCGACTTCGAGGTCGATCCGCACGATATCGCCGCGGGTATATTTTCCTTTTTCCTTTTGCTCGACCGGGACAATGTTCTTGCTGATCCGGTAGCCGCTGGAGAACGGTTTCTTCAATACCACCGCCGCCAGGCTTTGCACCGTCACCCATGGCGCGCCGCTGCCGGCATGGCTCAGCTTCAGGTCTGCAGGAGCAGCGGATGCCGGCCACGGCAATTGCAGTTTACCGGCCTCGGCCACATTGACTGTGGCGGGCCAGCTGTAGCTTTGGCTGCCGCTGACGGCAGCGCCCTGCTCCAGGCTGGCCTTGGTGACGCCCGTGACTTTTTCAGACTCGAACTTGCGCGCAAATTTCTGCAGCGCCAGCGAACCCCACAGATTGGCCGTGGTGGTCGACCAGTGGCCGCGCGACTGGCGCTGGATGGCGCCGTTGATCAGCTTCGGCATGTCTTCTTTCCAGGCCGGATTTTCCAGCATGGTCAGCACCAGCCGGTTGGCATTGACATCGGCGCTGGCCATCAGCCACCACCAGTAGTCGCTGCTTTCGGTGGAGAAGCCCATGCGCGTGCTTTGGTAATTCAGGCGCGAACGGATGATCTGCTCGGCTTCGGCCTGGCGCTTGGCGCGCTCTGGAATGCTGGAAACCCGTTGCAGGATATTGATCCAGTCCAGCAGCGCCGAGGTCGGCCACAGGTTGGGCGAAATCTGGATCGAATCCAGCATCGCCGGCCGCACCCGGTCATAGCGCGACAAGGCTTCCAGCGCCGCCAGCTTGCGCACGTCCAGGTCTTTCTGCGGCGACCAGAAATCGCGGGTGATCTTGCCTTCCACGAATGCTGCGAGGCCATCGAGCATCTTGTCGCGGCTTTGCTGCGGAATCGCAAAACCCGATTCCTGGGTGACCGCCAGCAGGTAAGCCGTCAAGGTATCGCTGCCGCGGCGGGCATTGCCTTCGTTCGGCGGATAGTAATAAGCCAGACCGTCGCTATCCAGGTAGGTCGGCAAATCGTTCAACACCTTTTGCCACATGGCCTCATCGCGCAATCCTATCGCGCGCGAAGTCTTTTGCTCCAGGCAGGAGAACGGATAATTGACGAAGTAGCGACGTATGCCTTCGTTGCCGGAAGCCAGCGACGGCGCCAGCGAGATCGCCAGGCCGCCACGGCCCGGCAAACCATCCGCGGGCGGCGCTACCGCCATGCTGAACGGCTTGTCGAGCTGAAACAGGGTAGCTTGCTGCACCGTCACCGGCACCGCAGGCACCACGCGCTGGGTGAACTTGATGCTGTCCTTGACCTTGGGCCCGCCCTGTTCCTGGGCATTGATCTCCCATGCCAGCTGGCCGACGTCCGGCGGCACTGTCACCGCCCACACCAGCTCACGGGTTTCACCGGCAGGAATGCTCTCGTCCTTGGCCGGCAACGGTGTCGCAGCCAGGCCCGCGGCCTGTGCCGTGGCATGGACTTGCATGGCGCGGGTGGTGGTGTTGCGCACCGTGACCAGCGCGCTGAAATTGTCGCCTTCCCGTACCAGCGGCGGCAAGCCGGAAATCAGCTGCAGGTCCTGGGTCGAGCGGATGCTGACGGCGCCGGTGCCGAACAGGCTGTCGCCGCTTTGCGCCACCGCCACGATCTTGAAGCTGGTGAGCGCATCGTTCAGAGGCACGTCGACCTGGGCCCGGCCGTTGGCGTCCAGCACGATGGCAGGTTTCCACAACAGCAAGGTGTCGAACAGTTCACGGGTCGGCGATTTGCCGCCGCCGCCGCCGGCAGGAATCGCTTTGCGGCCGTAATGCCGCTTGCCGACCACCTGCATTTGCGCAGTCGAGGTTTCCACGCCGTAGCTGCGCCGCTGCAGCATCGCTTCCAGCAGGTTCCAGCTGCGGTTGGGCTCCAGTTCCAGCAAGGCTTCGTCGACCGCCGCCAGGGCGATTTCAGCGCCGGCGGCCGGTTTGCCGTTCGGCAGGTTGACCTGGATGTTCACCTTGGCGGTGGTGCGGATCGCATAGCTGGGCTGGTCAGCCTTGACCGTCACCGCCAGCTGGTTGGCGGCGGTGCCGACCGTGATTTCGGCAATGCCGTATTTATAGGCCGGCTTGGACAGGTCGACGGTGGCGCTAGGCGCCTGGTACTCCTTGAATTCGCTCCACCAGTTCAGCGGTTCTTTCCAGCCCCAGGTAAAGAAGGAATACCAGGGTACGTCGCGCATACGGCCGCGCACCGCCAGCACCGAGACGAATACATTGGGGCCGTAGCTGGCCTTGACCGGCAGGCTGAAGGTCGGGTCTTGCCCATTCAGCTGCACCACCTGGGTTTCGATCACGCCTTCGCGTTCTACCGCGATCAGGGCGGTGGCGTAACGGAACGGCATGCGCACCTGGAACTTGGCGGTTTCGCCCGGCTGGTAAATCTTTTTCTCAGGCAGGATATCGATGCGGTCCTGGTTTTCGCCATCGAACCACAATTCACCTTGTTTGGTGACCCAGACCGAGCTGCTGGCGAGCGCAGGATAACCGCTGCCGTCCTGGCCCTTGGCGGTGAGCTCGATATTGCCCGGCTCCAGCAGTTCCACGCTGCAGATCATCAAGCCGCGGGCATCGGTCTTGCCGGAACACAGCGGCCCCAGGTCGCTGCCTGTATTGGTGTTTTCGTAAGCGTAGAAGCCGCCCACCATGCGCTTGCGATGCGAATTGGTCTGTTTGCTGGAACCGCTGATTTCAATCGGCACGCCGACTTGCGGCTGGCCTGCCGGATTGAGGGCGACCGCAGTCAGGGTCAGCTTCTTCTTGACCGAAACCCACTCCCCTGCTTTCAAGCCTACCACTACTGCCGAAGGCCAGATCGGCGTGACGCTCGATACGGTCTGGATTTCGCCGTTCGGATCGGCGTACGTCATTTCCGTCAGCAATTCCTTCGGCGCGGTAATGGCGGGCATGTCCTTCACCACGGTTTTGCCGGCGCCGTTCTTGTCCAGTGTCACCGGCAATTTATCGGCGACGATTTTCTGGCTCTCGGCGCTGCTGTCCTCATCGTTGCGCCCTGCTGCAAAAGAATAACCGTCGTAGCCGGCAAAACTGACCGACTTGCCGCGCAACAGGCTGGTGACGTGCACTGCCTGGCCGGAAGCGCCGCCGCCGTTCAGGTAATTCAGCTGCACATCGAGCGGCACTTCCTTGGGCGCCACCAGGATCTTGGGCGGCGTGATCCGTCCCTGCAGCAAAGGCAGGCGGAATTCTTCGACGCGGAAACTGCCGCTGCTGTAGCTGCGGCGGTTTTCATCGTAACCTCCGCTGTCAGAATCGGCGTCGCCGTCTGCGTCACCATCTGCATTACCACCGCTGACGCCGCTCTTGACCTTACCGCCATCCAGCACCACCTCATAACTGCCGAGCTTGGCCTCCTTCGGAATCTGGAACACGGTCTCGGCATTCTTCTGGCCGCGCCAGCTCAGCGCAAACTGATATTCCTGGCCGCTGCCCTGGTGGGTGATGCGCACCCGCGTCGGCAGCTTGTCGTTCGGCAGCAAGCCGAATCCCTGCATGGTCTCGGTGCGGATCACGTGCTTCATCGACACCGTTTCGCCGGCGCGGAACAGGGTGCGGTCAAATATCGTGTGCGCGCGCACAGTGGCTGATTTGTCGTAATCCATCGGCAGGTTGAAGCGCCAGGATTCGATGCCGTCATTCCATGAAGTCAGCGCAAAAGCCATGTCGGGACGGCCTTTTTCATCGGTCTTGCGGGCGCTGACAAAAAAACCGTCGATGTGTCCTGCTTCGTTGCCATTGCCATTTCTGCAGCCATCTACCGGGAACTCAGGCACCATGGCGATCCCGGTCTTGTCGGTCTTGCCGCGCCACAGCTCGGTGCCGCGGCAATCGGAAATGCGGACATCGGCATCGCTCACCGGCTTTGCGCTATCCAGCGTGGTGACCCACACCGCGCCGTTCTGGCGGCCGATCTTGACATGCACCGACAGGTTGGTCACCAGCGCGCTGGTGCGCACATACATGGGCGCGGCCTTGCCTAGCAGCGAAGCGCCCAGCTTTTGCGATTCCAGTTCCACCACATAGAAACCCGGGTCCTTGAGCGGGATGCCGATCACTTCAAACGGCCGCACGCCATCCTTGCTGTCCGGCGACGGCGGCAAGGCCAGGGTCTTGGCGCCGGCCTGCTTCGCCAGCAAGCCGATGCTGCGCGTTTCCACCTGCTTCTTGCTGATGGTGATGGTGGTTTCGTGATACTTCCTGAGTTTGGTCAGCCAGGCGATGATGTTCTGGTCGTCGCCAACTTTCAGGTTGCTGACCGTGCCCGGATTGACCTTGCCGTCGGCGCTGCGGGCCAGCATGCTGGTTTCGACGCTGCGCAAGGTGACCGGCAAGGTGGCGTCGGCGTTGAGTTCGATGATGCCGAACGGCGCCGAGGGAAATTTCGCCAGCGGCGGATAATCCGCCATCCGCACTTTCAGCGGAAACGCAGCGGCATTCGACAGCGGCCGGCCGCTCTCGTCCTGGAAACCTTGCGGCAGGTTGACGCTGAGCTCCTCTTTCTCGGAAAACGGCGGCTTGAAGGTCAGTTGCGAAACGGTGTCGTCGGTATCGTTCTTCTCAAAAAAAGGCTTCAGCTTGCCGTTGGCGGCGCTCAGTGTCACACCTTCAGCCAGCTTGCGCGGGACCGGCGCGGTAAACAGGATGCGCAGCGGCAGGATGGGCGCGCAGGCTGCATTGGCGTTCTCGCGCTCGCAACTGACGCTGGCGGTAAACACCGGCCGCACCTTGAATTTGAATACTTGCGGCTGGCTGCTGGCGATGCCGGAAGCGGTGCTCACGCCTTTGTCCCAGGTCAGGCTGACCGCGCTGTCGTTAGGCAAACGCTGCTGGCATTGCACGGTGCTGACTCTATCGGGGTTGATCTTGTCGGCAAAATGATCGAGCAGCTGCTTGCGTTCGGCGCCGGCGATGAACTTGACCGGAATCCGTTCATGCACGCCCTCGGCCTGGCAATACACGTGTTTCAGTATGCTGTCGCTGGTGGCGGCGCCGTTCTGGACCAGTATGAAGGCTTGCTCTTCGTCGATATGGTCGCCGCGCGGCATGATGTCGATCACGGCCGGGCCGCCGGTATTGAACTGGAATACGGTCTTGCCGCTGATTGCGGCGCCGGACAGCAGCTTGAACCCGGTTTTCACGGTAAAGCCGCAGCGTGTTCCCGGCGGCAGGTCGCGCACGAAATCGTAGATCCAGTTGCGCTCATCGGCCCAGCGCCCGCTGCCGGCTTCGGAACAGCTGATATCGAACGGCGTGGGCGCTTTCGGATCGCCGAACTTGATGGCGGCCTCCGAGAAATTCACCCGCACCTGGCGCACTTGGCTGATCTCGCCTTGCGGCGAAAAACTGCTGATGTTGGCGGCATGGGCAGCCTGCGTCATCTGGCCGCCGAGCAAGACCATGAGCAGCGCCAAGGTGCCGCGCACAACGGCGCCGGGATGTTTTTGGCCGAAAAAAAACAGCCCCGGAAAGCTCACGGCGCTGCTGCTGGTTTTCTTTCGTTCTATTGCTGCTTGCATAGCAATCCTCGGGCTAGGAAAAGATGGAATATCACTTTGTGAGGATACAGCATCTTTGTGTCTTTATGGCAATTTTACAGTTTCAACAACGCCTTCTCCGGCGTTGTCTTTTTATCGCCACAGTCTCAGTTCCATAGTCATACCGATGCCCACGGAAACCTGACTTCGACCAGCAAACCCTGGTCGTCATCGGCCGCATTCAGCCTGATGAACGCGCCATGCTGATGCGCCACCGACTTGACGATCGTCAGGCCCAGCCCGCTGCCGCTCTGGGTCTGGTCCGGATTGCGGAAAAAACGGTCGAATACGCGTTCGCGCAGGGCTGGCGCAATACCCGGTCCCTGGTCCGCCACGTTCAGCACGACCTGGGTCAGGTTACTGTGCAGGCTGACAAAAACCGTGGCGCCCGGCGGACTGTACTTGATCGCATTGTCGACCAGGTTGTCGATCAGCGACACCAGGCTGTCGCGATGGCCGAGGATGTAGCATTGGTTTTCGGACACCAGCTCCAGCTCGATCTGTTTCAGCTGGGCCAAACTCGATAGCACCGCCAGGCGGTCCTGCAATAGCACGCCCAAATCCAGTCGCTCGAGCACGATGCTGGCGGCGGGATCGCTGCGCATCAGCATCAGCAGCTGGCCCACCAGCCTGGTAGCGCGGCTGTTGCTGCTCAGGATCCCGGCCAGCAATTCCTGCTGGCGCTGGTTGCCGCCCTGGCTTTGCAATGCCTCCACATTCACCCGCATGGCGGCTAGCGGCGTACGCAGCTCGTGTGCGGCGTCGGCAATAAAATTGCGTTCCCGTTCCACACTCTCGCTCATGCGCTGCAGCAGGGCATTGATGCGATCAACCATGGAACTCAGTTCCAGATGCTTGGGTTTGAACTCCAGAGGCGCCAGGTTCTGCGGGCCGCGCGTAGCCACCTCGCGCGCCACCCGGCTCCAGGGGCGCAGCGCCATGCGTATCGACAGCCAGGCCGGCAACAGCAGGAACGGCAGGCTGATCAGCAAGGGCAAGGAATAATAACCGCGCGAATTCATGTCGATCAGCATTTCCATGCCATCCCCCGGCACGATCATGGTGACGCGGGTATCCGACTGCGGCGACTGCACGGTGCGGGCACGCCAGCGTACGCCGTCGACGTAGACGGTTTCCGGCTGGCCGAGACGGCGGTTAACGATGCCGCTGGGAGTATCCTCGGATTGGTAAAGCAGTTTCCCGCCTTGCCGCACCTGCATGCTCGGCGACAGATTGGGTGTGTTGCCGCCGACGCCATAACCTTCGCGCACCGCCTGGTCTATCAGGCTCAGCACCTTGTGCTGGCGCTCCGGATTGTCGGCCAGGTTCTCTACAACGCCGAAAATCGCGTCGTATGTGCGGTCAAGGCTGATCGGACCGGGCGCCCGGCTGGTCTCGAACATGGCGTAGCCGATGAACAAGCTCCACAGCAGCGTCAGCAACAGCATCTGCGCCAACAGCAGACGCCGCACCAGAGTCGGCCGCAGCAGGCCGCTCCACCAGCGGCGCATCATTTACGGATGCTGCGGGCCGGCGCCTGCAGGTCTATCACAAAGCCGACGCCGCGCACGGTGCGGATATAACCGTCGCCGATCTTGCGCCGCAGGTTGGCCATGTGCACATCCAAGGTATTACTGGCGTTGCCCTGGCCGCCGGGCAGCGCCAGGTCTTCCAGGATGCGGCGCGTCACCACCCGGTCAGCGCGTATCAGCAAGGTGCTGAGCAAGGCATATTCGCTGGCGGTCAGCTCTACCGGGCGCTCCTGCACGGTGACGCGGCGGGTCGGCGCATGCAGCGACAGGCCGCGCAATTCCAGGGTCTCGCCGTCGAAGCCGTAGCTGCGCCGCGCCAGCGCCCGCACGCGCGACAGCAGTTCTGCCAGCACGAACGGCTTGACCAGGTAATCGTCGGCGCCGCTGTCGAGGCCAAGCAGGCGATCGCTGACCGCATCGCGGGCGC
>NZ_JAQGLV010000041.1 GCF_028292705.1 Collimonas fungivorans | reverse complement strand
TCCAAGGCAGCCGGCTTTACCAGTTTCCTGGCTGAGTTTCGGTTAGCTTACTCCTGCGGAACCGGCGTCAGCGCGCCGGTCAAGTCGCCCATCGGCTTGGCGCCGTTCGCCACCAACGCCTTGTCGCGGGCGGTGATGCCAGGCAGTACCGGCAGCGAATAGCGGTTGGTGATGAAACGCAAGATGGAAGCGGTGTCGTACTGGGTGTGGTCGACGAAACCCTTCTTCGCATAAGGCGACACCAGCAGAGTCGGCAAGCGCGTGCCCGGGCCCCAGCGGTCGCCCTTGGGCGGCGCCACGTGATCCCAGAAACCGCCGTTTTCATCGTAGGTCACCACGATCAGCATGTTCTTCCATTGCGGGCTGGCTTGCAGCTTGGCGATGACGTCGGCGATATGGGCATCGCCGTCAGCCACGTTGGCATAACCCGGATGCTGGTTCAGGTTGCCTTGCGGTTTGTAGAACGCGACTGCAGGCAGTTTGCCGGCGGCTGCATCCTGCAGGAACGAAGCGTCGAAATCCTTCAGGTGGCTGGCCCGCTCGGCAGCGCCGGTGGCGGTGGCCGGATCGAAGCGGCTGTAGTAGTTGAACGGCTGGTGATGCGGCTGGAACTGGACCTTGCCGCCGTAGATCACGCTGCGGGTGGCGTTCGGCGCATCGGCCAGGGCGGCGTTCCAGGCGCCGGCATACCAGGCCCAGTCGATACCCTTGGATGTCAGCTCGTCGCCAATGTTGGTCTGGGTCTGGACCGGCAGAGTAGTGGCCTTGGTCGGATCGGCGTAGGCAGCGACGGCGGCGGCGTTGTTGCCGCTAGGCTGGTACGGCGGCTGCATGGTGTTGACCGCATAGAACATGCCGGCAGCATCCTTCGGCGTGATGGTGCTGTCCTTTTGGTAGACCGGGGCGCCGTTCAATACCGACGTCGGATTGCCGGTGCCTGGGGTCAGGCCGACCAGGTTGCCGCTGGCGTCGAGCGTGACAGCCGAGATGCTGCCCTTGGCAGGCGAAGCGGCGGCGTCGGCGTTCGGGTAAGTCGGCGCACAGGCGCAGATCAGGTACTGGTGGGTCAGGAAGGAACCGCCGAAGGCGCCCATGAAGAAGTTGTCGGCCAGCGTGTACTGCTTGGCGATATTCCACAGCTTCATCTTGCTGCCGTCGTAATAGCCCATGCTGAGGCCGCCGGCATCCGAGTAAGCGGCGAATTTGTCGTTCTTGCCGCCGTTGATCTGCATCTGGTTATTGAAGAAACGATGCACCAGGTCGCGCGTAATCACGGTCGACGACATGGCGATCGGGCTGTTGACATCGTCGATCTGGAACGGCTTGTTCGGCAGGTTGGCCGACTGCGCTTGCGTGATGACGGTGCTCTGGCCGGCCAGGGTCATCCCGCCCCAGGTTGGCGGCAGGACCGGCAGGGTGCTGCCGTCGAAATCCTTTTGCGGCACGTAGCTGGAAGCCGAGGTCGGATTGACGCCGGGAATGCCGTTGGCGCCAGGGAACAGGCCGTACAGGTTGTCGAAGCCGCGGTTCTCGGCAAAGATCACCACTACGTTCTGGATATTGTTCATGGCCAGCGCGCTGCCCAGGGCCTGGCCCAGATCGACGTTGCCGCCTTGGGCGAGGGCCGCTGCGATGGCGGCGTTGACGGCCGCTGCTTCCGCTTTCAGCTTGGCCAGGTCGTTGCCGCCCAGCTTGTTGATGTCGGCCAGCAGGTTGGCTTCGGCCGTGCCGATCTTGGCAGCCAGCTTCTTGCTGGCGTCGGCGAAATCGCCGCCGTTGGCGTCCATGGCCGTGGCCAGTTCGGTCGAGATGGCGCTGACGAAAGCGCTGTGGCCGGACGGCGCGCGGAACACCAGTTTCTGCGTGACGGCGCTGCCTTTGTCGCCCAGCGCTTCATGGCGGATGGCGCCGGCATTGACGGTGGCCACTACCGCGCCCTGGCCTTTGAGGGAATAGGAACCATCGGCAGCCGTGGTGGTTACCGGCGAGGCGGCGTCGCAGGTTGCTTTCTTTACCTTGTCTTCGAAGCAGACTTTGGCATTTTCATAATAGCTGCCGGTCACCTGGCCGCTGGTCACAGCGCCACCGGAATCGCCGATCGAGCCGCCCCCGCCACCGCCGCATGCGCTCAAGCCTGCCGCTAGTGTCACCGTTGCCACCGTTGCCGGCAGCCATTGTATGGTCCGCTTCATAAACCCTCCCCGGGCGATAAAAAGCGCAATCCTATGCCCCGAATATTTCAGCTGTGTGAAATAAGCCATCCCTTATCATTTATATTTTCGCTGGAACATGTGTCATCGTTCTGTCACACAACGCTGCTAGGCTTGCCTCCCATTCAATTCAACGCAGCACAGCGCTCCGCGCGTTATCCAGGACCAGTCAAGCATTCCATGAAACCAGCGGTCATTGCAGCAGTCATTGTATTCATGAGCGGGGTCGCCGCGTTTCTCCTGAACGCCTGCGGCCAGCAGCCTGACGCTGAAGCCGCCAAGCCTGCTGCGCCGGCCTACGTGGGCGCCACCTATGCGCCGACGCTGAAAAAGCAGCCCTCGGTGGCCGACATGACCTCGCTAGGCCGCACCATGTTCTCCGATCCCTCGCTGTCGGCCTCCGGCAAAATGTCTTGCGCCACCTGCCACAGTCCCGACCATGCATTCGGCCCGCCCAACAACCTGGCGGTGCAGCTGGGCGGCAAGGAAATGAAAACGCTGGGCACGCGCGCCGTGCCTTCGCTGCGCTATATACAGAATGTGCCGGCGTTCACCGAGCATTTCTTCGACGACGACGGCGACGACAGCATCGACGCCGGCCCCACCGGCGGCCACAACTGGGACGGCCGCGCACCATCCACCCACGACCAGGCGCGGATTCCGCTGTTGTCAGCACATGAAATGGGCAATGCGAGTGCGGCTGAAGTGGTGGAGAAACTGAAGAAAACCAGCTATGTAGCGCAATTCCGCGCCACCTTCGGCGAGGATATTTTCGACAGCCAGGAACAGGCTTTCAAGTGGGCGCTGATGGCGCTGGAAGTATTCCAGGAAAGCCCCACCGAGTTTTATCCGTACAACAGCAAGTACGACGCCTTCCTGCGCCAGCAAACCCAGCTCAGCAAACAGGAATTGAACGGCTTGCGGCTGTTCAACGATGCGTCCAAAGGCAACTGCGCCTCATGCCACATCAGTGAAATCACCGCCAGCGGCGCGTTTCCGCAATTTACCGACTACGGCCTGATCGCCATCGGCGTGCCGCGCAACAAGAATATCCCGGCCAACGCCGATCCGAAATATTTCGACATGGGTTTGTGCGGCCCGGACCGCACCGACCTCAAGGACAAGACCGAATATTGCGGCCTGTTCAAGACGCCGTCCTTGCGCAACGTCGCCATGCGCCAGGTATTTTTCCATAACGGCGCTTTCACCAGCCTGGAGCAGGTGATGAAGTTCTACGTGCAGCGCGATACCCAGCCGCAGAAATGGTATCCCCGCGACAAGGATGGCAAGGTGCGCAAATTCGACGACCTGCCCGAGGCCTACCACGGCAACGTCAATGTCGAAGCGCCGTTCGACCGCAAGCCAGGCGACCGGCCGGCGCTCACGGATGGCGAGATCAAGGACGTCATCGCCTTCCTGAAAACCCTGAACGACGGTTACCGGCCATAAGAAAAACGGCAAGGCCCATGGGATTCCATGGGCCCGCCTGCGTTATTTCCTGGTTTTCTTCGCGCTCTTCACTGTTTTCGATTTGCCGGCGGCTGCCTTGCCCGCCTTGCCGCTACCGGCGCCTTTCTCGAACAACGTGTGAAATTCCAGCGCCAGCTTGCGGATCGCCGTGCCGATGTTGGTGTAGTCGTATTCGTTGAGATTGGCCAGCGACACCCGCGCCGACGCATGCGCCGTGCCGAAGCCGCGGCCCGGCAGCAGGATCACGCCGGTCTCTTCCGCCAGCCGGAACAGCGCCTCGTTCGGCTTCAGGCGCTTCACCATCCACTTGGCGAAATCGGCGCCGTACATTTCCGTGGCCAGCGTTTCCAGGTCGAGCAGATGGTAGTAGTGCACCGAATCGGCGTCGACCGGCAATGGCAAGGCCAGCGCCCGGTACAGCGCTTCCTTGCGGCGCAAGACGATGCGTTTCATCGACTTCTTGTAGTTCTGCGGTTCATCCAGCAGCGAATACAAAGAGAACAAAGTCATCTGCGCCTGCACCGGGGTCGACAGGCCGGCGGTGTGGTTGAGCGCCACGGTGCGGCTGTCGGCCACCAGCCGGTCGATGAATTTCAGCGCACGCGGCTCGGTGGTGATCGAGTTGTAGCGCAGGTCCAGCTCCTTGCGCCGTGCTTCGGGCAGCGCCGCGATCTTGTCGTCCAGGACATTGTTTTCGTGCGTGGCGACCACCCCCATGCGCCAGCCGGTGGCGCCGAAATACTTGGAGAACGAGTACACCAGGATGGTGTTGTAGGGACAGATTGCAAACAGCGATATAAAATCGTCGGCGAAGGTGCCGTACACATCGTCGGTAAGGATGATCAGGTCGGGGCGCTGCCGGACGATCTCGGCGATATACGCCAGCGTCTCGTCGTTGATCCTGACCGAAGGCGGGTTGCTGGGATTGACCAGGAAGAAGGCCTTGACCTTGGGATCGAGCAGCTTGTCGAGTTCCTTCTTGGTGAACTGCCAGTTGTTCTCGGGCGGCGCATCGATCAGCAGCTCGACCAGCTGGTAGTCGTTGAGGTGCGGGATTTCGATATACGGCGTGAAGATCGGCATGCCCAGGGCGATGGTGTCGCCGGCCTTGAGGATATGGTTTTCGCGCAGGCTGTTGAAAATGTAGGTCATGGCGGCGGTGCCGCCTTCCACTGCGTACATGTCGAAATTACCGATGAACGGCTGCTCGCCGATCATCTCCTGGCGGATGTACTGGCCGACGATCTTTTCGCTCAGGCTCAGCATGCGGTCCGGCACCGGATAGTTGCAGCCGAGGATGGCGACGCACATCTCGTAGAGGAAAGCGCCGGCCGACAGGCCCAGCTGGTCGCGCACATAAGACACGGCGGCTTCGATGAAACGCACGCCGTCGACGCCGGCATGGGCCTTGGTGAAAATCTCGAAACGCGCCTCGATGCCGTCACGCTGCGGGAATCCGCCGACGCCGTCCATGTAGACATAGGAGCGCTCGGCTTCGCTCATGGCGAACAGGCCGAACTGGAAAAAACCGTGGCGCGGCGTGGTCGCCAGGAAGTTCGGATTGCCGCGGCCGGCGTTGAGCATGGCGCGGTCGGTGCCCGACGCCACCTGGATCAATGCATCTTTCAATTCAAACGGGCTGAGCAGGGCGAGTTTATCGAGATTGCTGAAATCCATTCTGATACTCCTTATTCGATAGATTGAATCCGCCGCAACGGACTGAGAGGCACAAACAAGATCAGACCAGCGCCACGATCAGCGGTCCCAATAACGTCAGGAACACATTGGCCAGTGCATAGGTAATGGCGAAAGGCACGGTGGGAATGGCATTCTCCGCTTTATCGAGCACCTCGCCGAAAGCCGGATTGGCGCTGCGCGAACCGGCGAGGGCGCCGGCAAACACTGCCGTGTTGTCGTAGCGCAGGATGTAGCGGCCGATCAGCATAGTCAGGATCATCGGCAGGATGGTCACCACCACGCCGACGCCGAAGATGGTGAAACCCTGCTGCCGCACGGTCTGCACCGCCTGCAGCCCGGACGACAGGCCGACCACCACCACGAAACCGGCCAGGCCAAGGTCTTTCAGTATCTGCACCGCACCGGCCGGCATGGCGCCGAACGATTGATGCCTGGAACGGAACCAGCCGAACAGCAGGCCGGAGAGCAGGGCGCCGCCGCCGCTGCCCAGCGTCAGCGGAATCGAGCCGACCTTGGCCACCAGCAGGCCCACCAGCAAACCCACCACCAGGCCGGCGCCGAGATAGACAAAATCGGTCTTGGCGCTCGGCACGATCACATAACCGACGATATCGGCGACACGCTTGACGTCCTGTTCGGCGCCATAGATGGACACCACGTCGCCCACCTGGACGATGGTTTCGGGCAGGATAGGCAGCACCTGTCCCATGCGGCTGATCTGCACCACGTAAATGCCGTGGCGTACATCGCCGGCGGTCTGGGTGCGGATTTCCGCCACGCTTTTATTGTGGAATTCCTTGTTGGTCAGCACCACTTCCCGGTGCTGCATGGTCAGCTCCATGCCTTCCACCGCATACACTTCCTTGCCCAGGAAACCGGAAGTGCTGACCACCGCTTCCCGGCGGCCGACCACCAGCACGATGTCGTGCGGCAGCAGCAGCAGCTGCGGACTGACCTCGATCACCTGGCCGGCTCGCTTGACTCTTTCAATCGTGATGGCGGTGGCAGGATCGAGATTTTCCACTTCCTCCACCGAGATCTTGCCCTGGGTGATTTCATACAGGCGGCCGACCAGTTCCGGCAGCGCCGCATGCTGCTCCGGCCCCAGCACCTTGACCCCGGCCTGCATCGCAGTCTCGGCCTTGATCGCATCTTCGCGGATGCTGCGCCCCATCAGTTTCGGCAGGATGTTGACGCAGACGATGATGGCGCCGAAAGAACCGAATACGTAGGTCACCGCGTAACCCACCGCGACATTGCCCTGCAGGCGCGCCACTTCGGCGGCATCCAGCCCGAGCTTGGTGATGGCGTCGCCGGCGGTGCCGATGATCGCCGACTGCGTCAGGCCGCCGGCGGCGACGCCCGCAGCCAGCCCCTTGTCGAGACCGAACAGCTTGGCCATCACGACTACCGTCGCCAGGCCGGTCAGCGCCAGGATCGCCGCCAGGATGATTTCCCGGATCGATTGTTTGCCCAGCGAGTTGAAGAATTGCGGACCGCTTTCGTAGCCGACCGCATAAATGAAAAGCGCGAACAGCACTGCCTTGACGCCCGGATCGACCTGCACCCCGACCTGGCTGACCAGCACCGCCACCAGTAGCGAGCCGGCGACGCCGCCGAGCTGGAACTTGCCGAACTTGATCTTGCCGACGGCATAACCGACCGCCAGCGATAAAAACAGCGCTATCTCCGGGGATTTCTTGAATAACTCATGCAGCCACTCCATAAGGGACGTCCTTTCCTTTTGAGAAATGCAGTTTGCTCAATAAATCGGTGTCGCTGCCAGAACGGTTAGTGCGGATGAAGCCTTGAAAAGTTGCAAAATGGCATCCCAATAATAGCAGAGTCGCTATTTCCAAAAAGAAATAGCGACTGTTTTACGGGGCAAAAAGGAAGAATGATGCGGGCTGGCGGCGCATGCCGCCGAAGAAAGACTGGCTAGAAGTAACAGTATGGCGGCCGCGCTCAGGCTATCAGCAGTTCTTCCTCAAGCGTGGTCTGGCGCCAGGCGTCGAGTTCTTGCACGCGCTCGAACCAGGCGCGCAGGTTGGCGTATGGCTGCAGCGGCACATGCCCTGCTGCGGCGGTCATCAGCGGCGCCGCGATCGCCAGGTCGGCCAGGGTCAGGCCCGGTCCCGATACCCATTGGCGTCGCGCCAGGTGGCCGTCGAGCACGCCGGCAAAGGTCTCCAGGTCGGTCAGTCCGCGCTGCAGTTCGACCGGATCGGGACGGCCTGCGCCGATCAATCCCTTGATGAAATTTTCCCAGTGAAAAATCCCGATCGCCGGCGCAAAATGCTGGGCCGACCAGAACATCCAGCGGTTGACGTCGGCCCTGGCCCGTAGCTCGGCCGGGTATACCGTCTGGCCCGGCGTCTTGTCGGCCAGGTATTGCATGATCGCGCAGGATTCCCACAGGATGAAATCACCGTCCACCAGCACTGGGATTTTTTCATTGGGATTGATCGCCAGCAGATGCTTGCGCTGCTCGGCGCTGGACAGGTCCAGCAGCACCAGCTCGAGCGGCAGGCCGAGGTGGTGCGCGGTCATGACGACCCGCCGTGCGTTGGATGAAATGGGGTGATGATAGAGGCGCATGACGACGATCTCCCGGAGTTGTTGATGCGATATCTGCATCTTAGTCCCGGGGTGCTGACAGGCTGTGTCAGTAGTGTTCCGACAAGCAGGCGCTACTCGCCGTCGCCAAAAGGATTTTCACGGCGCCAGGCTTGCAGCAGCACGCTGCGCTGCTGCGGATAACGCACCTTGGTCAGCGTCAGGACGCTGATCCTGTCGTTGCGGAAGTGGCGGAAGCCGTTGCGTAGCTCGCACCAGGCAATCACCAGCCGCCTGCCCTCGAAGAACGCCAGCGCAATCGGCCAGACCAGCCTTTCGGTAGCGCTGCCGTTCTCGTCGCGATAGCTGATATTGATCTTGTGCTGGCGCCGGATCGCTTCACGGATCGGCCCCAGCGTATTGTTGCCGGGCGCTTCTTCCAGGTAGCTGGCGGCCAGCAAACCCGTGTTCGCCATGCTGTCGCGCAGGTCCTGCGGCGAAGCGGCGGCGATCTTGCTGAGCGCGCTCTTGGCGGCCTGCGCCAGGCCGTCGTCGCCTTGCTGCCCGACCCAGCTCGCCCCCAGCACCAGCGCTTCCAGCTCGTCTTCGCTGAACATCAGCGGCGGCAGGAAGAAGCCGGCGCGCAAGACGTAACCGAGGCCGGCCTCGCCTTCGACCGGCGCGCCCAGCTCGATCAGGGTCTGCATGTCGCGATAAATGGTGCGTACCGAGACCGACATCTGCTCCGCCAGGCAGGCCGCGGTGACCGGCCGGCGATGGCTGCGCAAGGCATCCATCAGCATGAACAACCGTCCGGTACGGCTTGCTGCTTGTGCCAACGCGCCTCCTTCTGCCTGTCTACTTAGTCAATGTCAGCAAGGTTTGCTGGCCGTTCCTGAAGGTGTAGATCGACAGCGTGCCGTTCTTGATGTCGCCTTTGCCGTCAAAGGCGATCTTGCCGGTGACGCCGGTGTACTGGATCTTGCCAAGCGCCGCCAGATATTTTTTGGGATCGACCGAATCGGCCTGCTGCATGGCTTTGGCGATGATCATCACGGCATCGTAGGTATACGGCGCGTACTGGACGATGTCGGCATTGTATTTTTTCTTGTAAGCGGCCTTGAAAGCATCCAGCGGCGCCGGGTTTTCAACCCCGCCCGCGATCGCGCAATAAACCTTGTCGTCGATCAGGCCTTCACCGGCCAGGCGCGGCAGGGCGCCGGTGCAGATTGCATCGCCGCCCATGAAATTGGCGGTGATGCCAAGCTGCCGCATCTGGCGCAGCATGGTGCCAGCGCTGGCGTCGATGCCGCCGAAGAAAATCAGGTCTGGCTGCTTGGCCTTGACCGCGGTCAGGATGGCGCTGAAATCAGTCGCCCGGTCGCTGGTGTACTGCGTCGACACCACGTCGACGCCGTTGGCCTTGGCGTCTTTCAGGAATTCGGTGGCCAGCCCTTGGCCGTAGGCGGTGCGGTCGTCAATCACCGCGATCTTTTTTGCATGCAGGGTTTTTGCCGCATACCGGCCCATCGCAGCGCCAAGCTGGGAATCGTTGGCCACTACGCGGAAAGTGGTGTTGAACCCTTGCTCGGTATATTTGGCGCTGGTGGCGGAAGGCGAGATTTGCGGAATGCCGGCGTCGAAATAAATCTTCGATGCCGGAATCGAGGTGCCCGACTGCAGATGCCCGACTACTCCCGCCACTTTGGCGTCGACCAGTTTCTGGGCAACGCTGGTGGCCTGCTTAGGATCGCTGGCGTCGTCTTCAGCCTGCAATACGAACTGGATCTTCTTGCCGCCGATGACCAGGTGCCTGGCGTTCAAATCGTCGATCGCCATGCGTGCGCCGTTTTCATTGTCCTTGCCGACATGCGCTACCGGACCGGTAATCGGGCCGACGTGCGCAATCTTCACGATTTGCTCCTGGGCCTGCGCGGCAGCGCCGAAGGTCAAGGCGACGGTGGCGGCCAGCAAGGTTGTTTTGGCATGATTCTGCATGTTTTCTCCCCGGGGTTTGAATTTGGTTGAAGTGCTGCGATTATCCCAGCCTCCTGGCAACTGTTCCAGCGGCGTTTATTCTACACACAAGC
>NZ_JAQGLV010000025.1 GCF_028292705.1 Collimonas fungivorans | reverse complement strand
TGCAATCGACCCTGGTCTACCTCGACGACAAATACAAGAAAGCGGATTACGACGACAGCGATGAAAGAAACGGCATCCGCGAGCGCCTGCGGATTATCGAAGACAGTTACGCAACCACGGTGCAGACCGTCAGCGACCAGGAGTATGACAGGAAGATAGCCGCTTATTCCGATCTGCTGGCAATCCGGTCCATGCTCGCCAGCAGGCCCTATTACGCCAAATATACGGATTTGCCGGATCGCTATCTTGAGGTCGGCTTGCGGGAAAACCTGGCCGGCCAGTATTACCTGAAAGCACGGGCGGCGGCCGCCGCCAAGGATGACCGGATGGCAGCCGTCAGCTATGCAGCGTCTTATGACGCCTACCAGAAATATGGCGAGTTCAAGGACGCCAGGAAACTGGCCGACAAGTACAAGTATGCGGCGGACAGCAAGGATGCCGCCAGCTATTACCAGCAGGGGACCGAGCTGGCGGCGAATAATCCGCAGCGCCGCAAGGCGCTGTACCGCGACGCCAGCCTGGCTTTTTTCAACGCCTACGACATCTACCGCCAGCACGGTCCTTACAAGGATGCGCAGCCGCTCTCCGACAAATACCGCAACATGGGCGCCGTGGTGCTGCAAATCAGCAGCAATGAACCGAACAGCGAGATCACCAGGAGCGTGCTGGCATTGTTCGACCTCGGCTTCACCCGCTTTCAATACCAGGGCGGCGGTGCTGCCGACCTCGGCATGTACCTGAATACCTCTTACGTTTACCAGCCGCCCAAGTACCGGCAGTATGTAGAGGCGATGAGCGAGAACGTGGAATATAAAAAAGCCGACGGCACCACTGCGGTGCGCACCTATCGCTTCAACCGCAAGGTGGTCGAAGAAGCCAACGCCATGCAGATCATCCTCGACCTGTCCGTGACCAGGGTGCCGCCGCTGGACCTGCGCTATAACGAGGTCGCCGAAAGCCGTCGCGCGACGATCAGCTATTATGGCGACGTGCCCGGCAACGGCCGCTACGGCTACCGTACCGAAGGTTACCTGATGGACCGCGACCAGCTGTGGCGGGCAGCCCAGGCGCAGCTGATCAACCGCCTCAACAGCGACAACCGGATCAGGATGATCCAGGACGATATACGCAACTTCTAAAGAATAGTCTGGCCGGAAGATTTCCGGCTCATCCTGCTAAACTGTGGAACCCTTGCCGCGGGGTTTTTCCCCGATTTTTATTCCAGCTTCTTAATTGTCTATCACTTCGCGCCTATGACTTCGATCCGCGGTCCTTCCTTCCAGCTAGTCGACCAGATCGATGCCGAGCAGCTGCAGCGCGACGGCGGTTTCGGCGCGCGCACCCGGCCTTTACTGGTCAAGGGAGCGTTGCGCAACTGGCAGGCGCAGCAAAACTGGTCGTTCGAACAGATGGCGGCGCTGCGCTACAAGAATGGTTCCGAACCGCAGGTGAAATTCCAGAACGGCCTGGTGGAGCAGGGCCAGACCCGGCACCGGCCGGTGATGCCGGTCGGCCCCTATCTGCAGGAACTGGCGGCGCTGGCCAAACGGGCGTTGCCGGACGATGTCGGCCTGCTGCCGGACCGGCGGCGGCGCCAGCTGGCGGCGGGCGAACGGTTTTTTCTCGACTGGTCGCACATGCAGTCGTTCCAGCCCGACCGCATGTACCTGGCGCAGTGGAATATCCTGGATGAATTCCCGGCGCTGCGCCATGATTTTTCGATCAAGGACCTGTGGCCGGGCTGGCGCTGGACCTGGGAATATGTATTCATGGGGCCGGCCAATACGGTCACCGGCCTGCACTACGACTTCCCGCACAACTGGTTTTGCCAGGTGCGCGGCAGCAAGGAGTTCATCCTGTTCCCGCCTGAGCAGACGCCGCACATGTGCATTTCAGAGAAATACGACTGGGGTGCGATCCTGAGCGACATCAATATCTCGCAGCTGGACCGGCAGCCCGACAAACTCAAGGAATTTGAAAAAACACAGGGCCTGTATGCCCGGGTCGAGGCGGGCGATGCGCTGTTCATTCCCAAGCACACCTGGCATGCGGTGGTGGCGCTGGAGCCGTCGATCAGCCTCGGTGTGTTCGGGCTGACCGCGCCCGAGGTGCTGTTTGGCGGCGTGCCAAACGAGATCAAAAACGTGTTCCACAAGATGCACCTGTACCGCTGGGGCAATTGCACTTGCCATAAGTTCTAGCCCGGCTTGGTCAGGGCGCAATGAACCGGCAACATTCTCATCTGTTTCTCTGGCGCGGCCGGGCCCTGGTCCTCGGCCCCGGCATCGACTCCCGCTTCCACGCCCATTTCGGCACCCAATTGACCTGGGGCCTGGACGCGCCGTTCCAGGCCCGGCTGGCGCCGGATCAGCCTTGGACCACCACCCGCGCCGCCATCTTCGCTTCCAACCAGCCGCACCAGATCCATTGCGACGCGACCCAGCTGGCGCACCTGTTTGTCGAATTGCCGCAGCGCGCGCAAGGCGCGCCAAGCGTGCTGCTGGCCACCTATGACAGCGCCCCCGGGTTCGCGCAAGTGCAAGCGGGGCTGGCGCAAGCGAGGCTGGGTAGGCTTGAGCTGCCGCAGGTCGAACAACTGAGCCAACAATGGCTGGACTGCACCGCTCTGGTTGAGCCGGCGCAGCCGGGTTTCGATCATCGGATCAGCCAGGCGCTGGCGCTGATCGCCGCGCAGCCGGGGCAGGCGCCCAATGGCGCGGCATTGGCCGCCGCCGTGCATTTGTCGGCCAGCCGTTTCACCCATCTGTTCCGGCAGCAGACCGGTTTGTCGCTGTCGCGCTATCTGCTGTGGTCGCGCTTGCTGGCTGCGGTTGAGGCGGTGGGGCGCGGCGATAACATGACGCACGCCGCGCACGCCGCAGGTTTCGCCGACCTGGCGCATATGAGCCGGACCTTCCGCCATACCTTCGGCGTGGTGCCGTCGGAGCTGCAAAAGATGGCGATTGCGTTCAAGCGCGAGGAAAAATGATGGTCTAAGATGGTTGTATACAAAAAAGATGGAGACCGTCATGAACCAGCAGTCGCAACAGGCAGCAGGCCGTTCCATAGACGCCTTGCTGGCCAAATACTCCGAAAGCCACCTGAACCCGGTCAATGAAGTGATCCATTTCATTTGCGTGCCGGTCATCGTGTTCACCTTGCTGGGTTTGCTGTGGGTTATCCACCCCGCGGTGGCGCTGGCGGCGGTGCTGGCCTCCATGCTCTACTATTTTTCCTTGTCGGTGCCGTTCGCGATCGGCATGCTGCTGATGTCGGGCGCCATGCTGGCTTTGCTCTATGTGCTGCCGCCCGGGCTGGTGCTGCCGCTGTCGGTCAGCGTGTTCGTGATCGCCTGGATCGGGCAGTTTGTCGGCCACAAGATCGAAGGCAAGAAGCCATCGTTTTTTGAGGATTTGCGTTTCCTCCTGATCGGCCCCCTGTTTGTCCTCGGTTTCCTGTACCGCCGCCTGCATATCGCGTATTGATGCCTGCTGCTTCCCTGAAGGTCGCCGTCTTCGGCGCCGGCGCCATAGGTATTTATGTCGGCGCTTCGCTGCTGGCGGCGGGCGTCGACGTGGTGCTGATAGGGCGGGCCCGCATGCGCGCGCAGATCGCCAGCCAGGGTTTGCTGCTGAGCGACCTGGAAGGCCGCCAGCAACGGCTTGAAGGCGAGCATGTTCCGTATCAGGAAAGCGCATCGGCGCTGGCCGATGCCGACCTGATCCTGGTGACCGTCAAGAGCGCCGACAGCGCCGCGGCGGCGCGCGCAATCGCCGGCTACGCCAAGCCGTCGGCGCTGATTGTCAGCCTGCAAAACGGCGTCGGCAACATCGATACCCTGCGCGGCCTGATGAGCGGCTGGCAGGTGCTGGCGGCCATGGTGCCGTTCAATGTGGCGCAGATGGACGGCAATCGTTTTCACCGGGCCACTGGCGGCGAGCTGATGATTGAGGCGGACGCCAGGCTGGAGCCCTGGCTGGTGCCGTTTCGCCGGGCCCATCTGCCGTTGCAGCAATGCGAGGATTTCGCCGCGGTCCAGTGGGGCAAGCTGTTGCTGAATTTGAACAATGCGGTGAATGCCCTGTCCGGCCTGGCGCTCAAAAGCGAGCTGTCGCAACGCGCCTACCGCCGTTGCCTGGCGTTGCTGATTGACGAAGCGCTAAGTGTGCTGCGCGCTGCCGGGATTCGTCCGGCCAGGATCGCTCGCGTCAGGCCGCAGTTGCTGCCGCTCCTGTTGCGTTTGCCCGACGCCGTTTTCAGGCGGGTTGCCGCGGCCATGCTGAAAATCGATCCCGAGGCGCGCTCCTCGATGTGGCAAGACTTGCAAGCAGGACGCCTGACGGAAGTGGATTACCTGAATGGCGCGATAGTACGCCTGGCTGAATCGCTGGCGCGCGACGCGCCCGCCAACCGGCGCATCGCGGCGCTGATCCACGCCGCCGAACAAGGCGGTTTGCAGCCCCTGTCCGGCGCGGCGCTGTATCGCGCCTTGCACGTCTGAGCGCAGTCGAACCGGCAAAGTTTTCTGTAAATAACGGAACGCAAAGCGCCAGGTCTGACTCGAAACAGGGTCGTTGCAACAGAGATCGCCCTGTTAATCCAATTGCAAAGAAAGGTCCGATATGAAGAAGCTTTTAGGCGCACTGACGCTATTGCTGGCTTTTACCCCTTGGGTCCATGCGCAGAACGAACCCATGCCGCGACCCGAACCGGGCATGGGGCTGGAAGGCCATCCGGATGCCCGTAACGACAGGCGGCCCGAATCTTTTTACGACGGCAGCCGTCGGATGGGGACGCACAGCGTAATGCGTTGCAAGGATGGGACGATGCGCAAGGCGCGCACCGATGCTTGCCGCAACCATGACCGCAAGCCAAAATGAAACCCGCTGGCGACAGATGTCGTAGAGATATATAGATAAAGAATATCTGTTATCAGCCAAATAAAGCAGACACGATTGCTGCGTCGCCATATAGTTACACCTGTCTCCTCCAACACCTCCTAAGGTTTGGATTCAGCCCGCAACCGCAAGGTGAGCGGGCTTTTTTTTGCCTGTACGGATCGCGCAAAGGTATGGGCAGCCATTCGCAAAGGGAAATTTGACCCCGCTGCGAGCATTGCAGAAAAAACGATTCGAATCAAAGGCTTGGATTTTTTGCAGTGAAGTTATCAACAGGCTTGCGCACATTTTCTGTGGGTAACTCGGGTGCGTGAGGAGTTCGGCCGTTTCTGCGGACAAAAAAAGCCCCGCAGGCAGCGGGGCTGGGTCCAACCGGTTCGACAGCGTCCTGTTTTCAGAAGCGCAGGAAAGAACCGCTCAGTTTCTTGTAAGGCGCGCTCCAGACGGCCAGCACCTTGTCGAGCAGGCTTGGCTGTTGTTGAGTCGTCTTGTACATATCAGGGCGAGCTTGAGCTTGCATCGCGCGTGTTGACAGCGGCAGTGGAGGAGAGATGCTGGCCATGATATTCCCTTTCAGTTAGTCGTCTATGTTGCAGTACAGTATATGCAATCTGAAATGACTAATCCAATTTCGCTTTCACATACGAATCATACGGTTTGTGAATATCACACGGTTTTACCTGGAAGAATAGTTGCATATGCCAAGGCCGCATAAGCATATAGCTAACATATTGGCAGCCGACAATTTTCGTGCTGTAATGCAGCAAGCCGCATCGACGCAGAATAATGCGGTAACCCTCACTGTGGAAACGGAGAAAATCATGAAAAAACTGACAGGTCTGGCACTGCTCGCTTGCTGCTTTATTTTTAACCCGGCATTTGCCGCAAATTCGCAACAAAGCAAGATGGCGACATGCAACAAGGATGCGACCGGCAAGGCTGGCGACGACCGCAAAGCTTTCATGAAAGATTGCCTGAGCAAAAAGCCGGCAGCTGCGGCTCCTGCAACACAGCAAGAAAAAATGAAGTCGTGCAATGTCGACGCTACCGGCAAGAAGGGCGACGACCGCAAGGAGTTCATGAAGCAATGCCTGTCCAAACCTAAGGCATAAGACGTTCCATTCACGTATTCCCGCCGTAGCAAAAAAGCCCTGTCGCCGACGGGGCTTTTTCATTTTGTTACCAAATTGCTTCCTTATCATGGGAATTAATGTTTACTATGCAAAGTCGAAACCAAGCTTGCACTTTTTAAGGACCCACACATGAAAAAACTAGCGCTCACCCTGACTCTCGGCCTGGCTTGCGTCGCCGTCCAGGCTGCTCCCGACTGGCAATCCGTCGGTTCCAGCGATACTGCAGAGCTCAAGCTGGACCAGAATTCGATCAAGGACAACAAGGGCATCCGCGAAGCATGGTCCATGTGGAACTTCAAGGAGGCGCGCAAGAATGACGGCGACGCCAAGGTATTGCCGACTTTTAAGTCGTACCAGGATTTCACCGTATACGATTGCAAAGCCAAGACCTTGAGCCTGAAGAGAGAAATCCTGTTTGCCGACGCTGACGGCGCCGGCGCCAGGGTGGATCACAGCGACGCCCTGAAGAATTCGACCTATGCCGCACCGGCCAAGGACTCGGTCGCCGAGGTCATGATGAATTTCGTTTGCGCATTCCCTCTCGATGGCAAACCGGCTGCCGCTGCAACCCCGGCTCCAGGCCCGGCCCCAACTCAAAAAAGCAAGTAAGTAACTAACTTTCCCTTTGAGCAAACAGTCGCAGGCACTCACGCAATTTTCGCGCTGAGTCCTGCGTCATCTTTTCCGCGCTAGATGCGGAAAGGCTCCAGCGTTTCGTCGAACACAAAAAACTCGTTCTTGCCGGCCCGCTTGGCTTGATACATGGCGATATCGGCCTGCGACATCAATTGCGAAGTGGAGATGCCGCCCCCGCAGTACAGGGCGATGCCGATCGAAGTGCTGAGCTCGAATATGGTGCCGGCGATATTGAACGGTATGCCGACCGCCGCCAGCAAATGCTGGGCGACACCAATCGCTGCATTGCGGGTATCGTTCAGGTCCGTCAGCAGGATCACAAACTCGTCGCCGCCCAGGCGCGCCACGGTATCTGTGCTGCGGCGGCCGTCCAGCAGGCGTGCCGCAACCTGGCGCAGGATGGCGTCGCCGGCCTCATGTCCGTACTCGTCGTTGATCGGCTTGAAATCGTCGAGGTCGCAAAACAGCAGCGCAAAATGGCTGCCGTCGCGCTGCGCGCGCGCCATCGCCTGCTGCAAACGGTCTTCCAGCATGGCCCGGTTGCACAAGCCGGTAAGCGCATCGTGATGCGCCATGAACGCCATGCGTGCCTCGCTCTCCTTCAGCGCCATTTCCTTGTCGCGCAACCGTTCCACCAGGTAATTGAAACCCAGCACCAGGCTGCCGACCTCGTCCTGGCGCCTGATCGGCAGCGGCGCCAGCTGGCGCTTGCCGTCAGCCATTTCACGCATCGCATGCGCGGCATCCGTCAGCGGCCGCAAGGTGCGCGGCAACAGCAGCATCATGATGGTAATCATGCCGGCCACAATCAGCAGCGTATTCTTGAGATAGAAACCAAGCATGGCGTTGATCGGATGGAACACCTCCGCGGTTGGCATGCGGGCGACCACAAACCAGCCGGTGCTGGGCACCGTCACCATTGCCGACAGTTCTTCGATGCCCTTGGCATTGATGGTTATCCCGGTGCCGCGGTAACCGGCCATGGCGCGGTCGTGCAGCAGGTTGACGCCGACCGGCGGCGTCGGTTTCAGCACCATGGCCGGATCGCTGGCGCCGACGAACAGCTTGTCGGCCGGCGACACCAGCAGAAACCCGCCGCTGACGCCAAGCTGGGTTTCCTGCAGGCGGTCGAGAAAACCGGGCGTATTGAGCGCCACCACGCCCGCCAGCACCGCCACTACCTGGCGCGCCGCGTTGCGCACCGGCGCCGCCATGATCAGGATAGGTTCGCCGCTGGCGCGGCCGCGCTGCGGCCGGCCCATCACCGGAGTATCGGCCTGCAGGGCGGACTGGAACCACGCGATTCCGGAAAAAACCAGCTCGCTGCGCCCGGCCACCGTCGGATATTCCGCCAGCAAGCCGTCGCCGTTCGGCCGCACCACCAGCAAGCCGCTGTTAAACAGGGGATTCACGCGCTGCCGCTCCCCAAGCCAGATCACCAGTTTCTCGGGCTGTTGCAACAGCGCCGGCGGCAGCGCCGAACTCAGTTCAGCGATCAGCGCCTGGCGCGCCTGGACGCTATGGTCAACGTCGCGGGCGATATACGACGCAATCGATAATTGCTGGGCCGCCACCTCGTCGCGCAGCAGTCCCTGGGCGAACGGCAGCGCAAAAAACAGGCGCAGACCGATGCCGGCCACGATAATCAGGATACCGAGGCCAATCAGGCGGAACTTGATGCTTTGGAAGATCGGCATGAGGGAATCATACAGAAATCGGCCCAATTGCAGCATTTCCTGGGCGATGTGTGGCTATTTCCTCATCTTGTCCATGCAGGTTTTTGCTATACTCCTGCCTGCAATGCAAGTCTCGCCATAGTTCAATGGATAGAACGAGTGCCTCCTAAGCGCTAGATACAGGTCCGATTCCTGTTGGCGGGACCAAGTCCTTTTTCTCCAATTCCCCGTAATTGGCCGTAAGCCACGTATTTAAAGGCCTCTTGGCTTTTTGTGGCTTACCTGGAAATCTACTAAAACACGTATTTTCCCGCTTTTTACCGATACCATTTACTAAAGATTTACTAAATGGCTTCATTCAGAAAAGACGGGAACGTTTGGCGTGTTCAAATATAGGTTCGGGGGCGGCGCGACTCTGCGACATTCGCGACAAAAGCGCAGGCCCAGGCTTGGGCAGCGCGAAACCGATGCGCGAACAGAAAAACCACTGGACTTGTCACGGGAAAAACCTGTGACGACGCTTTTCGCCGTTATGAAAAAGGAGGTGTGCACACCAAGCGCGGCAAGGCATGGGAAGCGCAACGACTATCGACAATAGCCGACATGGTTGTTGAAGGTTGCAGGGTCGGCGACGTTAAATTGAGTGAGTTGCCGTCATATGATCCCCAAAGCCTTTGCTACTTGCTCAAGTAACGAAAATATGTGCCGGCTACAATGGCATAAACTATAAAAATCAGAATAACCAGCCATCGGGGCGTTGCAGCGCGACCAAATTTGATACGCATACTGAGATGGTTTATCAACAATAGAGAAAATCCCATGATGGAAACCAGAAAGGCAACCAGGCTATCGTATATTGCCCAATAGCCGGTCGATGCCAGCTTGAATCGCCACGCCCCTACAGCCATGATGGTAATGCCAATAATGAAATTCCTGGTGTGATCAAAAATGGCACTGACCAATTTCTGATCCTCAGCCAATTTATTGAGTAATCTGAACATAAGTTTCTCGGTCAAACTTCAGGCGACGATAAGTGTTCCACATGCGGACGAAATCGCCAAATAGCCAACCCGCCATACAGCAGGGTAAGCAACGCAAGATTGAGGAGAGCCGGCGTAACCTCATCCAGACCCGCTCCCATCTGGTTAATTTGCACCAGGGCATTGATGCCAGGCGTTGTCGGCAACAGCTTTGCCAGCCACACCAGCGGCAACGGCGTCGCTTCTATCGGCCAGGACAGATTGGCAAGGAAGAACATGGGTAAAGACGATATTGTCACTAACTGAAATGGTCGTTCGCGAGTGCGAATGAAGCTGCCGAGAAACAACGCAAAAGCCACTACGGCCGCAATATACAATAACCCTGCGACTGCCATTCCGCCAGGATTGCCGCCTCGCGGATAGTCTTGCAGCCATGGCATCCAGCCGTTGTAGTAAGTCAGTGAACACAAACCGATGGTAGCGAAGGCTGCGGCAATACCTGCCAAGCCTTGATACGAGAAAGTCAGTCGGCGCATCTGTTCCCGTCGGGTACCCGCCATCACGAGTATGCCCATCAGCAAAGTTTGATGCACTATCAATTGCGCCACACCTGGCACCAGGGCGCTGCCATAGCCTTCTCGCGTATTGAATAAAGGCCGCTGTACTAGCATGATGGGTGGTGGTGCAGGTGCGCCAGCGAAGCGGGCCTGTGAAGCCGCAGCTTCGCGCGCAAAAGCAGTGGCGGCTTCGGCCACGCTTTGCAATACCGAACTGGCGCGGCTAAGAAAGGCGCCGTTGCCCAGAATCGCCACGTTGCCGCGATTACCGCGAAGAATATCGCGCTGGAAGCCGTCGGCAATGACCAGCACACCTTCAGCCTTGCCACTTTCAATCAATCTGCGCGCTTCCAGGACCGAGGCCGAGGCGCCGGCCACATGCACTGTATTCATGGCATCCACGCGGCGAATCAATGCGCGGCTCATTGGGCTGTGGTCTTGATCGACTATCAAAATCGGAAAATCTGAGGCAACCTGCTTAGTGTATGCGCTGGGATAGAAGAAGGAGTACAGCACCACAGCTAAAATCATTGTCGTCATAGCGACACGGTCGCTCAGTACCGCGACTATGGTTTCCCGATATGCCGAGACAAAACGGTTCATCGCAATCCCCACGCGGCAGGGTTACGCGCAGCGCGTCCATACAGCAACAATCCAAGACCGCCGGCGACGGCGATGAACAGCAGGAGAATCAGTAACTGCGGCAATGAGTCTGTCCACGGCGTCGCAAAGTCAAGCTGTTGCGCCTGCAGCTGGACATAATGCGTGTAAGGCAAAATGGCATTCCACACACGTACGAATACCGGCGCCTCTAATACTGGGAAACTGCCACCGGAAAAGGCCAAAGATGTGCCCGCGTAGATACCCGTCAAAGAAAGTGCCGTACCCATGTTGCGTGTAGCGCCAACAAACAGTAACGCTACACCAGCGTAGGCAGCCAACATCAACAAGTAGCCAAGTAGCAGGATCAGTACGCTGCCAGTCACACCTGCGCCGCGAATGCCTGCAATCCAGGCCAGACTAAATGCGCCATACAATAAAAACAGCAGCACATAAGGAAACAACTTACCGGTTACTGCTGGCAGTATCCGGCCGTCACATACCGCCAGCCACTCTCCTGCACTGCGGTTACGCAGTTCACGGCCAATTGCACTGACCATGAGTAAACACGCCACCAAATGAAGCACGGCAGGAAAAATCAGGCCAAGCAGGAAGTGTTCATAACTGCGCGCCGGATTGCCAAGCACTGAAGTCTGTATGGCAATGGGAGCGGCACGCAGGCTACGCGGGCCGCGGATGGCTGCAGTAGCATCGAACGCTACTCGGGCGCCGAACGCCTGCACAGTCTTGGAAATCTCACCGGAAGCAGCCTGTCCCGCAGTGCGATAGCTTGCGTTGTACCAGGCAACGAGCGTTGCGCTACCGCCGCGCAGCACATCGCGGCTAGTGTTCGGGCCGATCAGTATCAATGCGTAAGCTGTGCCATTGCGTAGCGACGGCCAAGCAGCGTCAACTGAAGTTGGCTGCGATGCTATGTACAGGCCGGCATTCTCGTCAAGCATGCGGACCAGTTCTCTGCTCAGAGTGCTGCGGTCTTGGTCGACGACTACAATCGGCAGCTTGCGCGGCACACCGTCGCTGAAGAACCAGCCGAACATCACCAAGATGAGTATGGGAATCAGGGTTGCCAGCGCTAGATCCCAGCGATCACGACGCAGGTGTTCACACTCGCGCAGCGCCGAATTGGTGAACGCCTGCGCTGCAGAAAGGCGTCGGTTGTTCATCCGCGCTGCGGCCACGCAAACAGTACGCTCATGCCAGGACGGAAGTTCGGAATGGCGCGAACCGGACGTACGCGTATTTCAAAGCTTTTCACATCATATCCGGCCGATTGCCGGGTTGCACGCCAGGTAGCGAAATCGCCGGCAGGATTGATGAAATAGACCGCGAACTCGACAGCCCTCAGGCCCAGCGCCGGTACGTCACCGTGCAGTCGCTGCCCGTTCCTCAGACCATTGAACTGGTCCTCACGCAAACTGAACGCGACCCACATATTGTCTATGTCAATCACCGAAAATAATGGATAGCCTGCCGGCACCAGTTCACCGATATCCGCCATGCGCTTGTTGATTTCTCCGGCAACGGGCGCGCGACCGAGCGTTTCGTCTTCTGCAGCCTGTACCTCGGCTACCGCTCCTTCTGCTTGCCGCACTTGCGCGGCGGCGGCAGCTTTATCCTGTATGCGAGCGCCGGCCAAGGCCTGGTCGTACTGCGCCCGGGCCGCACGCTCCTGCTCTGCTGCGCTACGGGCTTGTGCCCATGCTTCATCTCTTTTCTGCTGCGTGACAACGCCTTCCTGCAGTAGGTTCTCAATGCGAGTGTAGGTAGTTTGTGCAAGAACACTACTCGCCTCTGCTCGCTTCCAGTTTGCCTGCGCGGAACGAATATCTTCTACCCGCGCGCCTTCTTTGGCCTTGCTCTCCATTGCTTGTGCAGCGACTAGCGCTGAGGTGGCTTGCACATGTTTGGCGGCGACCTCGGGACTCGCAAGTTCGAACAGTACCTGGCCGGGTGTAACGCGATCACCTTCCTTCGCCTGGAGTTTCACTACGCGGGCAGTGATCTTGGTTGAAACATTGGCGCTGTTAGCGTCGGCCATGCCTTGTACTAAATCGGTTGGATTACGAAAGGCTAGCCACAAGCCGATACCTAAGATCGCCACGACGATTAAAAAAACGACAATGACAATACGTCGTTTTTGACCCGGTCCTGGCACATCATTAGAGGTGACGGCGTTAGCGGATGAATTCTCGTTGTTGTGCATAGTCAAAGTACCTTGTCCGCTCGACGGACGTATTGATCATAAAGTCCGGATTGACCGCTGATTTCAAGCAGCTGGGCTAGCGCGATGTCGTAACTGTAGGCAGCCTTGGCGCGGTCTATCAGTGCTCCACCCAAGGTCAAGCGAGCATCTATCACATCGAGAGAGGTTGCCTGGCCTTCGCGAAAAGACAGTTCCTGCAAGCGCAGGTTTTCACCGGCCTGCGTGATTGCGCTCTCCAGCAGCAAAAACTGGCGGCGAGCGGTCTCAACATCATTCCAAGCGCGGGTCGTAGCAATGGTTATTTGGTTTTCCGCTTCCCGTAAACTAGCTTCGGCCAGCTCTTGCTGGCTACGCGACGCAATGACCTGACGCGAGCGATCTTTGTTGGACATGAAGGTGTATTTGAGGCCGATCCCTACGACCCAATCCGAATCCGTGAGCAACGCATCGCGACGGCGGAGGTCGTATTGTCCAAACAGGAACACTTGGGGCTTCCATTCTGATTGGGCGACGCGTACCCCTTGTTCAGCTTGGTCGCTAACAGCGCGCAGCCGCGCTATCTGCGGGTGTTGCAATAACGCGGCATCGCGGAACGTTCGCAGCGTATCCAACGGCGTGCTTATTACGAAGAGTGGTGTAGTTCCCTGTATCGGCGTATCGCTGTGCAACAGTTGCGCCAAGGTATCAACTACGCTATCGCGATCGTTGCTGGCTTTTTGATATTCTCGCTCACCGGTGTCGCGCGCGACGGTTGCTTGCAAGCGCTGCGCCTTGGTGATGAGTCCCGCCCGCTCCAGCTTCTGCGCATCGGCCAAGTGTGCTGTCAGACCGTCGCGAACATCGCGTCGTACAGCCAACGCTTTCTGCGCAAGCTGTTCGCCAAAATAAGCCTGTACCAGCTGAGTATTTAAAATTTGTGCCTGCTGCCGGCGTTCAGCATCGGCCTGACGCAGCGCCCCAGCCGCTGCCGCCTGCGCCGCAGGAATTTTGCCACCGGTATAGAGGGGCAAGACCACATTAAGGGACGGCCGTAAACGCCAATCACTCTCTGAAAATTGAAGTGGGCTAGAAATACCGTAGTCGGTTGCGACCGGAGCCAACGATCCGAGAGGAAGTTCAAGTGATTTCTGGAACTTCAAATAGCGCGCATCCAAGGAAATTTCAGGGAGACGCAAGCTTGCCGAGGCATCGGACAAAGCTTGCTTTCCTCGTACATTCGCAGCGCTGGCGCTAAATGCGTCAGAGACCTGATAGAGACGTTGTAAGGCTTCTGCCAAACTGTAGGTCTGAGGAAACTGTTGTTGCGCTTGGGCAGAAATACAGATCAGCGGTAATGCAAGCATGAGTAGCATTTGCGTTGTATTTCGCGGTGCGTTTACATGCCTTCGAATTCTCATTCCTCATCCACTCAATTTCCACGATAGCGCTAATAGTCGCCGAAATGAACTTAACTGTTTGTTAAATAAAGTTAAATAATGACAAGAATATTCTGGCCCCCAGTATTCGCTTCGCGGTCCTTGTAACTGCATCTGCAGTAGTACATAACTCGATTAGGCGTATTGCCGGCGCCTCGAGGCGACGAGAATGCAAATTCGTTCCAAACAATGGATGCTACGAATTTGCTACAGTAAATAGAGAGAGGTAGAGTTGGGGCGGGTTTTCAATCTCATTCCACGCCGTGAACTATAGGATGGATTGTCGTTGAGCCGGAGGTCTCAAACGTGGGCGAAATTTGGGCGAAAACGGAGACGTTTCCAGCCATCCCCAAACCTAGCCGCTTTCGCGCATCCTAGTGTCTACGCGGTCTGCGGCGGTCTGGTGTGGTTTGTAATGGTGGAGGCGGCGGGAATCGAACCCGCGCTATATTGCCTTGAAAGACCTTTGTCTGTGCTGGCCCGGTCCTATTTCCGGCGGATAGTGTAGATCGGCCTGGTTTTGTAGCCCGACGCCTGCACCTCCGACACAGAGTAGGAATACAAATTGCAGTCCTTTCCTTCGCAGCGGATGCCGACGGTGTTGGAAGCCGAGTAGGGCACGTTGAAATCTAGGAAGAACGTGGCGTCATCGGTGGCCTTGTACTTTATCGTGCCTTCAGTACCGTGACCGTCGCCGTTGCGGCCGCTCGCCAGGAAGAAGAATCCGTCGTAAGGGCCGGTGACGGTAATCGGCGGGTCCACGTCCCACTTGCCAAGTTTCAGATCCTTGCTGGCCTGGCTCAGACTGACTCCTTGGCCAATTGATAGCGTGGCTATGCAGGCGCGGCTGCTGTCATTGGGCTGGCCTGAGTGGTCAGTGCTCAATTCGCTGATTCCTTCATTCATGATTTGCTCCTGGTGATGGTTTAATGCATCAAGTGCTTCAATGTTGCCCACGCCACAGTGGAAGTTGCTAGATCCCGTATAGCCATTTGATAGTACGGGCATTGGCGTTATACAGATTTGTTGCTGGCCTAGTTGGGCAGGAGCAAGTATAGGGCCACGATCGCAGCGACAGCCCAAGAAGGTAAAGAATCTTTTATGGTTTTTCTTGCAGCTCTCTCCATTTCTTACGAATGTACGATGTATCTTTTTGATTTGATTGATAACTTGATTCCTGTTGGCGGGACCAAGTCCCTTTGCTTCAACTCCTGTCCCTTTGCTTGCAGAATTGTCCCTAGATTAGATCGAGGACGCACTAGTCAGGCCTGAATGCGACACCGCGCGATCATGCGAAGAAAAATTGGTCATCGTTGTTCTTTTTTTCTGCTATCGCTCATCACCAGAGTCCACAGCTCCTGATGATTCAATTTCACATTGCCTAGAACCAGAGTTGTTTAGCATTTTCAGTAAACATTTTAATAGCACCCGGCTATTACTTGAGAAAAAAATATTGCCTGTCCGGCCAGCGTCGCAGAGCTCCTAGCGAGTAGCCTATCTTGGCGAAAATGGAGACGATGTGCGGCGCATTGCGATTCATATCCATCGACCATCTGCACTGCCAGATCTCGTACTTTCAATGAGAATTGAATCGATTCCTGTTTTTCTATGGCTTCATTTTTTCAAAGAATGGCGCTTCCTCTGAACCCGTGCGGTTCAAAGCAATGATGCCGAGGCTTCTCGACGACCTGGCAAACAAACCGCGTTAGTACGTCTATGTACGCGCAAAGGTTATTTCGCAAATCCGTAAAAAAATATAAAAGCATGGCCCTTTTTATTTTTCAAATTGGCATAGCTAGTAGAAGTGCTGCGATGACCATTGGTGATCGACGTTGATGGGTCTTCAAATTTATGCCTCTTAGCGATGGTATCAACAGTAAAGCGGAAGATTTGTCGCCATTGACTGCCATAAAGAAATGGATTGAAAAATAAAATAGAGGATTGATATGCAGTGGAAAAAACGAGGTCCCTTGAAGCTTTTGGGGCCGTTCGTGATCGCGCTCGTCGCCGCGCCGCTTATGTGCGCTTGCGGAGGGGGTGGCGACAGCTTGTCGTCCATGTCCGCGCCCGTCGCGGAACAGCCGCCAATCGCGGCTATCGCGCCAGTCGCGCCGCCCGTTCCGTTGCCGGTTCCGGGACCGCAAACTGTGACCGAGCAGCCGGCGCCTGCGCCGATCGCGCCGCCTGTGCCGCTGCCCCAGATTGGACAACAGTTCGATAATTCACCCACAGGGACTCCCTATCCAAAGCTCGCCACACTGTACCCGGGCCATGATGGCCCGACAGTGGACGACGGCATGATTCTTCCGTGGCTCTCGTCTAAGCGTGCGCCGCTGAAGTTCACGGTGATGGTGCAGACCAGGCGCGACACCGACGGCGACGGCAAGCCTGATCGCATGGCGCTGCGCATCGTGCAGCCGGCCGAGGTGGCCGACGGATTGAAGACGCCCGTCATCGTTCGTCCTTCGCCGTATTACGGGAATCCGAACTACCTGGACTACGACACCAAGTCGCGTGGCCCTTTCCTTGGCGAGGATCAATACCTGCGTATGGGCTTCACGATTATCTATTCGGACTCGCTCGGCACCTACCAGTCTGAAGGCTGCGCGTCGATCATGGACGGCTCGGAGCGCGATGCCTCGGCGGCTGTCGTGAAATGGCTCGCGAACGATGCGGCGACAAAAGGCTTCGACGAGCATGGTGTGGAGGTGCGCGCCAGCTGGTCGACTGGGCACGTGGCGATGGAAGGTGTCTCCTATGGCGGCACCTTGCCCACGATGGCTGCGGCGACGGGCGTCACTGGACTCGAGGCCATTGTTCCGGTGGACGGCATCAGCAACGCCTACGACTACTTCGCGCGTTACAACGGTGTGGTGCCCGACGAAGATAGCTCCACTGCACTCGCGCCCTATGTGACCACGCTGACACCCAGCGCCAGAAAAAAAATGTGTGAGCCCAACCGCCTGAAGCTGGCCGCCGACGCGGACGACCTCACGCTAGCCTATAACGATTTCTGGAAAGAGCGCAACACGCTGTTATTTGCCGACAAGATCAAGGCTGCCACGTTGATTGCGCACGGGCAGAGCGACAATAACGTGAAGACCAAGAACAGTGTCCAACTGTATGACACGCTCTATCGGCACAAGAAGCCTGTGCAGCTGTGGTTCCACAGCCGCGATCATGACGATCCGGCCTGGCAGAAAGAGTGGCAAAAGCAGATATTGCTCTGGTATACGCGCTACCTGTTCGGCGTGAACAACGGCGTCGAGAAGCAGCCGACTTATGTGCGCGAAACGCCGGCGGGCGACAAGATCGCAGGCGACCTGCCGTCGCCGCCCGACGGCGATACTGGCGACACGCTGGTCGGCCATTGTGGCAGCGGACACAGCCCGAGGGACTGCATCCCGACCGGTGAGCTGCTCGTGAAGGAAGAGACTTGGCCCACGACGAACAAGGTGTCCTACTACCTGCGTGGCGACGGCACCGCAACCGGATTGCTGTTGACGCCGGTGGCCACAGACGGTGCAGTGCATGCGCCCATCGCTTTCAAGTCCACATCGAACAGCGGTACCTTCGAGACCCAGGCAATGGCCAACGCCATCCGCTTCGCCGGAACAATCAGGCTTGGCATGACCACACGCTTCAAGGCCAAAGTGGCCAATCTCAAGGCCTACCTGCTGGTCGACGGTAAGAAGGTGACATGGGGGTGGGTCAATCCGCGCTTCTACAAGAATCTCGAAAGGCCGGAGACCATCGATCTTGATACCGACTACAAGCTTTCGCTCGAGATGATGCCGCGCGATTTCACGGTGCTGCCGGGCAGCAAGATTTCGATCTATGTCCAGGGTTACAACGCTGATAGCTCGATGAGCGCGCAGCAGATCGTACTCGATGTGTCACAGACTACGCTCGAGATGCCAGTGGTACCCAGGGCCAGGGCCAGGGCGGTGATGAAGCTCAATTGAAT
>NZ_JAQGLV010000021.1 GCF_028292705.1 Collimonas fungivorans | reverse complement strand
TCGTTTGTGGTGAGCGGTTCGGTGCGTAATGCGGTGGTCGAGAAGATCGGCAAGTTCGCCTGACGAATTTATCTGACTGCTTGGCTAGCGGCTAGCCGTGGAACGCGCTGTATCGCGCACATCGTTTCCCTGGGCATGCTCCGCCGACAACGCCACCAGTCGCTGCAGCAGCGACTGGCCGTACAGCCAGTCGCCTAGGTTGGATTCGGCGTTGATGTGTCCCAGCGCGCCGGCATCGATATATTCCGCGCCCCAGGCTTTCGCCCAATGGCGCGCGCGCCGGCTTTCCATCCACGGATCGTTCAGGCTGCCGACCACGATCGCCGGCACCGGCAGGCGGCCGCTGACGGCGGCGCTGACATCGAATTTGTCGGGATCGGCCGGCGCCACCAGCAGCGCCCCGGCCAGGTTCGGGACCTGGTTCAAGGCGCCGTGCACCGTGGTCAGGCAGCCAAAGCTGTGCGCAATCGCCAGCGTCGGCTGTTCCGATTTCTGCAGCTGCTGCCGCAAACGCTCCGACCAGACTTCCAGCACCGGCGCATCCCAGCGCGCCTGTTCCACCCGCTCAAAGCTGGGATAGAGCCGCTGCCAACGCGATTGCCAATGCTGCGGGCTGCTGTTGTACAGCCCGGGCACCACCAGCACGCGGAACGATGACAGCGCGGCCATGACCATGATCAACTTCCTCCAGTATCGAGTTCCGCCGTAGAGAAACCGTCTTGCAGCGACGCCGGTGCGGCAAATGCATGCAGCGCCGCCTGCGGCAAGTCCCACAGGAAACCCTGGCCATGCAAGGGCAGCGCGGCAATCCTTGCCAGCTGCTGCAGCACTTCCAGGTCGCGCGCCTTTTCCAGTCGCTTGAAAATCACCTGGATCCCGCGCTTGGCGCAGTCTTCCAGCAAACGCGTGGTCTGCTCGTCGTGCGTGACGCCGCGCGCATCGATCTTGATCACATCCGGCCGCACCCGTTCCAGCAGGCTCGCGGCTTGCGCCACATCGTCCGCATTCACCGCCAGCCGGAAATGATTGCGCCGGTAATTGTCCAGTACATAGTTTAGCAGCCAGCCCTGGTTTTCGGTGATGGTCGGCAGCTGCAGCACGATCCGCTCGTGCGGCAAGCCGAGCAAGGTCAGGATGCGCCGGAACGCCATGCCGTGGTTGCTGTCGACCGCCGCCAGCAAGCGCGCATGCACGCTCAGGTAGAGATCGCCTGCCACCGCCTCGGCCTGCCGGTAGAAATTGATCGAATGCAGCATGCGGCACAGGCGGTCGAGTTCGATCGACTCGTCGTCGCTGGCCGCATGGTCCAGCAGTTTCCACAGATACAGGCCGTTGTCGTTGGCCGAATAGCTGTGGGCAAAACCTTCATGGCCGATGATGGCGCCCTTGCCCGTGCCGGCCTCGATCCGGCGCAGGGGCTGGAATACGCTGGTCAGCGTAGTGTTGAAATAACGCCCCTGGGCGCGCCCGTCATCGTCCAGCCAGACCCGGCAATCGCTGCGGGTCGGGTCCGGACTTGTGTCATCCCTGGCACCGTTCAAACGGGCCAGGTACTGCTCCAGGGCGGGAAAGGACATGGGCTTACCTCGATGTGGTCGGACGATGTGATAGATACAGGGAAGGATGGCCCTCAGATCTTGGCGATCGATACTTCGGTAGCCTTGACCAGCGCCACCACTTCGGTGCCGATCACCAGGCCCAGGTCCTTGACCGAACGGGTGGTGATCACCGAAGTGACGATGCCGGCCGGCGTCTCGACGTCGACTTCCGACACGACCGTGCCTTCGATGATGGCCTTGATCTTGCCCTTGAACTGGTTACGTACATTGATGGCTTGGATAGTCATGATATTTTCCTGGATGAATACGATTTGGATACGATGAAACGAGATGCGCCGAGTGCAGAATTACAGTTTGGCGAGCGATACTTCGGTGGCCTTCACCAGCGCCACCACTTCGGATCCGACCACCAGGCCGAGATCGCGCACGGAACGGGTAGTGATGACCGAGGAGACGATGCCGGAAGGGGTTTCGATATCGAGCGCGGACAGCACGTCATCCTCGGTAATGCTGTGGATCTTGCCGCGGAACTGGTTGCGGACGTTAATTGCCTGGATGCTCATGGTTTCTCCTTTGGTAATGCGGGTGCATCAAAAAATGCGTCGAAAAATCAGATAGCCCAGCCGACCTGGCTGACCGTGCGCTGCAGCGAAACATCGCCTAACGCCGAATCAGGCTGTGCCGCCGGGTGTTTCAGTACGCGCGCCAGAATCCGTTCTTCCAGCTGCGCAAAAGCCAGGTTGCCGCGTGCGCGCGGACGCGGCAGGCTGATCCTTTCGTCCAGCGTGATTTCGCCATCTTCGATCAGCAGCACGCGGTCCGCCAGCGCAATCGCTTCTTGCACGTCATGCGTCACCAGCACGGCGGTAAACCCGCGTTCCTTCCACAGCGCTTCGATCAGCTGCTGCATCTCGATCCGGGTCAAGGCGTCCAGCGCGCCAAGCGGCTCGTCCAGCAGCAACAGTTCCGGGTCATGCACCAGCGCCCGCGCCAGCGCTACCCGCTGCCGCTGGCCGCCGGACAATACCGCCGGCCACTCGTGGGCGCGGTCTTCCAGGCCGACCTGCGCCAAGGCTTTGGCCGACGCCAGAGAAGCTTTCGGCAAGCCGAGGCCGACATTGCTGAGCACCCGCTTCCACGGCAGCAGCCGGGAATCCTGGAACATGATGCGGATTTCCGGCTGTTCGCCGTGGGCGCCGAAACCGATGCTGCCGCCGCTGGCCTGCTCCAGCCCTGCAATCAGCCGCAGCAAGGTACTCTTGCCGCAGCCGCTGCGGCCGACAATGGCGACGAATTCACCGGCGGCGACTTCGACGTTGAGCGTCTTCAGCACCTCGCGGCCGGCGTACGACTTGGATACCGAGCACACCCGGATGCCGACGCCACGGCCAACGCCAAGCTGGCCTGCGGCTTTTACTTCGGCATTTTCAACTGGATCATTCTGCATCTTGGTTTCCTACCTTAGGTTCCTGCTTTAATTAGCGACGTACATGCTCATTGATAACCGGGATGCCAGCGCAGCCAGTATCGTTCCAGCACGCGCGCCAGGATGTCGGCCAGTTTGCCCAGCAAGGCGTACAGCAGGATGCCAACCAGCACCACATCGGTCTGCAGGAACTCGCGCGCATTCATGGTCATGTAGCCTATCCCCGCTTGCGCTGAAATAGTCTCGGCGACGATCAGCAAGACCCACACCAGGCCCAGCGCAAAACGCACGCCGACCAGAATCGAAGGCAAAGCCCCCGGCAGGATCACGTCGCGGTACAAGGGCCAGCCGGACAAGCCGTAGCTCTTGGCCATCTCGATCAAGCCTTTGTCGACCGAACGGATGCCGTGGAAGGTGTTCAGGTAGACCGGGAAAAACACCCCTATCGACACCAGGAACAGCTTCGACGATTCATCGATGCCGAACCACAGGATCACCAGCGGAATCAGGGCCAGCGCCGGGATGTTGCGGATCATCTGGATGCTGGTGTCGAGCAGGGTTTCAGCCTGCTTGAAAGTGCCGGTCAGCAAACCCAGCAGCAAACCCAGGCCGCCGCCCACTGCAAAACCGGAAATCGCGCGCCAGGCGCTGACCCGCACGTGGGTCCACAGTTCACCGGACAGCGTCAGCGACCAGGCCGCACGCGCCACTGCCCAGGGCTCAGGCAAGATCCGGCTCGACAGCCAGCCGACCTTGGCGGCGAATTCCCAGCCCAGGATCAGGGCTACCGGCAGCAGCCATGGCAACAGGCGCTCCTGCCAGATTTGTACCGCCTTAGACTTGGCCTTCCCTGCCTTGCCGGCTTGTGGCCGCCGTTCGGCTATGGTGCTACTGATTGCGCTCATGTCGGCTCCATCAACTCTGCGACGCCTTCGGCAGCAAGCCGTTGGCGATCACTTCGCCGAACGGCCCCGTCAGCGCCTGCTCGCCGCTGGCGGCGCGTCCTTTGCCCAGCAAAGGGAAAACCAGCTCGGCAAAACGATAGGATTCTTCCAGGTGCGGGTAACCGGAAAGGATGAATGTGTCTATGCCCAATGCCGCGTATTCCTGCATCCGTTCCGCCACGGTTTCCGGATCGCCCACCAGCGCGGTGCCGGCGCCGCCGCGCACCAGGCCGACACCGGCCCACAGGTTGGGCGACACTTCCAGCTTGTCGCGGCGGCCGCCATGCAAGGCCGCCATGCGCCGCTGTCCTTCCGAATCCATCTTGGAAAATGCAGCCTGGGCCCGGGCAATCACGTCGTCATCGACATGGCTGATCAATTCTTCCGCGGCCGCCCATGCGGCCTGGTTGGTTTCGCGCACGATCACGTGCAGGCGGATTCCGAAACGCACGGTGCGGCCATGCTTGGCGGCGCGCGCGCGGATGTCGGCAATCTTTTCCGCGACCGCAGCCGGCGGTTCGCCCCAGGTCAGGTAAACATCGACCTGTTCCGCCGCCAGTTCATGCGCCGGTTCCGAAGAGCCGCCGAAATATAAGGGTGGATACGGTTTCTGCACCGGCGGATACAAGGTCTTCGCACCCTTGACCTTGATATGCTTGCCGATGAAGTTATAACCGGCCTCGCCGCCTTCGCCGGACAAGGCGCCGCGCCACACCTTCAGGAACTCGGAGGAAATTTCATAACGCTCGGCATGGTCGGCAGACAGGCCGTCCGCCTCCAGTTCAGCCTGGTCGCCGCCGGTCACGACATTGATCAGCAGGCGGCCGTTCGACAGCCGGTCAAAGGTCGACGCCATGCGGATCGCCAGGCCAGGCGTGCTCAAGCCGGGGCGGATCGCCACCAGGAATTTCAGGCGCTGGGTGAAACCCAGCAAACTGGAGGCGACCACCCAGGCATCTTCGCAAGAGCGCCCCGTAGGCAGCAGCACGCCGTCGTAACCGAGAGTGTCGGCCGCCACCGCGATCTGCTTCATGTAATCGAAGTTGACCGGGCGCGCGCCTTGCGAGGTACCGAGGTAACGGCTGTCGCCGTGGGTAGGAATAAACCAGAAAACGTTCATGACTGCTTCCGTATATGTATGTTTTTACTGCTGCGCCAACGGCGCGTTCTTGGGATACCAGACGATATCGGCCACCTTGACCGTGCGCGGAATCAGGCCGAGCTCCTTGAAGCTGTCGGCGACACGCTGCTGGTCGGCCACCAGCGCCGGGCTAAGCACCGTGGTCGGCGACGGGTTGGGACGGCGGCTCAGGAACAGGTGCACCGTCGCCAGGTTCAAGCCGCTCACATCGGCAATCAGCTGCGCCACTTCCTTGCGGTTTTGCTGCACGTAGCGATCGGCCTTGGTCAGCTCATCGAGCAGATTCAATATCGTGCCGGGATAATTTTCGACAAACCCGCGCGCCGCCAGGTAGAAGGAGTTATTGTTCGACAAGCCGCTGCCGGTGCTCAGGACGCGCGGCTTGAAACTCAGTTCGGCGGCGCCGTAATACGGATCCCAGATCGCCCAGGCGTCGACGCTGCCGCGCTCAAACGCGGCGCGCGCATCGGCCGGCGCCAGGTAGACCGGCTGGATGTCGGTCCAGGCCAGGCCGGCTTTCCTGACCGCCCGCACCAGCAGGAATTGCGCGCTGGAGCCCTTTTGCAGGGCGATCCGCTTGCCTTTCAGGTCAGCCAGCGTTTTGATGTTCGAAGCGGGTTGCACCAGCAGCGCGGAGCTCTCCGGTTTCGGCGGTTCGGCGCCGACGTACAGCAAATCCTTGTTGGCCGCCTGCGCAAATACCGGCGGCCCATCCCCGGTCAGGCCGAAATCCAGGCTGCCGGCGGACAAGGCTTCCAGCAGCTGCGGACCGGCCGGAAATTCCAGCCAGACAATCTTGCTGTTCTTGAAGCGTTGCTCCAGCGTGCTGCGCTGTTTCAGCACCACCAGGTTGACCGCGCTTTTCTGGAAGCCGATGCGTATCTGCTCGGGCTCCCTGGCTGTTGGCTGCGCCTGGCTCAGCGGCGATGCACTCAGCAGTGCAGCCAACAGCGGCAGCGCCATTGCAAGGCGGATTTTCTGCAGGGAGCGGCGGCGGAACAAAGAAATAGACATGGGTCCGGCCTCAGGATTTGTCTGCCAGCTTGGCCGGCAGTACGGCGTCGCGCGTCGAAATCTTCTTTGGAATCAGTTTCAGCTCATAGAAGGTGTCGGCGATCTTCTGCTGCTCGTCCAGCACCTTGCTGTCGACCGGCTTGTAGATATGGGCGTAATGCTTGAGGCCGGTTTCGATCACATCCGGCTCCAGCCCCTGGATCGGCGCCAGCTGGGCCGCGGCTTCCTTGTAGTTGGCGCGTATCCACTGCCCTTCCTTGCCGGCTTCTTCCAGGATGGCGTTGACTACCGCCTGGTTCTTTTCCGCATACTTGCGCGCGCTCAGGAAGAACTGGTGATGGCTGACGACGCCGCTGCCGCTCGCCAGGACGCGGGCGTCGATCTGCTTGATCGCCGCTGTCTGGAACGGATCCCAGATCGCCCAGCCGTCGACTGCGCCGCGTTCGAAAGCGGCGCGGGCGTCGGCCGGCGCCAGGTAGATCGGCTGGAACTCGTTATAGGCGACGCCGCCCTTCTTCAGCAGGCTGATCACCAGCCAGTGCACGTCTGAACCCTTGTTGAAGGCGATTTTCTTGCCCTTCAGCTGCGCCAGCGAAGTAATCGGCGAATTCTTCGGCACCAGGATGCTCTCCGCTTCCGGCGTCGGGATTTCGTAAGCGCTGTACACAAAATCGGCGCCGGCAGCCTGGGCCACGATAGGCGGCGCTTCGCCGACATAACCGAAATCGACTGAACCGACATTCAAGGCTTCCAGCAATTGCGGGCCGGCGGCGAACTCGGCCCACTTGACCTCGATGCCTTGCGCCGCCAGGCGCTTTTCCAATGTGCCATGGGCTTTCAGCAGCACCAGGGTGCTGGCGGCTTTCTGGTAGCCGATGCGCAGCACCTGCTTGTCCTGCGCCTGCGCCAGCTGCGGCAAGCCGGCCGCAAACGTGCCGGCGGCGACCGCTGAGAGCAGCGCCAGCACGTGGCGTCTTGTGTGTTTGTTGCTGGTCGAGACTGTCATTACATGCTTCCTGTTTTTTTGGACAAAACGACCCCCTCCGCCGGTCAAGGCGGATTTTTCAAACGCTGGGCGGGGTAAGTTGCTTAGTTAGCTGATTCGGTTAGCTGATTCGCCTGGATTTCCTGCTACACGCTACATCGCACCTGCGAAAACGGAATCGGATCGAAATGGTTGCTGCCGGTCTTGCGCAAAGCCAGCAAGCTGTCCGACAACTGCTGCACGCCTTCGTTAATCCGCTGGAAGACCGCCTGGTCCAGGCTCAATCCCTCTTGCTCCGACCACTGCACCTGTGCTTCCGTCGCATAGATGCTGGGCAGCACGTGCCTGGCCGCCAGCGACGACAATACCGGCCGCAAGGCGTAATCCAGCGCCAGCATGTGCGACTGGCTGCCGCCGGTGGCCAGCGGCAGCACCAGCTTGTCGGTCAGGCCGAACTGCGGCAGCAGGTCGAGGAACGCTTTCAGCACGCCGCTGTACGAAGCCTTGTAGACCGGCGTCGCCACCACCACCGCGGTGGCTTGCGCTACCTGCGCCAGCGCCGCCTGGATCGCCGCGTGGTTGAAATCGGCCCGCAGCAGCGCGTCGCCTGGCAGGTCCCGCACATCCAGTTTGCTGTAGCGATGTCCCAGCACGGCCAGCTTTTCACCTGTGTAATGCAATAAACGGGTAGAACGCGAAGGCGCGGACGGGCTGCCGGCCAATAACAAAATAGTCATCTGTAGCAATCTTGAAACCGCCCTGCCAGGCAGGGCGGCTGAATCATGGTCATTCCGGCCAGCCGGCTTACTTCACGCCAGGCTGGTAAATCTTGTCGAACACGCCGCCGTCGCTGAAGTGGGTCTTCTGCGCATTTTTCCAGCCGCCGAAAGTGTCGTCTATGGTGAACAGGCTCAGCTTCGGAAACTTGCTGGCGTACTTGGCGGCGACTTTAGGATCGATCGGACGGTAGTAATTGTGGGCGGCGATTTCCTGGCCTTCCGGCGAGTACAGGTACTCCAGGTAGGCTTGCGCAATCTTGCGTGTGCCGCGCTTGTCGACCACCTTGTCGACCACTGCCACCGGCGGTTCCGCCAGGATGCTCAGCGACGGGAACACGGTATCGAACTTGCCTTTGCCGAATTCCGCTTCCACCAGGTAAGCCTCGTTTTCCCACGACAGCAGCACATCGCCGACGCCGCGCTCGGCAAACGTCACGGTCGAACCGCGCGCGCCGGAATCGAGCACCGGCACATTCTTGTACAGGCGCGAGATGAAATCGCGCGCCTTGGCGTCGTCGTTATTGTTCTTCTTCAGCGCATAACCGTAAGCGGCCAGGTAGGCCCAGCGTGCGCCGCCGGAAGTTTTCGGATTGGCCACCACTACCGATACGCCGGGCTTGACCAGGTCGTCCCAGTCCTTGATGCCCTTGGGATTGCCCTTGCGCACCAGCAGCACGATGGTCGAAGTGTATGGGGTGCTGTTATGCGGCAAGCGTTTTTGCCAGTCGGCCGGCAGCAGCTTGGCTTTTTCGGAAATCTCGTCGATATCGTAGGCCAGCGCCAGGGTCACCACGTCGGCTTCCAGGCCGTCGATCACCGAGCGCCCCTGCTTGCCGGAACCGCCATGCGACGCCTTCAGGGTGAGGTTGTCACCGGTCTTGTCTTTCCAGTACTTGGCAAAAGCCTTGTTGTACTCCTGATACAGCTCACGTGTCGGATCGTAAGAAACGTTGAGCAGCGAAAAATCAGCCGCATGAACAATCTGCGCACTCTGAGCCACCAAGGCGATGGCGACGACCGACCTGACTATTTTCTTCAACATGTTCTGCTTCCCTTGTTTGTGAATGTTTTTTGTTTTGAGGAATACAGATTAATGAGGCGGCCTGGAAAACAAAACGAATTCTTTCTTCTCTCCTTATGCAAAAAACAGATATGTATGGACCGGCCGGGCGAATAAGGAGGGCGTTCATTCCCGCTGAATTAGCATATAGCTTTACAAGCTGTAAGGAATTGCAATATCGGGCGACTAGATGACTACAGTGTTGCCCATCCCTCTTGCCGAGACCGTACATGAAAAGATTCCTTGCCTATTTCGCCTCCCACCTGCTGGCTGT
>NZ_JAQGLV010000372.1 GCF_028292705.1 Collimonas fungivorans | reverse complement strand
ACGATATTGGATGAACAAGGCCGCGAGCTCGACATGGGGACGGGATTCGACGACCTGACCGAGAAGTCGCATCCGGCGCTGGAACGGCAGCTGCTGGAGCGCGGCGAGATCACGCCACAGCAGGTCGGCAACCGCCAGTTGCTGCGCGACGCCATGTCGCAGGCCGGTTTCCAGGGGATCAATACCGAGTGGTGGCATTACGACTGCGGCGATCGCAATGTGGTGCGGCAGACGTTCAGGCGGGTGCTGTAGCCGCCGACAAGAATGGGGTCAGGTCCGCCGGACCTGACCCCGGGGTGGCTCAGGCGCTTGTATATTCTGTTACCGACACGCGCGTCTCGGACTGGCCATGCTTGACCTCGAAAAGGAAGCCGCCCAGACTCTCCCAGGAACATTCGCCTGCCTCGGCAGCGGAATTGTCCTTGCAGATGGAGCGCGTGCCACCGCGTGGCGCTATGGTGTTCGCCCGCAACAGGAAGCTGTTCATCCCGGAACGCGCGTCATTTTTTCCCATCCTGGTTTAACCTGCTTGTGTTTGTAGAAACATTCTACGGCATGTCCGAGTTCGGGCGAAAAATGTGGGGTCAGGTCCGTCGACCTGACCCCAACCTTGTCAATGGTCGCGGCTGGTGCATCGGCATGCACATTTTCGTGCATGGGCGCACTGCGACGATCACGCAGCCGAACCCGGCAAAATACAAACCTTGTTTACTTGAATAAAAACAAAGAGTTGCTAAAAACACTTGCATAAAGCCATGCACTGGCACGTTCCGTGCAATGCGGAGTTGGTCCCCCAACTTCGGAGATTCCTTCATGCATCCGTTTTCCAAGCAGTTATCCCGCTGGCTGTTGGCAGTGCCTGTGGCGTTTTCCTTGCACGCAAGCGCGTTGGCCGAAACCGTTGCCCGCTACGGGATTTCGATGGCCGATATTCCGCTGACGACAGGACAGCCCGATCGCGGCGCCGGCGCCTATCAATTCACCGGCCATACGATCTACGATCCACTGGTGGCGTGGGAATCGAATATCGACTCGCGCCCCGGCAAGCTGATGCCTGGCTTGGCGACCGAATGGAAAGTCAATCCCAAGGACAGCAAGAAGTGGGTGTTCAAGCTGCGCAAGGGCGCCATGTTCCACGACGGCTCCGAGTTCAAGGCCGACGCCGTGATCTGGAACCTGGACAAGGTTCTGAATGACAAATCCCCGCAGTTCGATGCCAAGCAAAGCGCGCAGGTAAGGCCGCGCATTCCGTCGATCGCCTCGTACGCCAAGATCGATGACTACACGGTGGAGATCACCACCAAGGAAATCGACGCATTGTTCCCGTACCAATTGCCGTGGTTCCTGGTTTCCAGCCCGGCGCAGTGGGAAAAGCTTGGCCGTGACTGGAACAAGTTCGCGATGCAGCCATCGGGCACCGGCCCGTTCAAACTCGACAAGCTGGTGCCGCGCGAGCGCGCCGAACTGGTCAAGAATCCGGCGTACTGGGACAAATCCCGTCTCGCGAAAACCGACCGCATCATCCTGCTGCCGATTCCCGATGCGCTGACCCGCGCGAACGCCCTGATGAGCGGCCAGGTCGACCTGATCGAAACGCCGCCGCCCGATGTCATGCCCCAGCTGCAAAGCGGCGGTTTCAAACTGGTCAAGAACGTCACGCCGCACGTCTGGCCGTATCACTTCAGCACCCAGCCTGGTTCGCCGTGGATCGATATCCGGGTGCGAAAAGCCGCCAACCTGGCGATCGACCGCGAAGGCATCGTCAAGCTGATGAATGGCCTGGCGGTGCCGGCTAAAGGCCAGGTCGACAGCACCAGTCCGTGGTTCGGCAAGCCGGCGTTCAAAATAACTTACGATCTCGCCGCCGCGAAAGCCCTGATGGCGCAAGCCGGCTACAGCAAGAGCAAACCGTTGAAAGCGAAGGTCATCATCGCCCAGGGCGGCACCGGCCAGATGCTGTCGCTGCCGATGAATGAATATATCCAGCAAAGCCTGGCCGAAATCGGCATCCAGCTCGAATTCGAAGTCGTCGAACTGGAGAACCTGTACCTGCACTGGCGCAGCGGCGTCAAGGCCGACATGAACGCCGGCAAAGGCATCAGCGCGATCAATCTCGGTTACGTGACGTCCGATCCGTTCTACGGCATCACCCGTTTTGTCGACAGCCGCTACATCGCGCCGAACGGCGTCAATTGGGGCGGCTACAGCAATCCCAAAGTCGACGCCGCGCTGGATAAGATCCGCACCAGTTTCGACCCGAAAGTGCAGGATGGCCTATTAGCGACGGTGCATCAGACGATGGTCGACGATGCGCTGATGCTGTGGGTCGTGCACGACGTTAATCCGCACGTCCTGTCGCCAAAGGTGAAGGGTTTCGTCCAGGCGCAGCACTGGTTCCAGGACCTGACCACGATACGCATGTAGCAAGATGGTTTCGTATATCTTGAAGCGTTTGTTGTACACCGTGCCGATCGCGCTGGGCGTGACGCTGGTGTCGTTCATGCTGGTGTACCTGGCGCCTGGCGATCCTTTGAACGCGGTGGCTCCGGCCGATGCGCCGGCCGATGTGGTCGAGGCGCTGAAAAGCGCTTACGGACTCGATAAGCCAATTCCGGTGCAATACGGGAAGTGGCTGCTGCGGGCGGTCCAGGGCGACCTGGGTAAATCGATCGCCTCCGGCCGCGAGGTGCTTACCGAAGTGATGAGCGCGGTCAGCAATACCTTGCGGCTGGCCGGTGTCGCCGGCCTCGCCGGGGTGCTGGCCGGCTGCGTGCTCGGCGCGCTGGCCGGCTACTGGCACGGCAGCTGGATCGACCGGATCGCCACCGTGCTGTCGGTGGTAGGTGTGAGTATTCCGCACTATTGGCTGGGGCTGGTCCTGACCATCATCTTTTCGACCTGGCTGCCGTGGTTTCCGGCCATGGGCGCCGGACCGGGAGGCTCGTCCGAATGGGTGTGGGACATCGCCCACATGCGCCACCTGGTGCTGCCGGCCGTGACCTTGTCGGTGATCCCGCTGGGCATCATCACGCGCACGGTGCGCGCGCTGGTGGCCGACATGCTGGAGCAGGAATTCGTCGTTGCGCTGCGCGCGCGCGGCTTGCACAACCGGGCGATTTTCCGGCATGTGGCCAAAAACACCGCGCCGACGGTACTGGCCGTGGCAGGCTTGCAGATCGGCTATCTGATGGGCGGCTCGATCCTGGTTGAAACGGTGTTCGCATGGCCGGGCACCGGCTTCCTGCTCAATACCGCGATCTTCCAGCGCGATATCCCGCTGTTGCAGGGCACGATTCTTGTGTTGTGCATGTTTTTCGTTGCGTTGAACCTGCTGGTCGATATCGTGCAGCCGATGATCGACCCGCGCATCGGGCGTGCCTGAAATGAAATCTGCCATGTCGATTCCTCTTCCCCTTGCGATGCCGCCGGCAGTGGGCCTGGCGCCGAGCCGCAGCTTCTGGGCGGTGGTCGCGCGCCAACTGCGGCGCGATCCGGTGGCGATGTGCAGCGCCATGGTGCTGCTGATCATTGTCGCCGCCGCCGTCTTCGCGCCGTGGCTGGCGCCAGCCGATCCAAACCAGGCCAGCATGTTGAATCGCTTGCTGCCGATCGGCTCGCCCGGCCACTTGCTCGGCACCGACGAACTGGGACGCGACATGCTGACGCGCCTGATGTACGGCGGCCGCCTGTCGCTGCTGATGGGCGTGGTGCCGGTGCTGGCCGCCTTCGTCATCGGCACTTCGCTGGGCTTGTTCGCCGGCTACGTCGGCGGGCGCACCAACATGGCGATCATGCGCACGCTGGACGTGTTCTATGCCTTCCCATCGGTGCTGCTGGCGGTAGCGGTTGCCGGTGCGCTTGGTCCCGGCATGAGCAATAGCCTGATCGCCCTGACGCTGATTTTCGTGCCGCAACTGGTGCGGGTCGCCGAGAGCGTCACCACGCAGGTGCGCCGGCTCGACTACATCGAGGCAGCGCGCATGAGCGGAGCCGGACCCATCTCGATCATCCGCGTGCACGTGCTGGGCAATGTGCTGGGGCCGGTGTTCGTGTATGCGACGGGACTGCTCAGCGTGAGCATGATCCTCGGCTCCGGCTTATCCTTCCTCGGCCTCGGCGTCAAACCGCCCGATCCGGAATGGGGCTTGATGCTCAATACGCTGCGCTCGGCCATCTTCCGAAACCCGATGGTGGCGGCCTTGCCCGGGGCGATGATTTTCTTGACTTCGATCGCCTTCAACCTGCTGGCAGATGGCGTACGTTCGGCGATGGATATTCGAAAATGAACACTGAACCAATCTCGATGGCGCCGGCGCCGGATCGCGGCGGCCCGGCGCAGCCGCTGCTGGTGGTGCGCGACCTAAAAAAATACTTCCCGGTGCGGGCAGGCCTGTTCGGGCGCGAGCGCAAGTTCGTGCATGCGGTCGATGGCGTCAATTTTTCCATCGCCAAGGGCATGACCTTGGGCATTGTCGGCGAATCGGGTTGCGGCAAGTCGACTACGGCGCGCCTGATCGCCCGCCTGATGGCGCCCGACAGCGGTTCGATGACCTTCGATGGCGAAGGCGTCGGCGAATTCGGCGGGCTCGAACTGAAGG
>NZ_JAQGLV010000305.1 GCF_028292705.1 Collimonas fungivorans | reverse complement strand
CAGATGGAAGCCGAAGGCGTGACCTTCCGCACCGGCGTGCTGGTCGGCAAGGATTTCCCGGCCAATGTCAACAACTGGGCCAAGAAGACGGTTTCCCCGGAAGAATTGAACGCCGAGTTCGACGCCGTGGTGATTGCCGGCGGCGCCGAACAGCCGCGCGATTTGCCGGTGCCGGGGCGTGAGCTGAAGGGCGTGCATTTCGCCATGGATTTCCTGCCGCAGCAAAACAAGGTCAACGCCGGCGACAAGGTCAAGGAGCAAATCCTGGCCGGCGGCAAGCACGTGGTGGTGATCGGCGGCGGCGATACCGGTTCCGACTGCGTCGGCACTTCCAACCGCCAGGGCGCGGTATCGATCCAGCAGTTCGAGCTGATGCCGCAACCGCCGGAACTGGAAAACAAGCCGCTGGTATGGCCTTACTGGCCGACCAAGCTGCGCACTTCGTCGTCGCACGAAGAAGGCTGCGACCGCGACTGGGCGGTGGCCACCAAACGGCTGGAAGGCAAGAACGGCAAGGTCGAGAAACTGATCGCCGCCCGCGTCGAATGGAAGGACGGCAAGATGCAGGAAGTGCCGGATTCGGAATTCGAAATGAAGGCCGACCTGGTGTTTCTGGCGATGGGCTTCGTTTCGCCGGTGGCGCAAGTGCTGGAGGCATTCGGCGTCGACAAAGATGCGCGCGGCAACGCCAAGGCCACTACCGACGGCGATGCCTGCTACAAGACTTCGGCCGACAAGGTGTTCGCCGCCGGCGACATGCGGCGCGGCCAGTCGCTGGTGGTATGGGCTATCCGCGAAGGCCGCCAGTGCGCGCGGGCGGTCGATGAATTCCTGATGGGAGCATCGGTTTTGCCACGGTAATATTGTTTACGTTTTTTTGCTGTTACTAAAGAAGAGCATGTCAGTGGCAACACCGGCGTGCTCTTCTTTTCTGTAGTGCATGTTTTTGTTCATGCATCGAGGCAATAGTCAAACTGTTGTAATACAGGCACATATCAGTCTGTCTACTATTGCTGGGCTCTGAACGATTGTCGCATTTGCACTACAATAGCCCCTTTGATTTATTCGGTGGATGGTGTGGCAAATATCGTCGAAATTCGTGATCTGCAGTTTGGCTATGGTGAGAGGTCGATTCTATCGGGCCTCAACATGGACTTCGCACGCGGCAAGGTGATCGCCGTCATGGGCGGCTCCGGCTCCGGCAAGACCACCATATTGCGGCTCATTGGCGGCCAGCTGAAGCCCCAGGCCGGCAGCGTCAAGGTCGACGGCGAAACGGTGCACACTCTGTCGACCTCGAGCTTGTACGCGTTGCGGCGCAAGATGGGCATGCTGTTCCAGAGCGGCGCCTTGTTTACCGACCTGACTGCATTTGAGAACGTCGCCTTCCCGCTGCGCGAACACACCAATCTGTCGCCGGAACTGTTGAACAACCTGGTGCTGCTGAAGTTGAATGCGGTCGGCCTGCGCAACGCTGCGCAGCTGAAGCCGTCCGAGATTTCCGGCGGCATGGCGCGGCGCGTGGCGCTGGCGCGCGCGATTGCGCTGGATCCCTCCCTGATCATGTATGACGAACCGTTCGCCGGGCTGGATCCGATTTCGATGGGCGTGACCGCCAACCTGATCCGCAAGCTCAACGATGCGCTGGGTTCGACCAGCATCCTGGTGTCGCATGACGTCAATGAGTCGTTCAGCATTGCCGACTACGTGTATTTCCTGTCGGAAGGGCAGATCGTGGCGCAGGGCACGCCGGCAGAGATGCTGGCGTCTACCCATCCGTACGTGAAGCAATTCGTCAACGCCGAACCTGATGGTCCGGTGCCGTTCCACTATCCTGGCAAGTCGCTGGCCGAGGACCTGGGCCTGAGTCGGAACCTGAGGGGGCGCGGCTGATGCTGAACGCTGTAACCAAGTTTGTAAGCAATTGTCTTGCCGCAGTGGGACGCACCGTACGCGAATCGATTGCCGGCCTGGGCCTTGCCGCGCGCATGTTCTTTGCGATCCTGCGCGCCTCGCCCGGCCTCTGGCGGCGTCCGCGGCTGATTACCGACCAGATCCATTTCATCGGCAACTACTCGCTGATCATCATTGGCGTCTCGGGTCTGTTTGTCGGTTTCGTACTGGGTTTGCAGGGCTATTACACGCTCAACAAATATGGTTCCGAGCAGGCGCTGGGCTTGCTGGTGGCGCTGTCGCTGGTGCGTGAACTGGGGCCGGTAGTGACGGCGCTGCTGTTCGCCGGCCGTGCAGGCACTTCCCTGACGGCGGAAATCGGCCTGATGAAAGCCGGCGAGCAGTTGTCGGCGATGGAAATGATGGCGGTCGATCCCATGCAACGCGTGGTGGCGCCGCGTTTCTGGGCCGGCGTGGTGGCGATGCCGATGCTGGCGGCCTTGTTCAGCGCCCTGGGTATTTTTGGCGGCTACCTGGTCGGCGTCAAGCTGATCGGCGTCGATGACGGCGCGTTTTGGTCGCAGATGCAAGGCGGGATCGATATCTGGCAAGATATCGCTAACGGCGTCTTGAAAAGCATCGTGTTCGGCGTCGCCGCAACGTTTGTTGCGGTATGGCAGGGCTACGAGGCAAAACCGACGCCGGAAGGCGTTTCCAGGGCTACCACGCGCACCGTGGTGATCTCGTCGCTGGCGGTGTTGGCGCTGGACTTCCTGCTGACCGCTTTGATGTTTAACTAATTATTTGCGCGACTCCGGCGCCCAAACAGCCGGGGTCAAGCCGTAGCAGCGCGTTTTACTTCTCGTTACTATTTTCTCCTCGGGAATTTGTTCGCGGTGGTATTTTTAAGGTGATGAATCATGCAACAGAAAACTGTAGACGTATGGGTAGGCATATTTGTGCTGATCGGCGTGCTGGCCTTGGGGTTCCTGGCGCTGAGAGCCGGTAACCTGAGCAGCGCGACTTTCAACAAGACTTATCCGGTAATTACCAAGTTCGACAATATCGGCGGCTTGAAAGTGCGTGCGTCGGTCCGGAGCGCGGGGGTGGTGGTGGGGCGTGTCGCTTCGATCAATTTCGACGACAAGAACTTCCAGGCGATAGTGACCTTGAACATGGACCAGCGTTACCAGTTCCCGGAAGACAGTTCGGCTAAGATACTCACTGCAGGTTTGTTGGGAGAGCAATACATCGGTATCGAAGCGGGCGGCGCGACCAAGAACCTGGCTGCCGGCGACCGTATTAAATTAACGCAATCCGCGATTGTGCTGGAAAACCTGATCAGTCAGTTCCTGTACAGTAAAGCTGCGGATGTAAAGGACACAGAACAATGAAAATCATGACTCGCCTGGGCTCGCTGGCCCTGGTTGCCGCGCTGGCCGGCTGCGCCACCACCAGCAATCCGCAAGACCCGCTGGAAGGCTTCAACCGCGCCATGTTCAGCTTCAACGACACGCTCGACAAGGTCGCCCTGAAGCCGGTCGCCACCGCTTACCGCAACTGGCTGCCAAGTTTTGTCCAGACCGGCGTCAATAACTTTTTCGGCAACCTGGGCGATGTCTGGAGCTCGGTTAACGGTTTCTTGCAAGGCAACGTTGCAGACGGCACTTCGGACGTGATGCGGGTTGCGGTCAACTCCACGCTCGGTCTGGGCGGTTTGCTGGATATCGGCTCGGAAGCCGGTTTGCAGAAACATAACAAGGATTTCGGCCAGACCCTGGGCAAGTGGGGCGTCGGCTCCGGTCCTTACCTAGTGCTGCCGCTGTTCGGGCCATCGAATATCCGCGACACGGCGGCATTGCCGGTCGACATGTACGGCGACATCTGGTCCTACAAATACCCGGTACGCTGGCGCAATACCGGCTCGGTGGTGCGCCTGATCGACAAGCGCGCCAACTTGCTGGATGCAGGCGGCCTGCTGGACGATGCCGCCCTCGACAAGTATGAATTCGTGCGCGACGCCTATACCCAGCGCCGCCAGAGCCAGATCAGCGGCAATAACGACGACAGCGACGACAAGGCGGACAAACCTGTCAACAGCAAGCCCGCCGAGCAGTGATTATCGGCGCCGGCCGGAACCGGCGCTTGAAATTGCCGTCTTAGGACGCATATACCCCGCGTCTGAGACGTCTTCTAACAACCATTAAGATTGTTAAAAAAACCATATGAAAATCCTGAAAAAATTCCTGACGCTGTCGCTGACTGTCGGCAGCCTGTTGTTCACAGCGGCAGCCCAGGCGCAAGAAGCGCCTGACGCGTTGATCAAGCGCATCAGCCAGGACGTGCTGGATACCGCCAAATCGGATAAAAACATCCAGGGCGGCAACCAGCAGCGCATCCTGGCGCTGGTTGAAGAAAAGATCATCCCGTATGTCGACTTCGAGCGCATGACCAGCATGGCCATGGGTCCTAAATGGCGTGACGCAACTGATGATCAAAAGAAACAGTTGATCACCCAGTTCCGCAGCCTGCTGGTCTACACCTATTCCGGCGCGCTGTCGCAAGTGCGTGACCAGCAAATCGATTTCAAGCCGCTGCGCGCCGATCCGGCCGATACCGACGTGATCGTCCGCTCGCAGGTGATCCAGCCGCGCGGCGAGCCTATCCAGCTCAATTATCGCGTGGAAAAAGCAGGCACGAGCTGGAAGATCTATGATGTCAACGTACTGGGCGCCTGGCTCGTTGATTCATACAAGGGCACGTTCACTTCCGAAATCAACCGTTCCGGCATCGACGGCCTGATCAAGGTGTTGTCGGACAAGAACAAGGAACGCGCTGCCCGCGGCCTTAAGAAATAATCAGCTGATTGACTAACTAACATGTTCAGACCATCTCACTCGCTTACTGTCGGCAACGCCAAAGTCACTCTGGAAGAGGGCTTGCGCGCGATCGCCGGGGGCGAGACCGAGATCGACCTGGGCGACGTGGTGGCGGTCGATTCGGCCGCCGTCGCTACCTTGCTGGCTTGGCAATGTGCAGCCCTGAACCAGGGGCTGAACCTGCATTTCTCCAGTTTGCCCGCCAACCTGGAAAGCCTGATCGATTTGTACGGCGTGACAGAGTTGCTGGCGCCTGCCGGCGTGACTGTTGCCGCCAGTACACTGCATCATTGAGCTCTACCTTCTCCTTTCCTCGTAGCATCCCGGGTTTGTCGTTGTCGCCCGGCCCTCGCAGCAAAAATCCAATATAATCAAGGGTTCCGCCACCGGCCAGCATGGTTTGGCCGGCAAATCGGCAGCATTGCTGCGGCGTCCCAATTAAAGAATATTTAGCAAGGCACTATGGCGGCCATCCAAATTACCAACGTCAAGAAGCGTTACCAGTCCTTGCAGGCGCTGGATGGCGTTTCCCTGACCATCGAAGAAGGCGAATTCTTCGGTTTGCTGGGCCCCAACGGCGCCGGCAAGACCACCTTGATTTCGATCATCGCTGGCCTTAACCGGCCCGATTCAGGCAACGTTACGATCCACGGCCACGATGTCGTCAGCGACTACCGCGCCGCGCGCCGCAATCTCGGCGTGGTGCCGCAAGAACTGGTGTTCGATCCGTTTTTCACGG
>NZ_JAQGLV010000291.1 GCF_028292705.1 Collimonas fungivorans | reverse complement strand
CGTGTGGTGATCTTCGAGGATGAAGTGTGGATCCTGGACTACAAGCGCAATCTGCTCGACAGCGAACGCGCGGCGTACACCGCACAGTTGCGCAGCTACCGGCAGGCGGCGCAGGGGGTGTTCGGCGACAAGCGTTTGCGTACTGCCTTGCTGACTGTCGATGGACGTTTATCGGAAGTCGACTAGCCATAAAAAAACCCTTATTTTCAATGAGAAAATAAGGGTTTTTCGAATCGGGCCGCCAGCTTGCAATCAACGATGGTGGGGCGCCGCATATTTCCGTTCCAGCCGTCCGACCAGCGTCGCCAGTATCATGGTCATCGCGAAATAGACCACGGAAATCGTGATGTACGGTTCCCAATAACGCGAGTAGGCGCCGGCAACGGTCCTGGCGGCATAAGCCAGCTCGGCCAGGCCGATGGCCGATACCAGCGACGAATCCTTGAGCAGGGTGATGGCTTCATTGCCGAGCGGCGGCAGCATGCGGCGGAACGCCTGCGGCAGCACCACGTAGCGCATGGTCAGCTTGTAGCCCATGCCGAGGCTGGATGCCGCATAAGACTGGCCGCGGTCGATAGACTGGATGCCGGCCCGGAAAATCTCTGAAATATAAGCGCCGGCATTCAACGACAGGGCGACGATGCCGGAAATGAATGCGCCGTAGTCTTGCTTGATGGTGCGCGCCAGCTCGCCGGAGATCAGCAGGCCGTTGTCTTGATGGATCAGCACAGGCATTACTGCAAAGTGGATCAGCAGGATCTGCACGAACAGCGGAGTGCCGCGGAAGAAGGCGACATAGAAGCTGGCCAGCCATTTCAACAGGCGGAACGGCCATTTCCATGGACCGTGCTTGACTTCGGCCAGACGCAGCATGCCGAGCAACAGTCCGAGGATGGTGCCGATGATGATGCTGATCACGGCGACCTGGACCGTCATGAAGAAGCCCTTGACGAATAGCGGCGCGTAGCCTTGTATGATGCTCCAGCGAAAATCCATAAGTGTATTGAGAAGAAACGGTGCGACGGGCTGAGAGGACGCGTAACCTGGCAGGCTGCTGATCCGGGCTAAACATGAAGATAATAAAAAATTAGCGCAAAATTATACCGTAGATGCCGCAGACCGCCAAAAACAGCCGGTCTGCGGGCAGGCTACAGCTAATTACTTACCGTTGCCAAAGTACTTTTCATTGATTTTTGCGAAACTGCCGTCAGCCTTGACATCAGCCAGGCCCTGGTTGATCTTGGCCAGCAGTTCGGTATTGCCTTTGCGTACTGCAATGCCATAGTACTCTTTCGGAAAGCCGGCATCGGTGACGACGCGGAAGCTGGCCGACGGATTGTTGGTAATGTAGTTCCTGACTACAGGATCGTCCGCCACCACGGCATCGACGCCGCCGCTTTCCAGCTCTTTCAGGGCCAGCGTGGTGGAATCGAAGCGCTTGATGCTGGGGTTGTTCTTGCCCACCAGGTTTTGCACCACTTCGTCGCCGGTAGTGGCGCTTTGCACGCCGATCTTCATGGTCTTCAGGTCATTGAACTGCTTGACCGAGGTATTGCCTTGCGGGACGGCGATCAGCTGGCTGGCTTCGAAATAAGGTTCGGAAAAATCGACGGTCTGCTTGCGCTCGTCGGTAATCGTGATGGCGGAAATCAGCAGGTCGCGGTCGCCCTGCGCCAGGAAGTTGAAGATGCCTTCGAACGGGGTCGGGATAAATTTGACTTCGATGCCGATTTTGGCTGCGATCGCCTTCATCAGGTCGATATCGAAACCGACCACTTCCTTTTTTTCGTTTTCGGCGGAAAACGGTGCGTAAGCAGATTCAACGCCGACCACGTACAGGGTTTGCTTGGCGGCCGCCGCTGGCGCCTCTTCCTTTTTACTGCAGGCGCCCACTGCGAGCAGGCTCAGGCTGAGAGCGCACAGCGGCAGGTAGCGGCTTAACATTTTTTTCATGGTGTTCTCGTCAAATAAGTCGAATTTATAACTGTATTTATAACTTCTCGTCCGCGAAATATTTCTTGTAGATCCGGTCCTGGGTGCCGTCAGCCTTGATCTGTTCCAGGCCGTGGTTGAGCTTGGCCAGCAGTTCGGCGTTGCCCTTCTTGACCGCGATTCCGTAGTATTCCTTGGGGAAGGCCGGATCGTTGACGATGCGGAAGCTCTTGCCCGGATTGTTCTTGACGAAATTGGTGACCACGCCGTTATCGCCGATCACGGCATCGACGCCGCCGCCTTCCAGTTCCTGGAACGCCAGCGGCATCGATTCGAAACGCTTGACGCTGGGGCTGTTCTTGCCGACCAGGTTCTGCGCCGCTTCATCCGCGGTGGTGGCGCTCTGGACGCCGATCTTCAATGCTTTCAGGTCTTCGAACTTGGCCACTTTCGAGCTCGACGGCAGCACGATCAGCTGCTTCGCCACGAAATAGGGTTCGGAGAAATCCATGGTCTGGCGGCGCTGGTCGTTGATCGTGATGGTTGAAATCAGGATGTCGCGGTCGCCCTGGGCCAGGGCGTTGAACAGGCCGTCGAACGGGGTGTTGACGATCCGGATCTTGAGGCCGGCCTTATCGGCCACGGCTTTCATGATGTCGATATCGAAGCCGACCAGTTCCTTTTGTTCGTTCTCGGAAGCGAAGGGCGCATAAGCGCCGTCGGCGCCGACCACGTATTCAGTGTTGGCGGCGGTCGCCGCCGGATTGCTGTCCTTCTTGCCGCAGCCTGCCAGGACGACAAGCGAACACAGCAATGCCAGGGTAAGGGCCGGCAGATATCGTTGTTTCATGTTTTTCCCCGGCGGTTATTTGGCAGTGTCGGCAAAATACTTGGCGTAGATCTTGTCGTAAGTGCCGTCGGCCTTGATTGCCGCCAGCCCTTTGTTGACCTTGGCCAGCAGCTCGGCGTTGCCCTTCTTGACTGCGATGCCGTAATACTCTTTCGGGAAAGCCGGATCGGCGATAAAACGGAAACCTTCGGATGGATTGTTCTTGATGTAGTTCTTGATCACGCCGTTGTCGGACACCACGGCTTCAACGCCGCCGCCTTCCAGCTCCTTCATGACCAGGGTCGCCGATTCCAGGCGCTTGATGTTGGGATTGCTCTTGCCCAGTTCCTTTTGCACGATCTCGTCGCCGGTGGTAGCGCTTTGCACGCCCACTTTCATGTTCTTGAGGTCGGCGAATTTCGTCACCTTGGAATTCTTCGGCACCACGATCAGCTGGTTGGCTTCGAAGTAGGGTTCGGAAAAGTCGACAGTCTGCTTGCGTTCGTCGGTAATCGTGATGGCCGAGGCCAGCAGGTCGCGGTCGCCCTGCGCCAGGAAATTGAAGATGCCTTCAAACGGCGTGTTGACGAACTTGATCTTGAAACCGCCCTTGTCGGCGATGGCGTTCATGACGTCGACGTCAAAGCCGACGATTTCCTTTTGTTCATTCTGGTATTCGAACGGTGCAAAAGTCGCTTCGGCGCCGACCAGGTATTCGGTCGGCGCAGGCGCTGCCGCCGTTTTCGGTTCCTGCTTGCCGCAAGCCGCCAGCGACAGAGCGAGTACGCACAGGCCCAGGTTGAAAATGCGATTCATTGAGTAGCTCCTGTAAAGATCGGTAAAGTGTTCCATTAACATCGGCGACGAAAACCGGCTTGCGAGAGTGGCTGCCCCGCGCGGCCTTCTCAATCGTGCATGTCGTTGCCATGTTATCAATGTTGTTTGGAATAAGCCGCTATTTTAGATTCATCTATGCAAATAACAATGATTTATATAGATGCCCTGCCATTTAAAGAGCGTTGTCCGATACCTACCGGCAGGGCGCCAGGGCACTGATGGCCTACACCTGCATCCTCGATCAGGCAGGGCTACCTGAATATCAGCGTCACATCCTCAGGTTCTTCTGATAACTCCGGCTGTCCCGCCTTGCACCGAACCTGAATATTTGCGTGCTGCAGCGCACAGTTCTGGCGCACAGATGCACCATCCTTCCCCATGTAAAAACCTCTTGTGCTTTGCGCATAGACAGGCATGCATATTGCATTGATACTTTGTATCGCAATAAAACATTAGTTATTACATAGGAATAGTTATGGAAAAATATATCATTTTGGAAACAAGCGGAAACGTTGGCGTGGTGACCTTGAATCGCCCTGAAAAACTCAATGCCTGGAATACCGACATGCGCAACGAGATCATTGCCGCATTGACGAAATTCAATGCCGATCCGGCCGTTGGCGCCATCGTCATGACGGGCGCCGGCGAACGCGCATTCTGTGCGGGACAGGACCTGGAAGAAGCGCACGGCTTCGATCCTGCACGCGTGAACGAGTGGATGAGCGAATGGGAAAACTACTATGCCGTGCTGCGCGGCTTGTCGAAGCCGCTAGTCATTGCGCTTAACGGCACCGCCGCCGGCTCCGCTTTCCAGGTTGCGTTGCTGGGCGATATCCGTGTCGGACATGCCGGGTCACGCATGGGGCAGCCGGAAATAAATGCCGGTATACCGAGTGTGACCGGTCCGTGGATCATGAAGCAGATGCTGGGGTTGTCGCGCACGATAGAACTGACACTGACCGGCCGCATGATGGAAGCGGAAGAGTGCCATCGGATCGGCCTGATCCATCATCTGGTCGCCGCCGACCAAGTCTTGCCCAAAGCGATGGAGATTGCTCGCGATCTGGCAGCCAAGCCGCCGGTGGCGATGCGCCTGGATAAGCAGCGTTTCTGCGAAATGTCCGAATCCGGTTTTCACGAAGCCATCAGCGCCGGCCGCCGGATCCAGGTGGCGGCGTACAGCACGGGTGAACCGGCACGCATGATGGAAGAGTTTTTCCGCAAGCGCGGCCGCAGCATCGCGTAATCAGATTTCCGCAGAGGGTTGTTGCAATGAACGTTTTTACATTTCTATCGCATAGGGAGGTCGTATGAAAAATCGTTTCGATACCACACGCCGTGGAGTGCTGAAGCTGGCCGGGGGACTGGCTGTCGCTGGCGCATTCCCGGCTACGGCGTTCGGCCAGAATAAACAGATCGTGGTCGCCGATCCCGGCGGTCCCTACACCGCAGCATATCGAAAAGCCTTTTACGACCCGTTTGAAAAGGCCACCGGCATCCGTGTCATCAATGTGGCGCGCGAGGCGCAACCGGTGGCGCAGTTGACAGCGATGGTAAAGACGAAGAATTTCGTGTGGGATGTCACAACCCTGACCGTGGCGCAGGATATTCCTATCTTGGAAGAAGCCGGTTTGCTGGAGCCGCTGGGATTGAAAGTCGCGGATTTTCCCAACATGCTGGCGGAATCGGTTGCGCCAAACTTCATGGGCGTCGACGTCTATTCGACCGTGCTGGCATACCGTAGCGACAAGTATGGCAAAAATCCCCCGTCCAGTTGGGCCGATTTCTGGAATGTCGAAAAATTTCCAGGGCGCCGGGCATTGCGCCGTAATGCCATCGACACACTGGAACAGGCATTGATGGCCGACGGCGTTTCCATCGATAAACTCTACCCGCTGGATCTGGACCGGGCGTTCAAGAGTCTTGATCGCATCAAGCCGCATGTCGCAGTATGGTGGACCAGCGGCGCACAGGCGATGCAGCTGATTCAGTCCGGCGAGGTCGACATGATCTCGACCTGGAATGCGCGTGCGCAAACCGCCATCGAAGGCGGCGCAGCGGTCGCCATCGTCTGGAACCAGGGACTGTATTCGATCGAGGGCTGGGGGGTGCCGAAGGGAACGCCGCGTGCCGAAGAAGCCAAGGCGTTCGTCAAATTCTGCGCCGATGCAGCGCGCCAGGCGGCCTTTACCGACACCTTGGCATACGGCCCGACCAATCTCAGTGCCTATCAAAACATTCCGGCTAAACGCGCCGCGATTTTGCCGACCTCGGCAGCCAACCTGAAGCTCATGCGCGCGCCTAGCGCGCAGTGGTGGCACAAGAACCGCAATCTGGCGTCAGATCGATTCAACGCATGGTTACTTTCGTAAGCGGGTAGAAAAATGGTCGCCAGATTAGAAACAATTGGACTTAGCAAGCGCTATCAGGACGTCACTGCGCTGTCGCCCACCGATCTGCAGGTACAGGATGGCGAATTCCTGACCCTGCTCGGTCCTTCGGGTTCCGGCAAGACCACGCTACTGCAAATCATCGCAGGGCTGGTCGAACCAAGCGACGGCAGGTTGCTGATCGACGGTAAGGACGCCACTCGCAAGGCCGCCGGTGAACGCGGCATTGGCATGGTGTTTCAAAGTTATGCCTTGTTTCCTCACATGACCGTGTGGGACAACGTGGCCTATCCATTGCGCATGCGCAAAGAGGGTAGAGCAGCGATGGACACCGCGGTCAAGGAAGCGTTGGAAATGGTGCAGATGGGCGCTTACGCCCACCGCCTGCCGCGTGAATTGTCCGGCGGCCAGCAACAGCGTATTGCACTGGCGCGATGTTTTGTCTACAAGCCCTCGGTGATCCTGCTGGACGAACCGCTGGGCGCGCTCGACAAGAAATTACGCGAGCACATGCAATCCGAAATCCGCCGCTTGCACAAGGATTTGGGGGCCACCTTCATTTACGTCACCCACGATCAGGAGGAGGCGCTCAATCTGTCCGATCGTATCTGCCTGATGAATCAGTCGAAGATAGAGCAGATAGGTACGCCGCAAGCCATGTACGACCAGCCTGCCACCGTGTTCTCGGCGCAATTCATCGGTTACTCGAACTTGTTGAAAGGAACGCTGGAGCAAGGTGCTGCTGGTTTCGATACCTTGCGCAACGGCCGCTTCGCATTGCCTGTGATATCGCAGGATGCCAGCCAGCCGGCCACCAGGACGCTGGTCGTGAGGCCGGAAAACGCACGATTGGCCAGTACTGAATCAGCCTATTTGCGAGGTCGCGTCAACGAAGTCGTATTTGCCGGATCCGATATCCGCGTACTCATCGACATCGGCGAAGCGGAGCCATTCTTGCTGCGTTGCGGCCGCCGCGAAGCCCCTGCCGTCGGCGATATCGTCGGCGTCAATTGGCAGCGTGAATTGACCACTCTCTTGACCACCGCCGTTGCCGCTTGAAAGGAGCCGTCATCATGCTTAATTCCTCAAGCCGCAAGCTGTTCAAGGCCATGCTGCCGGCATTGCCGTCTCTCGTATTCCTGCTATGTTTTTTTTGCGTGCCGGTCTACGAGATCTTGCAAACAGGCGCCTACAACGCCGAAGGCAACCTGAGTCTGGCGCAGTTCCATCGCATCAGCGGCGATATCGTGTATGCGAAGGTATTGTGGACTACCTTCAAGATATCGCTGCTGACTGCCCTGTTTGCAGTCGGACTCGGCTTTCCGGTCGCCTATTTCCTGAGCCAGATCAGCGACCGCCGGCGCGGTAAATGGATGATCTGGCTGTTGGTTCCGTTCTGGACCAGTTACCTGGTGAAGACTTTTGCCTGGATTCTGCTGCTGTCTAAAACCGGTGTGCTTGCCTCGATCGCGATGGGACTTGGCCTGGTCGACGATCCGCAAGCCTTGGCGCCATCCTTGAGCGGTGTGATGATCGGCATGGTGCATGCGATGTTGCCGCTGGCGGTGATGAACATGCTGCCGATCATGCGCGGCGTTAATGCGCAATTGCTGCAGGCTGCGGAAACACTGGGCGCCAATCGCACAGTTGCATTCTTTTCGGTGTTCCTGCCGCTAGCGGCGCCGGGCATGGCTGCTGCCGGCCTTCTGGTATTTATCACCAGCCTGGGTTTCTTCATCTTGCCGGCTCTGCTCGGCACACCGCAGGAAACCATGGTCGCCCAATTGGTGATTTCGGCGATCAATGAATTGTTCAATTTGCCGTTCGCCGCTGCCTTGTCGACGGTCTTGCTGGTCTGCGCGGTTGCTGTATTTGTCGCGTACGACAAACTGGTTGGTTTATCTTCATTGAGCGGCGAGTCACGACTTCCTGTGCGCAACAAGAATTTACCTGGCATGAACGGCTTCCTCATCGTCGTCGGCAGAACATTGGGACGCGCTCATGGCGCATTGGGGCCGATAAGCGCGAGGGTTCGCGGCCTGAAAATATATACGTTGGTGATGATCGCATTGTTATCGCTGCCAATCCTGGTGGTGCTGCCGATCGCATTCACCGATTCTCCGTTCCTGGCCTTTCCGCCTAAAGGTTTCAGCCTGCGCTGGTTCTCCTCGTTCATGTTCTCTCCGGTCTGGCAATCGGCGCTGCTGCGTTCGTTCGGGGTGGCGGTGGTAACCGCGCTTGCCGCCACCGCTCTGGGTCTGGGCGCTGCGCTGTCCTTGACACGCCTGCCGTCTGCCTGGACCAAGCCCATGCTCGCGGTTTTCCTGGCGCCGCTGATCGTGCCGCGCATCGTGATTGCGGTTGGCTTGTTCTATCTGTTTGCGCGTCTCGGGCTGGTCGGCACTAATCTTGGGTTGGCGATCGGCCATACCGTATTGGCGATTCCCTATGTGGTCGTGACAATGGTAGCGGCGCTCAAGCGCTTCGACTGGCGTCTCGACGATGCCGGCCGCATCCTCGGTGCGTCGGCGCTGGCGCGGCTGCGCACGATACAGATGCCGATGATGATAGGCAGCGTGGTGGCTGCATTGCAGATTGCTTTCATCATTTCGTTTGATGAATTGACGATTGCCATTTTCGTCAGCGGCGGTCTCACCAATACGTTGCCGAAACAGATGTGGGATGACATGACTTTGCAAGTCAATCCGACCCTGGCGGCGGTATCGCTGGTCATGGTTGTGGTGATTGCGGTGCTGGTGTTGATCCCGACGTTCTTCAAACGCGCCGAGCAGGCATGAAGTCCTGCGCCATCGCGACTCTAATCAAGACAAATCAAGACTGACCAATATATTGACATGCACAACTATTCCGATTATTTCCCTGTTCGTTCATCTCGCGACAATCTCGACGTCGTGCCGTTGCTGCATGATGGGCTGATACAGAGAGGATCGAGCACGCTGCTCGATTTTAATGGCGCCAGGATATCATTCGACGATATGGCAAAACGCGTCGGCGCGATGCAATCCTGGCTGGAATCAAAAGGTATCTGCCGCGGCGACCGGGTGGCGCTGATGCTGGAAAACGGCCTGGATCATATCGCGCTGATCTATGCGCTGATGCTGAGCGGCGTGGTGTGGGTGCCGGTCAATACGCGTCTGAAGGGACCGGGTATTGACTATCTGCTCGGCCATTGCAAACCGGCGTTGTTCGTCGCTCAAGATGAATTTTCCGAGGTCTTGTCGGAGTTGCCGGATTTGCGATCCCGGCTGGTCTGGCTCGAGCAGGTGCAACTGACGGTGCGGCAGATGCCAGTTGAAGGCCGGCCGCTGCAGGCTGCGCCGGTCAATGCCGACGATACCTTGTGCCTGATCTATACCTCCGGCACCACTGGTGCGCCGAAGGGGGTGGTGTTCACCCATCGCATGATGCGGATTGCCAGCGAAGCAACCTTGATCGTTTCCGGCGCCGGTGCAGGTGACCGCATGTTCGTCTGGGAGCCGCTATGCCATATCGGCGGCGCGCAGATGATGCTGGTGCCGTTTTTTCAACAAGTTGAATTGCACATAGTCGAGCGTTTTTCGGCGAGCCGCTTTTGGCAGCAGATGGAAACCTCTCAGGCTACCCATTTGCATTATCTCGGCGGCATCCTGGACATATTGATGCAGCTGCCGCTGCCGCCTGCGCGCCATGCTTTGCGCGTGGCCTGGGGCGCCGGCGTGTCGGTAAAAGCGTGGGATACAGTGATCGCTCGTCTGCAACTGGATCTGCGTGAATGTTATGGCATGACCGAAGGATCCAGCTTCACTACCGTCAACGTCAGCGGCAAGCCGGGCTCCATCGGCCGCGCGCTGCCTTGGCTCAAGGTCGAACTGCTGGATGATCATGATCAGCCGGTAGCCATCGGCGATATTGGACAAATCGTGGTGTCGAGCATGATCGATGGCGCCTTTTTGCCGCAATACCTGGACAATCCGG
>NZ_JAQGLV010000280.1 GCF_028292705.1 Collimonas fungivorans | reverse complement strand
TCCCGAACAGGACCGTGAAACGACTTTGCGCCGATGATAGTGCTGCAACCAGTGTGAAAGTAGGTCATCGTCAGGCTTTTATTAAAAAACCCTCTGCAGACAACTGCAGAGGGTTTTTGCTTTGCGCAAATGGTTTGTGGACCAGTGTGCGCACAGGATCCCGCTTCGCTGATTCAGATAAAATCAATCCAAAGAAAACTCTGAAAGCCCGCATGCCCGCGTCGAACCCGCCACTCGTCACCCTGGTCCCGGCAGTAGAAACCGATTTTGAAGAATTGCTGGCATTGCGCATAGCCGCCATGCGTGAAAGCCTGGAACGCATCGGCCGCTTTGATCCGGCCCGCGCGCGCGAGCGCTTCCATTCCAGTTTTTCGGCGCTTTATACACGGCATGTCATGGCTGATGGCCGGCGTTCAGGTTTTGTTGTCGTCAAACCTGCGGATGACCAGCTGCTGCTGGATCATCTCTATATTCATCCAGCTTGCCAGGGGCAAGGGCTCGGGACGGCCGTGCTGGCCCAGGTCTTTAAAGAAGCGGATGCGCTGTCGCTGCCGTTACGCGTAGGCGCCCTCAGGGGCAGCGATTCCAACCGCTTTTACCAACGCAATGGTTTTGAATTTCTCGCAGAAGAGGAATGGGACATCTACTATCTGCGCCCATCCCGGCAACCGTAGATCAGGACTGCCCCGCATCACGAGAAGCTTTAACGGAGCACGAGTTTCAGCGCCGGCTTTTCGCCGTAGTCATCGTAGCGCTCATTGATCGCCGTGATGCAGAATTCCAGCTCCTCGACGATCTCGGGCGCCTGCTGGCGCAGTTTTTCGCTGTGCGATATCTCGATGCTCAGTACTTCGTTTTCCTGCAGCCGGAATTTGCTCATGCCGTCTTCATCGCGCAAATAACTGAGGCAATCGATCCAGGCATTCATGTTGCGGCCGTAGAATTCGGGAAAACCGAATACCTGTGCGCATTCGGTATGAAAGCTGTCCCAATCGGTGATGGTTTCGCCATTCAGGCGTGCGCTTGGCATAATGTTCTCCTGCTTGAATTCCAGATCGTTTGCCGAACTTATCACATCTGCCGCAACAAGTTGCGCGATTCGATTCACAGCACCCACATCTTCAGCACCAGGCCGCTTATCGCGCACGCCGCGATGACATGGATTACATTGCGCTTGAAACGGAACAGGGCGACAGCTGCGGCCAGCGCAATCAATGCCGATATCCAGTCAAAGGCGCCGCCAAAACCCTGCGGCCATAGCACGTGGTAACCGAAGAACACTGCCAGGTTCAGGATCACGCCCACCACGGCGGCGGTTATCGCCGTGAGAGGCGCGGTAAATTTGAGGTCGTGGTGGGTGGCTTCGATCAGCGGGCCGCCGGCCAGGATAAACAGGAAAGAAGGCAGGAAAGTGAACCAGGTCACCAGTGCCGCCGCGGCGGTGCCGGCAAGAAACAGGCTGTCCGGGCCGAAGACGGCTTTGACATAACCGCCGACGAAGCCGACAAAAGCCACCACCATGATCAGCGGCCCGGGCGTGGTCTCACCTAGCGCCAGGCCATCGATCATTTGTGTCGGCGTCAGCCAGCCATAGTGTTCGACCGCGCCTTGATACACATACGGCAGCACCGCATAAGCGCCGCCGAAAGTCAGCAGCGCCGCCTTGGTGAAAAACCAGCCCATCTGCGTCAGGGCGCCATGCCAGCCGTAGGACGCCGTCAGCAAGCCCATCGGCAGCGCCCACAACAAGGCGCCCGCGATGGCTATCCATGACAAGGTGCGCCAGCGGAATTGCGCATGTTGCGGCGTCGGCGTATGGTCGTCGATCAGTGCCGCTCCAAACGATTGGTCCGCCTTGCCGTGCGCGCCTCCGGTCTTGAAACGGTCCGGCGCGATGCGGCCGCCGATGTAACCGATCAGCGCAGCGGCGGCGATGATGACAGGGAACGGCAGCTGCAAGGCAAAAATCGCCACGAACGACGCCGCGGCAATCGCCCACAGCGCATTGTTCCTTAGGGCGCGCGATCCAATCCGGTGCGCTGCCTGCAGCACGATGGCGGTCACGGCGGGCTTGATGCCGTAGAACAGGCCGGCGACCAGCGGCAAATTGCCAAAGGCGATATACAGCCAGGACAGGGCGATCAGGATCAGCAGCGAAGGCAGCACGAACAAGACGCCAGCCACGATGCCGCCCCAAGAGCGATGCATCAGCCAGCCGATGTAAGTGGCCAGCTGTTGCGCCTCCGGGCCTGGCAGCACCATGCAATAGTTCAGCGCATGCAGAAAGCGCCGTTCCGAAATCCAGCGCCGGTTCTCAACCAGCTCCTGGTGCATGATGGAGATCTGGCCTGCAGGTCCGCCGAAACTGATGAAACCCAGTTTGAGCCAGAACAGGAAGGCCTCCCGAAAACTGACAGCAGGTGGGGGAAGTGCTGTGTGTGCTGCGGATGGAATCCCGGATTGGCTCATATGCCTGGTGTCGTCAATATTGCTGGAAGCCGTGGCGGCGCCGCGCCGCCAACTTTGCCCAAGCTTATCCTACAAAGAGAAAAGGGACTCCGCTTGCGGAATCCCTTTTTTTTCAATGCAGCGCGGCTCGGTCTTATTCGATAGAGCTGTGCAGCACGCTGTCTGGCAAAGGCGCCTTGAACCAGCGCTGCGCGTTGACATTGAGCATGCCGTTCTGCTTGATGGTGCTGAGCATGGCGTTGACCTTGTTCAGCAATGCGGTTTCATTCTTATTAATGCCAATAAAGCAGGGTGAGTCTTTCAGCACGATTTTCAGCTGGGTTGCTTCCGCTTGCTCTTTGGTAAAGGCGGAAATCAGCACGTTGCCCGCCGCCAGCAATTTGGAGTCGCCCTGCAAATAGGATTTGACGGCCTCAGGCTCGGTGGCGAAGCGTTTGATAATGGCCGACGCCGGCGCAACCTTGCTCAACTCTCCGTCTTCGATCGAGCCTTTGAGCACAGCGATAGTCTTGCCGCCCAGTCCGGCCGCATTTTTCACGTCGGTACCCGGCGCGCCGAAGACGCCGAGGTAAAACGGCGCGTAAGCCTGCGAAAAATCGATCTGTTTTTGACGCTCAGGATTTTTGCCGAGGCTGGAGATTACCAGGTCGACATGCCGGTTCAGCAGCGACGGAATGCGGTCGCCGCTGTCGAGCGGCACCATGTCCAGCTTGACGCCCAGTTCCAGCGCAATCATCCTGGCGATCGAGACATCGAAACCTTCCAGCGCCTTGTACTGGTTTGCAGCGCCGAACGGCGGCGTATCTTTTGGCACCGCGATGCGGATCGCGCGACGGTTCTGCACGTCTTCCAGTGCATCGGCGCGGCTCTCATGGGCCGGCAGCAAGGTGGTTGCCAAGGCAAGGGAATAGACAAGAATACATGCAAATACACCGGCGTAACGCTTCACAAGAAGACTCCCAGAATCAATTGAACGAACCCATGTCCATTTTTCAATGGCTCGCATTGCAGCTGCAACGATTGTTACGCACAGGATTCTATGTCTGTGCAGAAAGTTTGTATACGGAATAATCGGGAATTGTGTCGCGCTGTTTCTTTCCTGCGAATTTACGAAAAAACTGTTGGCAGGCGGTGTGAAAAGGCTTGGAAAATGCATCGAATGCGAGGTGAATTGTTGTTTCCTTACCTCGCTGGATTGGGCCCGGGTTCCAGGTTTTGAAGCGCCAAACAAAACGGCCTCCATTTCTGGAGGCCGCATATGCCGGGGTCATTGTTTCCAATGAAATAATGGTGGAGGCGGCGGGAATCGAACCCGCGTCCGCAAGTCCTCTACAGACAGTTCTACATACTTAGTGCTGTCATTTGATTTAACCCAGCCGACGCGGACGCACACGCTTCGTTCAGGCGAGTCACCTAAATTTAACTTTCAGCCAAGTAACCCGACTAAAAGCGATTCCCTGTAAATGACTCTACTGCTGTTTTACCAGCCCACCCCAGGGACGAGATGGTGTAGAGCTAACCGGTTATTAAGCGGCTAGTGCGTACGAGTTATCGTTTGCAGTTAGATCTATTCCGATTGTATTTACGAGGTAGTCGGTCCTCGGTATGCCCTGCGCTGCTTTGTAACCCACGTCGAAACCAGGTCGCCCCCGAGGGTAAAGCAGGTGTCAGTATAGCACTTTATCGCTCGATCCGAGGCCGGCATCCCAGGGGCTTGGCTGGCATGCAGCCCATGGCTCGCATTTGGTACGTGTCCATCCCTCACCGCATGCTCAAGGTTCCCCTTTTCCATGCTGGATCCTGCCAGCGGTAAAACAGGCTCAGGGAACGTGGGTTGTCGGCCTGTTTTTCGACATCCATGGTATCCATCCGGATCACTTCAAAGCTGCGCTTGAAGCGCCCGTCCACGCGCGCTTCGCGCACCGCCAGCATTTTCGTGCTGCCAGGCACCCAGCCTGCAAATTCCAGGTAGCCGATATCGGGCGTATTCGCGGCCGGCGGCAGGATGTCGATGGTCCAGCCTTTTTCTCCCTGACGGAAGACCCAGAGCTCGCGCCATGAATCGAGCGGTTGCACGGCGAGCGCCAGTGCGGTTTGCTGGGCGTTGACGCTGGCCGAGGCTTTCCAGACCAGGCCGTAGGTGCAGCGCCTGAAGAGCGGGTTCTTTTGATCGTGTTTGGCGTCTACCAGCGTGACGCAGGTTTCGCCGGCTTCTCCAGGTGTGGTGACGACCGCTAGGCCGCTGCCGGCAGCAGGTTCTGGTTCTGCAGCCCAGCGCGAGGCGGCGACGCGCACGGCGGCATCGGTATAGGCGGCCGCGTCCGGTTCGGCGATTTCTTGCTTGTTGACGCCGGCCAGTTCCTGCAAGGCGCGGTTGGCGGCTTCCTGCGCCGGCTGGCGCTGCCTGGCGCGTTCGAAGGCGATGCTGGCCCAGACACCTGCGCGGCGCAGGTGCAGGCGGTTTTTTTCGTATTCGGGCAGATTGGTCAGTTGTACCCGGTCGAGGATGTCGCCGCGCCAGGCGTCGAGGCTGTTGCGGTCGGTGGGCGTGAGGTTGGGGTCCACGCATTCGGGCCGGGTCAGCGCCAGGGCAGCACGGGCACGCTGGCCATCGTCCGATTTCATGGCCAGCACGCGGCGGAAGGCTTCGCCGTTGTAGCAAAGCTGGATGCGCCCGTCGCGCTCGAAACCCCGCATGCCGATGCCATAGCTGGATGCCACTTCAAGATGGGCCGCCAATACGGTGTCGTCGGTTTTTCCGCGTTTGGCCGAAGCGCGGCGCGCCAGGCGCTCCGCCATGGTGCCCAGCGCATCGAACGGTTCGGGGCCGATGGCTTCGGCCGGCGCTGCTTTCAGGTAGGCCGCCGCGTAGCTGATGCCGAGCGCCTCGGCTCCCGGCGTGTCGCGCAGGAAGCGCACCACTGCCAGCAGGTCGGGTGCGTCTTTCGGTTCCAGCGATTGGGTACGCACTTGCGACGCGCGGATATAGCCGCCGCGCTCGCGGCGGTGATCGTACACTTGCAGGTAGTCCATCTTTTCGCCGCGCACTTCCAGGCTGTCGCCTTGCCACAGCACGGCTTGCTGCTGGGCCGATTCGCGGGGCGCGGCACGCAAGGCGGCGCTATCCTGGGTGACGATGGCGACCAGGGCCAGGGCGGCGAGCATCATTGTTGTGTCTCCTGAGCTGCGGTAGCGCCGGTTTGCGGGTTTTGCGAAGCAACCGTCTGGCCGCCGCCGAGCAGGGCCGAGCCGATGAAACCGCCGTTGGCTGGAGGCGGGGCGATGATTACCGAGATCTTGTCGGACAGTTTGTCGGCCATGGTTTTCTGGATCAGCAAGGGGTTCTTCGAGATCAGCGCGCCATCGCGTTCAAGCTGGGCGCTGGTGACCTTGCCGATGGTTTCCAGGCGATAAGCTTCGACGTCGGCCAGTTTATGGCGTGAATCGGCTTCACCAGTGGCTTCGATACGGCGCGCTTCTGCGCTGCCCTCCGCGGTCTTGATGCGCGATACCTTTTCTGCCTCGGCTTCATACTGGCGTTGCTCGATCTGCTTTTGCTTGAACGGCAGCACGTGTTTCATGGCTTCTTCCTGGGCCTTGGCGGCGATGATCTGTTCGTTGCCGGCTGCCTCCGCCGATTTTTCGCGCTTGACCTTGTCGGCTTCAGCTTCCAGCTCGGTTTGCCGCACCTGCTTGCTCTTCAGCTCCAGCGTGTATTTCATTTTTTCGCTTTCCAGTTCCTCGGCCAGCAATTTTTCCATGCCCTGGCGGTACTCCGGCGGCAGGTCGACCTGGCCCATCTGCACGCCACGCAGGATGATGCCGTCAGCCGCCAGTTTCGGTTTCAGTTCGCTTTCTATTTCTTTCTGGATCTCGCCGCGCTTGGTGGAAAAGATGTCGCGCACCGAATAGCGGGTGAAGGACTTGTAGATCACGCCCTGCACCATCGGCTCGACGATCTCGCCGTTGATGTCGGCAGGCAGTTTCTCGGCAATGGCGGCCAGCCTGGCGGGGTCGATGGCGTAGCGTATGGTCAGGTCCACCCCCAGCGACAGGCCCTCGATCGACTGGAAGGGCGCTTCGCCATTCGCCTTGCTGCTGCGGACCGGGCGATAGACCTGGTCGAGCAGCGAGTAGCGCCGCAGTTCATGCAGGCCGGGGATGACCACGACCAGGCCGTCTTTTACCTCGGTGGTGCCGCCGGTGAGCTTGTTGGCGCGGATGCCGACTTCACCGGGCTCCAGGGTCTTGAACGGCGGGTGGGTAATCAACTCGTAGCCGCTACCGCCTATCAGCGCGAGCGCCAGCAACAGTATCCAGGCACGCCGGGCGGCACGGGCCAGGCCGACCAGCGTAGCGCCGATTGCCGAAATGGTTGTGGTGAGCAGTGCAAGCAGGCCCTGCGCCAGTGATTCGAGCCGTTCAGACATGATATTTCCCCCGGTTGATGTGGTAATTCGATGGTTGGGAGCGGCATGCAGTGCTTTTCCCTGGGAAGAATCTTGCGCCCCAGGCCGCGGAAGTAACAATGGCCGGGCAGGGGCAGTCGCGTTATCCGGGAGCGTTGAATGCTCCGCAACGTCGCAGTCCGGTAAGCCGTGTGAAGAAATACTCACAGCGCGGCGCAGACATTTCATGGGAAAGCGTGGATACTTTCATGACCCTTCATCCTGCAGGCCACGAAAAGAGCGGGGACGACGGGTGTGATTGATAGCGGATGTAGCGGAGAAAAAATGTCAAAGCAGGCACAAAAAGTAGCGGTGATCGAAGACGACATCCCGACCAGCAACCAGCTCAAGGGCTGGATCGAATCGGCCAGGCCCGGCATCCAGGTGGACCAGTGGTATACGCGCGATGATGCCGAAGCGGCGCTGGCGCGCGAGAACTATGACCTGGTGGTGCTTGACATCGAACTGGGGCGCGAGCGGCATGCCGGCGTCGCCATCATCAACGCCATCAACAAGGGCCAGGCAACGCCGGTGCTGGTGGTGTCGGCCATGCCGGCCACCATCTACCGCAGCATCATGAAGGCGCTGGATGCCTGGGATTACCTGCAAAAGGCAACCTTCGAGGAATCCGATTTCATCGATACCTTCCTGGAAATCCTGCGCGCCGCCAAGGATCGCAACAGCGCGAAGGAAAGTGTGCCTGCCGCCAGCAGCAATGAACTGTCGATCGACCCGCTGCGCCAGAAAACCCCGATCTGGCGCGCGCAACGCATCAACCTGCCGCTGACGGCGCAGCGCTTGCTGGCCGCGCTGTACGAGCATCGCGGCCAGGTCGTGACCTATGAGCAGCTGTTCCAGGTGGTCAAGAGCGGGCGCAATCGCGACAATATCCGCAAGCACGTCAGCACCATCCGCGATGCGTTCCGCGAGGTCGATGCAGAGTTTGCCTGCATCGAAAATATCCCGATGCGCGGCTTTCGCTGGGTCGACCAGGAAAAATGATGTGCCGTCACTTCAACCGCGGGGATGACTGCACATGAAGATCAGCTTTCCGAATATCGCTCAATACCGCTTGCGCATCCTGTTTCGCGGCGCCTTCCTGCTGCTCGCCGCGGCTACCCTTGCATTGGCGCTGTACGTGCTGCAGCAGGAAAAGCAGCTGAGCTACAAGAATTACCAGGCCAGTTTCCGCAAGACCGGCGACCAGATCCTGGCCACCCTGCGCCATCCCGCCGGACAACTGGCGCTGCTGAATCCGCGCACTGAGAATAGCGGCGCGGCTGCACTGCACCCGGTACTGCTGCCGTTTCCCTCGCTCGATTTTGATGACCAGAACAAAGTGCGGCAAGCCATTACCATGTCTGGCTGCCTGGTGCAGTATGGCGACGACGGCGCACTATGCGTGGCCATCGGCAACAACCCCTGGGCCGGCGGCTTCATTTATGTTGCCGGCAGTTTCGTCAGCGGCGAACTGATGCCGCACCAGCGCGGCGAGCAGGATATCGATGACGCGCATCGAGTGCGGGTGACAGTGATGTTGCGCGGGCAGACCTATCGCTGGATTGCGCCGTTTGAAAAGAACGGTGATCCGAATGCGGTTCAAACGCGCGGCGCGCATGGCCGTCTGACCGGTTTTCTCGATGACGATAGCGGCCGTGTAGGAGCGAGGCCGGTAAAGGATTTCCGCGGCTGGATCTGGCAAAGCACCTCTTGCAGCAAACCCGGGCAGGGCGACGGCGATGCCGATTGCCCGCGCAGTGCATTTTTCTCGCTGCGCCTGCCGGTGGCTATCTTGCAGGATGCCCTGTTCCAGCAAAAAAATCCGGTCTGGCCGCCGGCCGACCTGGATAACATCCAGGTGCGTATCGAGGTCTTGCCCCCGGGCGACGGCCCGCTGCTTTTCGATAGTAAAAGCGCCGCCGCGGCACGGGCGTTTTCCGTGAGCGACCTGACTTCGCTGTTGTTGCCGGGCGAGAGCTTGCGCATCAAGAAGCGCGGCGCGGCTGACGGCGCCGATCTGGTCAGCCTGATCGGCGCCGAAGATCATCCGGACGATACCTCGCGCCTGCTAAGCCGCCTGGTGCGCCGCCTGCCCGTGGACGAAGTCGGTCCGCCGAACGAAAGCAGGGAATCGGTCGTGACTTCGGCCGGGATCTATGAGGTGACCCTGATAGGCGACGAGCGCAGTGTCAATCGCAGCCTGGGCGTGGTGGCTGCGCGGGTATTGTGGTTTGTCGGGGCGATGCTGCTGGCGTTGTTCGTCGCCTGGCTGATCATCGAGATCGGCATCATCCGCCGCATCACGATGCTGACCAGGCGTGCAGCCAAGGTGTCGAAGATCGTCAAGGGTTCAGGCGGCCTCGACCAGTTCGACCTGACCGACTTGCGCGGCGCCGATGAGCTTGGCGTGCTGGCAAGCTGCCTGCATGACCTGCTGAGGCGCGTCAGGGAAGATGTCGAGCGGGAGGAAATCCGCGCCGAGCAGGAAAAGGAAATGTGGCATGCGGTGGGCCATGAAATCATGTCGCCGCTGCAGTCGCTGATGGCCTTGCACGGCACCGCCGATAGCCAGAGCAGTCGCTACATCAACCGCATGCAGCAGGCGGTGCGGGTGCTGTATGGCAGCGCCTCTCCCAGCGAGGCGTTTCAATCCACGGTGTTGCAGGTGACTGCCATCGACATCGGCGCTTTTCTCGGCAACGTGGCGGACAATGCGCCGCTGGTCGGTATCGCGGACGTCAGGTTTTCCGGTGAGCAGGAAGGCGTGATGGTCCGGGCGGACGACTACTCCCTGGAGGACGTGGTCACACACGTCCTGCGCAATGCCGATCGCTGTCGCCAGCCGGGCTCCACGATTTCCATCGACCTGAAAACCACGGAAACCGCAGCCACCATCGCCATCCATAATTACGGGCCGAATATCGCTGACGAACTGATCGACAAGATTTTCGAATACGGCGTGTCGGATCAGCTTGATGCAGGTGCGAACGGCAGCCGGGGACAAGGGCTATTTGTCGCCAAGACGTATATGGCCAAGATGGGCGGGACCATTAGCGCATTGAATGTCGCGGACGGCGTGGTGTTTTCACTGGGACTGCAACGCGTATGATGTTGCAGTCGTTCTTCCGGCAAGAGACAATTTTCCTCTTGCCGGAATCTCTCTATTTCAGCGCAAAATCGACCCGGTTCGGCTGACCCTTGTCCTTGATGCCGTCGGCCGTCAGTTTCGGCGCGATCAGGAAGATCCGTTCCAGCGGGATCTGGCCCTTGGTTTCCAGGTACTTGCGGACCGTTTCGGCACGCCGGGTCGCCAGCGCGCTCAAGGCGTCCTGGGTCACCGTGGTGTTGGCGACGATCAGTTTTTCCATCTCCGCGGTCGGCAGCGATTTTGCCAGGCCGACCATATTGCGCGGCTTGTCGAATTTTTCCGAACCATACACCTTGCTCATGTATTTTTCCTTGTCGGCGTCGGTCAGGGTCACATCGTCCGACTGCGCATCGTCGCTGCCGTCAACCGAATCCTTGAGCTTCAGCGCTTTCAGCTTGCGGTTGAGGATTTGCTGGCGCACGCCATCGGTGTCGCTTTTCGGATCGACCCGGCCGATCAGGTCCAGCTTCAGCGCCGGGCGGTCGATCAGGGCCTTGGCCAGGGTGTCCAGCTTGCTTTGCGTAGCTGCAGTAAGGGTGGCTGAGCCGGGCGCGAATTCGGCGTAGCCGAGATCGTCGCCGCCGGCGCCGCCGAAGGCCGAGCTGATCAGCGCGAACGGCGAGGTGACGGCCTTGACGATCAGGTTGATGAAGATGCGGACGATGATGCCGCCTATCGAAAACTCAGGATCCGACAAGGTGCCGGAAATCGGCAGGTTGATGTTGATCTGGCCGTTGCGGTCTTTCAGCAGGGCGACCGCCAGCAGCACCGGCAGCTTGGTGGCGGTCGGGCTGTCGATCTTGTTGCCGAAGGTGAGCTGGTCGATGCGTACATTGTTCTGCGCCACCAGCTTGTCGTTTTCGATGTGGTAGCTGACATCCATCGACAGCTTGCCCTTTTCGATCGCGTAGCCGGCGTACTTGGCGGCATATGGCGTCAGGCGCGGCAGTTCGACGCCGTTGGCGCTGGCCTTGATATCGAGGAACATCGGTTTGAACAGCGGATTCAGCGAGCCCGAAATGGCTACCGGCGCGTCATTGTCGATCTTGCCGTTCAAGTCTATCGGCGCCGGCTGCGGCTTGTCGGAGGCGATCGCGCCGACAGTACCGTTCATGCCAGTCATGTTGGCGGTGTAGTTCGGCTTGACGAAATTATCGGTGTAGTTGATGTTGCCGCCCTTGATGACAACCTGGCCGACCTTGATCACCGGCGCATTCTCTTTAGGTGGCGCGGCAGCGATAGGGGCTACGGTGGTCTTGCCTTCGGCAGTGGACTTGGTGACTTTTGGCGTCCCCTGGCCCATGCCTTCGCCCGCCTCGGCGGAAGTCAGCGATGGCGCCGGCGTGCCGGCCGGGGCGTTTTTCGAGACGACGATATCTTGCAGGTTCAGCTTGGCTGTTTCAGACAAGATGATGCGCGCATAGAAATCGCTCAGTGCAATCTTCGCCAGCGTGACGTTTTGGCGCGGGCCGCCGATATTGGCGTTGATGCCGCTGACGTCGAGCAGTTTCCATTTCAGGAAATCAGAGGAAGTTTCCTTGTCGAGCACGCGGAAATTGGCCAGGCGCAGGTTGCCGTTGTAACTGGTGGCGAGTTGCTGGCGGCCGCTGGGCGGTGTCAGCGACAGTTTACCCTTGGTGCTGGCCTGGCCCGAGGTCAGGTTCACGTTCAGGTAGTCGGTGAAATACGGCTGGAAGGCGGCCACCGGCAGGTTTTGCACGTCGAGGTCGAGCGCGATCGATTTCAATTGCGGCGCGACGCTGCCGTCGGCCGACAATTTGCCGGTCTTGTTGAGCTGGGTGCGCAGCGAAACCTTGATGGTTTTGTCGAGCTTGCTGGAGATATTGTCGGCGCTCAGGTTGAGGCCGTCGGCGCGCAGCTTGACTGTCGGTTTGACCGAGTCGTCCTGGTAGGCCAGGCTGCTGTCGCTGACGGCAAACTTGTTGACGGTGGCGACCCAGTCCGGTCCGCTTTTCTTGGCGGCGGCAGGAGGGGTGGGGGCGCTTTTGTTCGCGCTGCCTGTGTTGGCGATGAATTGCTGCAGGTTGAGCTTGCCCTGGGCATCGCGCTTGACGTCGCCCTGGATCCCGGCCAGGCGCAAGGCGTCGGCGTTGAACGTGTGCGCTTCGGTATCGACGCTGGCGTTTTCCAGGCTGATTTTCTTGGCGCCTATGCTGCCGCCGGCGCTGGTTTTTGCCGCCACCTTGAGATCGTCGACATCGATGCCCAGCTGGTGCAGGCGGATGCGGCTGCCGTCGATTGCCAGCAAGGTATTGAGCGACAGCTGGCCGGACAGCACGGCTGCCAGCGAACGGTTGACATAGGGCTGGTAAGGCGCGAGCGACAGGGCGTTGATGCTGGCCTTGCCGGCGACGATGCCTTTGGCGGGAGTGATCTGGCCGATGAACTGGATATGCTGGTCGTTTTCCGCGCCGGTGGACAAGGTCACGGTGGCTGGCTTGGCGTCAGGTGCCAGCGATAGCCGGCTCGCATCCAGCGCCACGTTCTTGACCTGCAGGTTGAGCGCCGGCGAAGCATTGGCTGCATCCAGCCAGTTGACTGTGCCGTTGTGGATGCTGAGCTTGGCCAAGGTCATTTGCGGCGCCGGGCCGGCCGGTTTTTTTGGTGCATCCTTGGCGATTTCCTGTTTTGCGGCAGGAGTGCTCAGGGCGGCCCAGTTCAGGCTGCCGCTGGCATTCAGGTTGACCCAGACTTCCGGCTGCTGGATCTCGATCCGGTCGAGCGCGGCGGCGCCGGTGAGTACATTGAGCTTGCTGATCTGGGCATTGATCGCCTGCGCCTTGAGCAGCGGCGCGGCATTCTTGTCGGCCAGGGCGACGTCGGCCAGCTTGATCGCGCCCGACAGCAATACTTCCGGCTTGTCCTTGTTGCGCAGGAAGGTCAGGTCGAGATTGGTCGACAGCTTGGTGCTCTGGATGGCCAGCGGCAGCGCCACCGGCGAAAACGCCACGAAGCTGGCGACGTCGAGCTGGTCGATATCGATCGCCAGCGAGGTTTCCAGGCTGCCGGCGAACGGCTTGCTGCGACCCTTCAGGTCGAACGGCGTGCCGTTGACCTTGGCCGAAAGATGCGGCTGCACGAAGGTGTCGACCTTGCTCGGGAAGTTCGAGACGTAGGGCAGGCCGATATTGAGCGCCTGGATGTCGACCAGCTTGTTGGTGACTTTGTCGTCGAACTTGATGCTGCCGTTTTCCAGCTGGATATTCGACACCGAAAACAGCGTCGGCTTGTCGCTCTTCGGCATCGCCAGGATGCGGTCGATGATGTCGGAGAAATTGTAGCGGCCGATGCCGTCGGCGCTGGTGCGCACGACATGCAGGCTGGGATTGACCAGCTTGGCTTCATTGAGCACCGGCGCCAGCCGGAACAGCGAAGCCGAGGAGGCATTGACCACCAGCGTTTTTGCCGAGAAGGCGGCGGTGGTCTTGTCTTGCTCATAGAGCGTGAAATCGGATACCGTCAGCGCCAGGTTGAACGGATTGAAAGCGATCTTGCCGACCGTCGCCTTGCGCCCGAGCTGGGCTTCGATCTGTTGTTCCACCAGGTGCTTGGCGACCGGCGGCACCGCCAGCCAGCTGATCAGGGCCAGCACCAGCAACACGATGACTGTGATGCCGGTCCAGCGCATTGCACGCGGCAGCCAGGAAGGACGAGGGATATTTGCCATTTTTATTCCTTATGGGCAAGCATGTCCACAATATACCGCCAGACAGTATTGCCCGCTGATTAATTCAATTCTTCGAGACTGCTTGCGGCAGCAAAGCCAGCAATTGCTGGGGAGTATCGATCAGGGCATCTGCATCCCAGGATTCCGGTGCGCTCTCGCCGCAATAACCCCAGGCCGCGGCCACGGTAACCATGCCCGCCGCGCGGCCCGCCTGGATATCGCGCAGATCGTCGCCCACATACCAGCATTCCTGCGGCTGCAGCTTGAGGCGCCGCGCCGCTTCCAGCAGCGGCGCCGGATGCGGTTTTGCATGGGGTGTGGTGTCGCCGGAGATGACGCAATCCGCATCTCCCAGGCCGATCTGGGAAACCAGGGGATCGGTGAAGCGGGCCGCCTTGTTGGTGACCACGCCCCAGCCGAGCCGGCGCTGGCGCAGGTCGCTGAGCAAGGCCGGTATGCCCTCGAACAAGGTGCTGTCGACCGCCAGCGCGGCGGCGTAATGGTCGAGGAAGCCGACCCGCAATTCTTCGTAGTCGGGATCGCCCGGTTTCAGGCCGAAGGCGGCGCCTATCATGCCGCGCGCGCCGGCCGAGGTATGCGGCCTGAGTTGTTCGTAGGGGGTGCTGCTCAAGCCGCGGTCGCGGCGCAATCGGTTCAGTGCGGCAGCCAGGTCCGGAGCAGTGTCGGCAAGCGTACCGTCAAGATCAAACAGGATGGCGCGCGGCATTGGCAAGGGCATGGGTGGTTCCTAAAGTACGAGAAAACGGCCGGCGCTGATCAAGTGCGGCGCCGGCCGGAAGCAATTAGTCGGACCAGCTAAGCAGGCCGGGTGCAAGCCATCAGGTAGTTGACGCTGGTGTCCTGGTTGAGCGAATAGATCTGGGTCAGCGGGTTGTAGCTCATGCCACGCATGACATCCACCGTCAGTCCGGCGTTGCGGACGAATTGCGCCAGTTCCGCCGGCGTGATGAACTTGGCGTAGTCGTGCGTGCCCTTGGGCAACATGCGCAACAGGTATTCGGCCGCCAGCACTGCCTGCAGGTAGGCTTTCAGGTTGCGGTTCAAGGTCGAGAAAAACACTTGTCCGCCCGGTTTCACCAGCGTGGCGCAGGCGCGCACTATGGATGCCGGATCGGGCACGTGCTCCAGCATTTCCATGCAGGTCACGACGTCGAATTGCCCGGCTTCGCGGCCGGCCATTTCTTCGGCGGCGATTTTTTCATAGCGGACCTGGACCCCGGATTCCAGGCTGTGCAGGTCGGCTACCTTCAGGGCTTTGTCGGAGAGGTCGATGCCGGTGACGACAGCGCCTTTGCGCGCCATGGATTCGGCCAGGATGCCGCCGCCGCAGCCGATATCGAGCACCTGCTTGCCGGCCAGCGCGGCGCGCGAGTTGATCCACTCCAGGCGCAAGGGGTTGATTTCATGCAGAGGGCGGAATTCGGATTCGGGATCCCACCACCGGTGGGCCAGGTCGCTGAATTTCTTGAGTTCTGATGGGTCTGCGTTCATAGGTTGAATCATAGCTGGAAAGTGCGGTGTTGCGGTTTGTTGTCTGATTAAAAACCATTGCCGAAAGTTTCCGGATTGGCTCGCGGCGCTTGTTTTTGTGCGAAAAAAAACCCCGCCGAGGCGGGGTTCTGATCGAGTTTGAATCGATTAGTTGGTACGTGTACCAACAACTTCGATTTCAACGCGACGGTTTTTAGCGCGGCCAGCAGCGGTCTTGTTGTCAGCGACCGGTTGCGACTTGCCCTTACCTTCGGTGTAAACACGGTTAGCTTCAACACCCTTGTGGACCAGGTATGCCTTGACAGCTTCAGCGCGGCGAACCGACAGCTTCTGGTTGTAAGCAACTGAACCGATCGAGTCAGTGTGACCAACAGCGATGATGACTTCCAGGTTGATTGCGCCCAGTTTCGATGTCAGGTCATCCAGCTTGGCTTTGCCTTCTGGCTTCAGGACAGCTTTGTCGAAGTCAAAGAATGCGTCAGCAGCAAAAGTAACCTTTTGCGACACTGGAGCAGGTGGCGGAACAACTACTGGAGGAGCTGGAATTACTGGAGGTGCGGCTTGAGCGATTTCGCCGTCGCAACCTGGGACCGAGTCAGCTGGTGTCCAGTAGCCGGTGTGCCAGCACAGACCGTATGGGTCACGTGCGATTACACCGCGTGCATCTTGCACGTAGGCGCTGTTAGGAGTAGCCGCCTGGATATCTTTGATTTCCTGCGCGGAGGCAGAGAGTGCGACGACTGCGGACGCAGCGAAGACGAGTTTTGCTAATTTATTCATGTTTCTCCTCTCGGTTGAGATATCCGCAGATTAACTGCGCAACTAATATACGACATCAAAAATTGGATAGTATCACGTGGTTCAGGCCGTTACATGTGGGATTGACCACACGCAATGAACTTGACCACCATTCTGCCACAGGCTTCAAGCGCTAGCGAAGGATGCCAAATGATCCAGCTCACGTTTTGCCTGCTTCGTTGTTTTCATACAACATAACATTATGAAAACATCACCACGGGCGACATCTTACATCGACGCAAGAAAACTATCTATTTTATTTTAATTTGATTGCATTTTTATTACTACTCGGCGATTCGGGGCCAGACAGTTGACCAGTTTTCTGCGGCTCAATTTATTGCTGCATTGCAATATCGGATCGGACGCGCCGGCGCCTGCGGTTTCTATTTTGTTAGAGACACCCTTGCTCTTCAAATAGCTGGCGACGTTGCCGGCGCGTTGCAGCGACAATTTCCGGTTATAAGCCTCCGAGCCGAGGCGATCGGTATGGCCGGTAACTAATATAAGATCCGTGCTGGCGCAATTTGCCAATTTGGCAATGATCTGCTGGTCGATGCGTTGTTTGGCCGCCTTGGTCAGGGTTGCCTTGCCGAAACTGAAATTCTGGTCGCTGGCCAGCGTTACGCCGGCATCGCATTGCTTGGGTGCAATTGCCGGGGCAACTTCATTGCTGGCGATCATCGGATCGGCGACCAGGGCCGGCGCGCTGGCTTTCATCACCGGCGCCACCAGGGCGCCGTCGCAGCCGGTCACGGCATCATTCTGGTCCCAATAACCGGAGCGCCAGCACAAACCGTCCTGGCTGCGGACAACGGGACCGTTTCCATCATGCACATAAGCACTTGTTTCAGGGGAAACTGTGGCGGATTGGGCGAAGCCGGGATGGGACGCAAGGACGAGGGCTGAACCCAGCAATAGGCTCAGCGCGGTGGTATGACGCATAAATTGTTTCCTGATAGAAATGGTAAAGGCAGGATTGTTTTTGGAATCGCCTGATTACCGGGCAAGGCGGCATTTAAACATATTTTTTCCGGCGGGCCGTTTTTCAGCCCTGATACACAGGATTTCATCAAGCCTCTGAAAAGCCGGAACCGGCTTCCCCGCGTGCTAAAATCATACGTCTTATGGCTATCATTCTGGGTAGCCTTGGTAATGGGGAACAGAGTATTGGAGAAATCCGCCGCGCTGCATTGGTCATGACTCTGGCCACAATTGCTGTTATTTGTAACTTAACCGTTTTATCTGATTAGTTGAGGACAGAGTAATTCGCCACGCTGCGGTGGCTCTTAAACTCTGTCCCGCAATTAGAAAAATTAAAGACTCGCCGACTCGCTAATGGATCAATTCGCTAAAGAAACAATCCCAATTTCCCTCGAAGAAGAAATGCGCAAGAGCTATCTCGATTACGCGATGAGCGTGATCGTCGGCCGTGCGCTGCCGGATGTGCGTGACGGCCTCAAGCCGGTGCATCGCCGGGTCTTGTTCGCGATGCACGAAATGAACAATGTCTGGAACCGCCCGTTCGTGAAGTGCGCGCGCGTGGTCGGTGAAACCATGGGTAAATACCACCCGCACGGCGACGCCTCGATCTACGACACGCTGGTGCGCATGGCGCAGCCGTTCTCGCTGCGCTACATGCTGGTCGACGGCCAAGGCAATTTCGGTTCGATCGACGGCGACGGCGCGGCAGCGATGCGTTACACCGAGTGCCGCCTGGACAAGATCGCCGGCGAACTGCTGGCCGACCTCGACAAGGAAACCGTCGACTTCGTGCCCAACTACGACGGCAAGGAAAAAGAACCGTCGGTGCTGCCGACGCGCATCCCCAACCTGCTGATCAACGGCTCGTCCGGCATCGCGGTCGGCATGGCGACCAACATTCCGCCGCACAACCTGACTGAAGTGATCGATGGCGCACTGCACGTATTGCGCAACGCCGATTGCACCATCGACGAGCTGATCGAAATCATCCCGGCGCCGGATTTCCCGACCGCCGGCATCATCTACGGCGTGTCTGGCGTGCGCGACGGTTACCGCACCGGCCGCGGCCGTGTGGTGATGCGCGCCAAGACCCACTTCGAAGAATTCGGACGTGAAGGTCGCACCGCGATCATCATCGACGAGCTGCCGTACCAGGTAAACAAGAAGGCTTTGCTGGAACGCATCGCTGAACTGGTGCGCGACAAGAAGCTGGAAGGCATTTCCGATCTGCGCGACGAGTCGGACAAGTCCGGCATGCGCGTGGTGATCGAGCTCAAGCGCGGCGAAGTCGCCGAGGTCGTGCTGAACAACCTGTACAAGCAGACCCAGCTGCAAGACACCTTCGGCATGAACATGGTGGCGCTGGTCGACGGCCAGCCGAAGCTGCTGAACCTGAAGCAGATGCTGGAATGCTTCCTGTCGCACCGCCGTGAAGTCGTCACGCGCCGCACCGTGTTCGAACTGCGCAAGGCGCGCGAACGCGGCCACGTGCTGGAAGGCCTGGCGGTAGCGCTGGCGAATATCGACGATTTCATCGCTCTGATCAAAGCTGCGCCGACTCCGCCGGTCGCAAAAACCGAGCTGATGGCGCGCGCCTGGGATTCGTCCATGGTGCGCGAGATGCTGGCCCGCACCGGCGACGAAAACATTGGCGGCATCGAGTCCTTCCGTCCGGAAAACCTGCCTAAGCATTACGGCATCCAGACCGACGGCATGTATCGCCTGTCGGACGACCAGGCGCAGGAAATCCTGCAAATGCGCCTGCAACGCCTGACCGGCCTGGAACAAGACAAGATCGTCAACGAGTACAAAGACGTGATGGCGCAGATCGCCGACTTGCTGGATATCCTGGCCAAGCCGGAACGCGTCACCGTCATTATCACCGACGAGATGACCGCTGCCAAGAACGAATACGGCATCGGCAACAAGGATGAGCGCCGCTCGCAGATCGAACACAATCCTACCGATCTCGGCACGGAAGACCTGATCACGCCGCAAGACATGGTGGTGACCTTGTCGCATACCGGCTACATGAAAGCGCAGCCTGTCTCCGAATACCGCGCCCAAAAACGCGGCGGCCGCGGCAAGCAAGCGATGGCGACCAAGGAAGACGACTGGATCGACCAGCTGTTCGTCGGCAATACCCATGATTACATCTTGTGCTTCAGCAATCGCGGCCGCCTGTACTGGTTGAAGATCTGGGAAGTGCCGCAAGGTTCGCGCAACTCGCGCGGCAAGCCTATCGTCAACATGTTCCCGCTGCAGGATGGCGAGAAGATCACCGTGGTGCTGCCGTTGTCGGGCGCCAATCGCAGTTTCCCTGAAGACCGTTATGTCTTCATGTCGACCAGCCTGGGCACCGTCAAGAAGACGCCATTGTCGGACTTCAGCAATCCACGCAAGGCCGGTATCATCGCGGTCGACCTGGATGAAGGCGACTTCCTGATCGGCGCTGCGCTGACCGACGGCCAGCATGACGTCATGCTGTTCTCCGATTCCGGCAAGGCAGTGCGCTTCGACGAAAACGATGTGCGTCCGATGGGCCGTACCGCGCGCGGCGTGCGCGGCATGAACCTGGAAGAAGGCCAGCAGGTTATCGCCTTGCTGGTCGCGGAAAATGAACAGCAATCGGTGTTGACCGCGACTGAAAACGGCTTCGGCAAACGTACTCCGATTACCGAGTACACGCGCCACGGTCGCGGCACCAAGGGCATGATCGCGATCCAGACCAGCGAGCGCAACGGCAAGGTGGTGGCGGCAACGCTGGTGGAACCTAGCGATGAAATCATCCTGATCACCACCGGCGGCGTCCTGATACGCACCCGCGTCGCGGAAATCCGTGAAATGGG
>NZ_JAQGLV010000269.1 GCF_028292705.1 Collimonas fungivorans | reverse complement strand
ACGGCATCAGGCACAGGAACACCACGATCACCGCGATCGACGCCTTCATGATGCGATTGCGCAATTCCACCAGGTGCGAAATGAACGTCTCTTCGACGCCGCTGGTTTTTTCGGAACCGCTGGTTTTCTGTTCTTCAGTCATGGGGCAAGGTGTTTTGCAATCAGGCGGATTGGCCGATATCAGCGTTGGCCTGGCTTGAGGCGAAGCATGAAATCACGAAAAAAATGAACCGGAAGCCTTGCTTTGGCCGGCCGGACGGTATTTCGCGACCCGTGCGGCGCCCGACAGGACGCGCGCCTTCTGGCCGCTTTGCTGTTTGTACCAGGCAGGAATGGCGCTGGTGCGCGCCAGCTTTTTCTTGCGAAAACTCTTGGCCTTGAGCGTCTGCGCCAGCTGACCGACATTAAAGCTGCCAGCGCCATCGGTGCCGCTATCGTTCCAGGCGGCGTGCAGCGACTCCTTGGTATCCGAGATGCTGCTGGCGATGTTTTGCTCGAAATCGCTGGCGGCTTCCTGCACGTCTTTCTGCATCTTGCGCAGCTCTTCCAGTTCAATCTCACGGCTGACTTCGGATTTGACTTCGTTGATGTAGCGCTGCGCACGGCCGAACAGGGAGCCCGCCATGCGGGCCACGGTCGGCAGTTTCTCCGGCCCGATGACAACCAGTGCAACGACGCCGATCAGCGCTAATTTAGTAAGACCAATATCGATCATAAGGAATGACAGCAAACCTCAGGGCAAGCCGGCGTCGCGCATGCACACCGGCAGCAGCCGCGACTCAGTTGCCGGACTTGTCCTTTTCTTTGGCGGCGACGTCAATCGTCGCCTTGTCGGCGGCCTGCTTTTCTTCCTCGCCCTTGATGCCATCCTTGAAGCCCTTGACTGCCTTGCCCAGGTCGGAACCCATGTTGCCGATTTTCTTGGTGCCAAACAACAACATGACGATAACCAGCACGATCAACCAGTGCCAAATACTGAACGAACCCATTTTTTTCTCCTTGTCGGGCAAACCTGCCCGATCCTGCTAAGTCAAATTAACCGTTAAATCCTTACAAACCAATTTGCAGCCGCTGGACCTCGATTCGGCGGATTCAGCGCTGCCCACGCCACGGTTTAGGTCCGCCGATGACGTGCATATGCAAATGGTACACCTCTTGGCCGCCGTCAGGCCCGACGTTGAAGATCGTCTTGTAGCCGCCGCTGGCCTGGCCCTGCTCGTCCAGCTGGTAACCGCAGCCCTGTTCTTGCGCCAGGCGCGGCGCCAGCAGCGCCATTTTACCCAACAAAGCGGCGTGCGCCTCAGTACAATCGGCCAAAGTCGCGATGTGCTGCTTGGGCACGATCAGGAAATGGATGGGCGCGGCCGGATTGATGTCATGGAAAGCGATCAGGTCGTCGTCTTCATAGATCGCTTTCGAGGGGATCTGCTTGGCTGCAATTTTGCAAAAAATACAATTTTCCAAATTATCTCCGGGTCTTGATCGATTCAGATCTTGCCTTGGTCGGTTTCCTGCTGCTCACGGGCAACCAGCTTGCGGCTGGCTTTTTCCTCGATGCCGGACAGGCCTTCGCGCCGCGCCAGTTCCTGCAGCACGTCTTGCGGCGTCAGGTTGAACTGGGCCAGCATGATCATCGAATGGAACCATAGGTCGGCGCATTCGTACAGCACATGGGAAACGTCGCCGTCCACCCGCGCATCCTTGGCCGCCATCACGGTTTCCGTCGCTTCCTCGCCGATTTTTTTCAGGATCGCGTCGTCGCCCTTGGCGAACAGGCGGGCCACGTATGAGGTCTCGGGGTCGCCGCCGTTAGCCGGCTTACGCGACTCGATGACCGCCGCCAGGCGCTTCAGGGTTTCACTCATGATCGGATCCGCTTATTTATCTGCTTATTTAGCTGCTTATTTATCTGTTTACTTGTAAATCTCATCCGGCTCTTTCAATACCGGTTCGACCGTTTCCCAGCTCTTGCTGTCGCTCTCCAGTTTCTGGAAGAAGCAGGAATGGCGGCCGGTATGGCAGGCGATGTCGCCGGCCTGGGTCACTTTCAGCAGCACCACGTCTTCGTCGCAATCGAGGCGGATTTCGTGCACTTTCTGCACATGGCCGGACTCTTCGCCCTTGTGCCACAGTTTCTTGCGCGTGCGGCTCCAGTACACCGCCTCGCCCAGCGCCACCGTCTTCGCCAGGGCGTCGCGGTTCATCCAGGCGAACATCAGGACATCGTTCGAGCCTAGCTCCTGGGCAATCACCGGCACCAGGCCGTGTTCATCCCATCTGACCTTGTTTAACCAATTCACGCTGCTCATGCTAACCTCATCGGAATCTGCTGTGCCGCCATGAACTGCTTGGCTTCCTGCACAGTGTGTTGGCCATAATGGAAAATGCTCGCCGCCAGCACCGCATCGGCGCGGCCGATCTTGATGCCGTCAGCCAGATCCTGCAAACCGCCGACGCCGCCGGAAGCAATCACCGGGATCGTCACGGCGTTGGAGACGCTGCTGGTCAAAGCCAGGTCGAAACCGACCTTGGTGCCGTCGCGGTCCATGCTGGTGAGCAGGATTTCGCCTGCGCCTAGCTGCTCCATCTTTTTCGCCCATTCAATGGCATCGAGGCCGGTGGCCTTGCGCCCGCCATGGGAAAACACTTCCCACTTGCCGGGCGCGACCTGCTTGGCGTCGATAGCGACCACGATGCATTGCGATCCGTACTTGGCGGCGGCATCCGCCACCAGCTGCGGATTGGTGACCGCCGAGGTATTGATGCCGACCTTGTCGGCGCCCGCGTTCAGCAAACGCCGCACGTCTTCCACCGCGCGCACGCCGCCGCCTACCGTCAGCGGAATGAATACCTGCGAGGCGACCGCTTCGATGATCGGCAGGATCAGGTCGCGGCCGTCGGATGAAGCGGTGATGTCTAGAAAAGTAATTTCATCGGCGCCCTGCTGGTCATAGCGGCGCGCGATCTCGACCGGATCGCCGGCGTCACGCAGCTCCAGGAAATTGACGCCCTTGACCACGCGGCCATTGGTCACGTCGAGGCAGGGAATGATGCGTTTGGCGAGGGTCATGGCTGGTCAGCGTCGGGCTGCTCGGACAGGTCTTCGTCTTCGATGAATTCGTCGCTCAGTTCGTCCGCGCGCTCCTGCGCCGAACGCAGGTCAAGCGTGCCTTCGTAGATCGAACGGCCGCAAATGACTGCCTCGATGCCTTCATCCTGCACCGCGCACAGCGCTTCGACATCCTTGACGTTGTGCACGCCGCCGGAAGCGATCACCGGGATCGTCATGCTTTGCGCCAGCTTGACGGTGGCTTCGATGTTGACGCCGCCCATCATGCCGTCGCGGCCGATGTCGGTATACACGATCGAGGCGCAGCCATAGTCTTCGAATTTCTTGGCCAGGTCGATCACTTCGTGGCCGGACAGCTTGCTCCAGCCGTCGGTGGCGACCTTGCCGTCCTTGGCGTCGAGGCCGACGATGATCTGGCCCGGGAAGGCGCTGCAGG
>NZ_JAQGLV010000264.1 GCF_028292705.1 Collimonas fungivorans | reverse complement strand
GTTTCCTGGCGCCGGGCTCAAGTAAAGAAAAGTAGAGCCCGGAGCTTAAACAACGGGATTGTTACTTGGCTTGCTTTGTCGCCAGCCATTCATTCAGCGCTGCCCTGGCAGTCGGCGTGAAATCGGTGAACACGCCATCCACGCCCAGCTCGAAATAGGCCTTGTATTCCGCCTTCGGATCGCCGTTATAGGTACGGGTCAAGCGCGCCGGTTCGTCGCGGTAGGTGAACGGATGCACGAACAGACCCAACCGGTGCGCGTCAGGGATCAGATTTGTCGGCGCCATGTTGGACGCATCCGACAGCTTCTTCACGGCGTTGCCGGCGGCGTCCACGCCCTGCGGCGGCAGTATGTAAAGCTTCCACGGACCGATGCCGTCGGCATAGGTCTTGATTTCAGCCAGGCCTTCAGGCGTGGCCATTGCCGCGAAGGTGCGCGGATCGCCTTTTTGCAGCCAGGAAAAAGGCTTGGCCGTGTCCGGCGAGCCATAGGTCATGACGCCGGTCTTGAAATCGGTGCCGTCGCCGTCCATCAGCTGGACTACCTTGGTTTTCAGGCCGAGGCGGCGCATCAGCTTCAGGCTTTCCGGCTCGAACGACTGCACGAACACCGGGGAATCATGGGTGTTCCAGCCTTCCTTGATCAGCATCGCGAGCAGTTTTTCTTCCAGCGGCACACCCAGCGCGCGCTGGTAGATCGGGTTCTTGGTTTCCGGATAGATCGTCAGGGTGCTGTTGGGATTGGCGGCGCGCGTGGCTTTGGCGAGGTCGATGACTTCCTGGAATGTCGCCATCGGATACATGCCGTCGTACTGGTGGCTGCGGACAGCGATCGGCTGCTTGACGCGCAGGGTTTTCAGCTCGGCAGCCGTGAAATCGCTGATATACCAGTCCGGCGGCACGGCCACGCCGTCGACCGTGCGCGATTTCTTGCGCGCTGCGAATTCGGGATGGCTGGCGACATCGGTGGTGTCGCTCAGGAACGGGTTGTGGCAGACGAACAGCACGCCGTCGCTCGACGACATCAGATCCATCTCCAGCGAATCGGTGCCGGCGGCGATCGCTGCCTGGTAGCCGGCAATGATTTCTTCCGGATACAGGCCGGCCAGCCCGCGGTGGCCGATCACCAGCGGCGGATTGCCGTCGAGCGTCTTGAGGCCCGGGTAATGCGCCGCGCCGGAAGATGCTGGCTGGCTGGCGCAGCCTGTAATCAGTGCGGCTGCCGCAATCAATGAAGCTGTCGGTACGTATTTCATATGGCTCCTGCTGGTTATCCTGGGAAAGTTTCTGGAACGGCAAAGCGACTATTGCACAATGTCTGCGCGTCGAGAAATATACGCATGACTCGGACGTCACTTTGCCTGGATTTGCCAGCAAGATCCATACCCACTGAAACAGATAATGAGACTGCTTAGGGAGGTGTTTTGTCAACTAGTTGATTTAATTAAATATATAAATCAACTAGTTATGATTGATATTTAATCTTTTACTTTTAATATTTTACTTCAGATAATTTACTTTAAATTGAATGCCGTGCAATGCGATCAAGATCAGGCAAGCTGCTCCCGCCACCAGCGGCTTCCTGCCTGCGGCTCGGCAAGGCTGAGCTGCTCGCCCATCTGCGGCGTGCTGACCGGCACGCCGTGCTGCTCGGCCAGCGCGACGATGCGCTCGAACGGGTCCTGCCAGACATGCAAGGCCAGGTCGAAAGTGCCGTTATGCACCGGCAGCAGATGCTTGCCGCCCAGGTCCAGGTGGGCCTGCAGGGTCTGTTCCGGCTGCATGTGCACATCCGGCCAGTCAAGGTTGTAGGCCCCGGTTTCTATCATGGTCAGGTCGAATGGGCCGTAGCGCTCGCCGATTTCCTTGAAGCCGCCGAAATAGCCGCTGTCGCCGCTGAAGAACAGCCGCAGATCGCCATCCAGTATTACCCAGGACGCCCACAGAGTACGGTTGCCGTCGCTCAGGCCGCGCCCTGAAAAGTGGCGCGCAGGCGTGGCTACCAGCTGCAGGCCGCCTACCCGGGTGCTTTGCCACCAGTCCAGCTGCTGTATCTTTTCCGCCGGCACGCCCCATTTGACCAGCGTATCCCCTACTCCCAGCGGCGTCAGGAAATGCTCTGCCTTGCCGGCCAGCTGCAGGATGGCGTCATGGTCCAGGTGGTCATAGTGGTCGTGCGACAGGATCACGCCCTTGATCGGAGGCAGCTCGGCGATGCTGATCGGCGGCTGGTGGAAGCGCTTGGGGCCGATCCACTGGAAAGGAGAGGCGCGCTCGGAAAACACCGGGTCAGTCAGCCAGAACTCGCCGCCCAGTTTCAGCAGCATGGTGGAATGTCCCAGGCGGAACAGCGATCGGTCCGGCGCCGCCAGCAGCTGCTCGCGGCTGATCGCCTGCACCGGAATCGGCTTGGCCGGCACCGTGCCGGCCGGCTTGCTGACGGCAAAACGCCACAGGATCTGCAAGGTCTTCCACAAGCCGTTTTTGTGCTTGGGAAGCTGGTTCCTGAACTTGCCGTCGCGCCGCTGCGATGACGTTGGGGGAATATTGGTATCGAGAGTTGTGAGCGTTTCGCTTGCCATGCTGCTTGTCCTGTTGCCGGTTAGTTGACGATTTCCTGCCATGCTAAAACAATTACACTACACAGTGTAGTTTAAATGAAGGAAAAGTAAACTTATTAGTGCAAATAATTTGTAACCGGCGCCAGGCTGCCCGACAAGTTGCGGCTATCTACAGGGATTCGCTGATCTTCCTGCCCGTTTTGCGCAGCGGCGCCCGCTCCGGCCCGAACACCTTGAAACTGATTGCAGCGAGCACCCAGACGCCAATGCCGCCGTACAGCATCACCAGGCCAAAACCGTGCACCAGCGCCGCATGCACCACCGTTCCGGACGCATCCAACGAAGACAGTTCCGGAAAACCCTGCTTGAGGGAAGTAAAGTTTCCCGAAGCTATTTTTTCCGCCAGAACACGCAGCCGCAACGTATCGAACGATGCCGGAAAAGCACTCCTCAGGTAAGACAGGATGCCTTCCATCAGTATGAACCCCATCAAGGCAATGTTGACGGCCAGCGAAATCAGCCTGGCGCTCATGTCTATGCCGGAAGCCATGCCGGCCCGCGTGACCGGCACCGAGCCGGTGGTGGTGTTGGTCACCGGCGTATTGGTCAGGCCCAGGCCAATCCCCGCCAGCAGGGATCCCGGCAGCATGGTCAGCCAGCTGGCGTGTTCGGCGCCGCTGCCGTATTTCATCAGGATGAAACCCAGCCCGATCGTGAACAGCCCGCAAGGAATCACCAGGCGCGGCTGGTAGCGCAGCGCAAGGCGTTCCGCCAGCGGCGGGATCACCAGCGTCGGCAGCGTATAGGCCAGCAAGGACAAGCCGGCGGCCACGATGTCGTAGCCCAGGCCGCTCTGGAAATAGATCGGCAGGTAAATCATGAAGGGCCAGAAACTGAAATTCATGCCGATGGAGCCGATGATGGCGCCGGAAAAATTGCGTATCCTGAATACGGAAAAGTCGAACATCGGATGCGGATTGGTTTTTTCCACGAACAGGAAAATGACGAAGCAGATTGCCGCCGCAGCGATGATCCCGATGCCGGTGTAGCTGGCAAAACCCAGCTCCGGCCCTTGCGTAATGTAGTAGGTCAGGCCAAACACCGACAGCGACAGCGTGACGATGCCCAGCAAGTCCAGTTTTTTTGCCTGGGGATCGCTCGATTCCTCGACGCTGCCGAGAACCAGCAACAACGTAAGGATAGCGAGCGGAACATGGACCAGGAACACCCAATGCCAGTTTGATGCAACCACGATCATGCCGCCGATGATCGGCCCGAAACCCAGGCCGATGCCAAACACCACTCCCCAGATGGCAAACGCCTTGCTGCGTTCGGCGCCTTCCTGGAACTGGTGCGACAGCACGGCGATCTGGCAGATCAGCATGGCGCCGCCGCTCATGCCTTGCAGGAAACGGCTGGCGATCAGCAGCGGCGCGCTTTGCGCCAGGCCGCAAATCAGGGACGTGATGCCGAACAGGACCAGGCTGATGATGAAGATGCGTTTGCGGCCATAACGGTCAGCCAGCGTGCCGGCCGCCATCAGCACCGTGGTGCAGGCGATGGTGTAGGCATTCATGATCCATTGCAGGTCCTTGAAACTGCCGTGCAATACCTTTTCAAGGGTGGGCAGTATCACCGGCACGCTGGAAATTTCCAGGCCGAACATCAGCGCGGTCAGGCAGACGGCGGCCAGGGCGATTCTGTTTCTGCTGGCGTGGGAGAGGATCATGAGCATGTGCACCCTGTTGGATCGGAGGAAACATTGTGGGCGGATTTGCTCTATGATAGAAATGATTTAATTTTGTGGCATTCATTAGCAACCATCATCTATCGGGCACCATGGACTTCGATCCGACACTCTTGCGCGCCTTCGTCGCCGTCAAGGAAACCGGCGGCTTCACCCGCGCGGCGCAACGACTGCACCTGACCCAGTCCGCGATCAGCCACCAGATCCGCCGCCTGGAAGAACAAACCGGCCGGCCGCTGCTGCACAGGACTACACGCAAGCTGACCTTGACCGAGGACGGCGAGGATTTCCTGCGCTATGCGGAACAGATACTGCATACGCTCGACGCCATGGCGCGGCGCTTCCGGCCGTCGCCGGTGTCGGGCGTGGTGCGGTTCGGAGTGCCGGAAAACTTCATGGGAGAACGGCTGCCGCCGCTGCTCTGCCAGTTCGCGCGCGCCTTCCCCGCGGTCCGGCTTGAAGTCCATGTCAGCATGAATCTCGATTTGCCGGCAATGATCGCGGCCGATGAGCTCGACCTGGCGGTGGTGATATCGGTGCCCCGCAGCGAGAGCGGCACGGTATTGCGGCGCACCCGGCTGGCGTGGGTGGCGGCGGAAAATTTCGAAATGGTTCCTGGCGCCTCGCTGCCGCTGGCATTTTTTCCGGCGCCCTGCATCTATCGCCAGGCCGGCGTCGTGGAGCTGGACCGCACTGCGCTCGAATGGCACGTCGTATTCACCTCGCCCAGCCAGCAAGGCCTGCGCGCAGCAGTGCTAGGCGGGCTTGCAGTAACGGTGCTGACGCGCGACGACCTCGAGCCAGGCATGAAAATCGTCGACGGCCAGTACGGTTTGCCGCCCCTGCCCAGCGCCGACTTCTCCCTGATCTGGAGCGGCAGCGGCAAGACCCAGGCCGCTTGCGAGTTCGGTCAGCTGATCCTCGAGATGCCGGAGCCGCCTCCCCTGCCGTTTGTCCGCCACCGTCCCGACATCAAGCCAGTCCGCGACCAGGCCTGATCAGCTTTGCCATCGTCGTCTTACCTGGCGACGGCAACCCTCAAGGCCAGCGCAATCCCCTTCGCCGCCTGTGAAATTTCGTCCAGCGACGGGAAGCTGGGAGCGATGCGGATATGCCTGTCCTCGACATCGTTCCCATAAGGGAAAGCAGCGCCGGCAGACGTCAGCGTGATGCCGAGCTCTTTCGCCAGCGCGATAGTCCGCTTGGCGCAGCCCGCCGGCGTGACCAGGTCGATGAAATAACCGCCGTGCGGCCGGGTCCAGGCTACGCCGTCGACATCGCCAAGGTAAGCGTCGAATTGCGCAAGCACGGCATCGAACTTCGGTTTCAGCAGCTGGCGGTGGCGCTCCATCAGCGCTTCGACATTGGCGCGGTCTTTCAGGAAACGTACATGGCGCAACTGGTTGATCTTGTCCGGGCCGATGGTGCGCACCGAGGTGTTGCGCTGCCACCAGGCGATGTTGGCGGGGGATGAAGCCAAAGCGGCCAGGCCGGAACCTGCCAGCGTGATCTTGGAAGTCGAGGCAAAAACGATGGCGCGCTCCGGGTTGCCGGCGCGCTCGCAGGCTTCCAGCACATTGATGGTGGTGTGCTTCTGCTCGCTCAGGTGATGCAGGCGGTAAGCGTCGTCCCACAGCAGCAGGAAATCTGGCGCCGCGGTCTTCATGGCGGCCAGGCGCTGCACCACCTCGGCTGAATAGATGCTGCCGGAAGGATTGCTGTATTTGGGAACGCACCACATGCCCTTGATGCTGGCGTCGGCGGCAACCAGCCTTTCAACCAGTTCCATGTCCGGGCCGTCGTCGTTCAGCGGCACGCTGACCATCTTGATGCCGAGCGACTGGCAGATCGAAAAATGGCGGTCGTAGCCTGGCACCGGGCACAGGAAAGTCACCGGCTGCTGTTGGCTCCATGGCGTTTGGCCGGCAATCCCGTACAGCAGGCAGAACACGATGGCGTCGTGCATCAGCGCCAGGCTGGCGTTGCCGTCCACTACCACTTGTCCGGCAGGCACATCGAGCAGGCTGGCGAACAAGGCGCGCGCTTCGGGCAGGCCGCTGGCGACGCCGTAATTGCGTGTGTCGGTGCCGTCCGCCGCGGTAAAACCCTCGAGCTGCTGCAGCAAGGCGCTGGACAGGTCTAGCTGTTCCGGCGCCGGCTTGCCGCGCGACATGTCGAGCTTGAGGCCGAGCTGCTTGAATGCATCGTATTGCGCTTGAATATCTTGTGACATCATTGGTCCATCCTGCAGAAGCAGCCCCTGGCGGGGCTGCACGTTAATTAATCAATAAGTCAATCAATAACCCAGAGCAAGTCCCGAGTTGCGGCGCGGATCGTTCGCGCCGTAGAAACGGTTCTTGCCGACCGGCTTGCCGGCCAGCGACGGCGCCCCGACCAGGATCGCGGCGACATGGTTGAACGGTTGCGGCACGGTGAACTTCTGGCCCCAGCCTTCCAGGATCTTCTGGGTATCGGGGCTAAGGGTGTACGGTTCGAGGTTGGTCGCTTCCGGCAGCCATTGCTGGTGGAAACGCGGCGCATCGACTGCTTCCTGGATGTTCATGCCGTAGTCGATCACGTTCAGCATGGTCAGCAAGGTCGCGGTGATGATGCGGCTGCCGCCAGGCGTGCCGACCACCATGACGGTCTTGCCGTCCTTGGTGACGATGGTCGGGCTCATCGACGACAGCGGACGCTTGCCGGGAGCGATGGCGTTAGCCTCGCCCTGCACCAGGCCGTACATGTTGGGCACGCCGATCTTGGCCGTGAAGTCGTCCATTTCGTCGTTGAGCATGATGCCGGTCTTGCTGGCCATGACGCCGGCGCCGAACCAGTCGTTCAGCGTGTAGGTGACCGACACCGCATTGCCCCATTTGTCGACGATCGAATAATGCGTCGTATTGCTGCCTTCATGCGGCTCGACGCCAGGTTTGATGTCCTGCGAGACGCCGGCCTTGTGCGGATCGATGGCGCTGCGGATCTTGGTTGCATAACCTTTGTCGAGCAGGCGCGCCAGCGGGTTCTTCACGTAATCGGGATCGCCCAGGTAGCTGTTGCGGTCGACATAGGCATGGCGCATCGCTTCGATTTGGTAGTGCATCGCCTGCGCCGAGCGGAAACCGAGGTTTTGCATCGGATAGCCTTCGAGGATGTTCATGATCTCGCAGATGACCACGCCGCCCGAGCTCGGCGGCGGCGCCGAAACTACGTGGTAGCCGCGGTAGTCGCATTCGACCGGCGCCAGTTCACGGGTTTTGTACTGATCGAGGTCGGGCTGGGTGATGATGCCCTTGCCGGCCTGGCTGGAGGCGACGATGGCTTGCGCTACCCAGCCCTTGTAGAAGCCGTCGCTGCCCTTGGCGCTGATTTCGCGCAAGGTCTTTGCCAGGTCCTTTTGCACCAGCTTCTGGCCGACGCGGAACGGTTCGCCTTTGTTCAGGAAAATGGCGCCCGAGTCGGCCGCGTCTTTCTTGAACACCTCGGTCGTGGTGTCCAGCATGTCGACATCGCCCTGGTCCAGCACAAAGCCGTCTTCCGCATACTTGATGGCCGGCGCGATCACCGTGGCGCGCTTCATCGTGCCGTACTTGCTCAATGCCAGCTCCATGCCAGACACTGTACCCGGCACGCCGACCGCCAGGTGGCCCTTGGTGCTCAGGTTGGGGACCACATTGCCGTTCTTGTCGAGGTACATGTTGGCGGTGGCCGCCAGCGGCGCTTTTTCGCGGAAATCGAGGAAAGTCTTGCGACCGTCGGCCAGCTGGATGGTCATGAAACCGCCGCCGCCGATATTGCCCGCGGCCGGGTACACCACCGCCAGCGCATAACCGACCGCCACTGCCGCATCGACGGCATTGCCGCCATCCTTCAGCACATCGACGCCGATGCGGGTGGCCAGGTGCTGGGCCGTGACCACCATGCCGTTTTCGGCGGCGGCCGGGGCTAGCGAAGCGGCTTGTGCGCAGGAAAAACAAAGGACGAATGCCGTTGCAAGCAGCGACTTGGCCAGGGGATTGTGTTTCATGTGCGGGTCTCCAGTGCTGAGGAAAGGGACGTTGTTGGCAGCGGCCTGGCAGCAAAGCGACGCCAGGGCCGTGCCCAACATTCTATAGTGGATGAGCGGGGAAAAGCGGAAACTAAGTGGTCACCGGCTCAACCTTGCGCAACGCCGTCAGCGATGTACGCTGCTGCCCTTGCCCATCGAAATTCTCCGGCGCCAGCCATTTTTCAAAGGCGCTGCGCAGTCCGGGCCATTCGCTGTCGATGATGGAGAACCACGCCGTATCGCGCGAACGCCCCTTATAGACGGTGGCCTGGCGGAATATACCTTCGAACTGAAAACCAAGGCGCGCGGCGGCCTGGCGCGAAGGTCCGTTCAGGCTGTCGCATTTCCATTCGTAGCGCCGGTAACCGAGTTCATCGAAGGCGTGTTTCATCAGCAGGTACTGGGCCTCGGTGGAAACCGGCGTGCGTTTCAGCAAGGGAGAAAACGCCACGAAGCCGACTTCGATGACGCCGTTGGCCGGGTCAATCCGCATCAGGGACAAGGTGCCGACCGCGTTTCCCGTCTTGCGCTCGATCACTGCATAGTGCAAAGGATCGGTGCTGGCGGCTGCCTGCTCGGCATGCGTGCGGTAGCTGGCGGCGTCAGCGAACGGGCCGACCGACATGTAGGTCCAGTCGCGGCCATCTTCCGCCTTGCTGTAGGCGGCATACAGGCCGGCGGCATGGCGTTGTGCATCCAGCGGCTCGAGGCGGCAATAGCGTCCTTCGATGGCGGCGTTGTGCGGCGGACGCGCGCGGGCGCTCCAGTCAGGCAACGGCTCGCCGATTGGCTGCTGGTAGGGATTCAAAGTGCTGGACATAGGAGTTTCCTTGCTGGATGAGGCCGGGCATACGCCGGGGCATGTGCTAAAGTAGGCTTTTCGTGGCCCTGGAAAAAGAGCCACATCATATATATTTCATGGTGCCACCCGGCACGCCTTGTCCATGACGACCGCCCCAACCCTCTTGCCGCAAGCCCTGCTCGAAGCGCCGCTGCGGAAAGACAGCGGCGCGCCGCCGATGCAGCGCCAGTTGCACCATCGTATCAAGGAAACCATCCTGGATGGCCGGCTGGCGCCCGGCAGCCGCCTGCCCGGCTCGCGCGCCCTGGCCGAGGCGCTGTCGATCTCGCGCAACACGGTGACGGCCGCCTATGACTTGCTTGCCGCTGAAGGTTATGTCGAGCCGGACCGCCAGGGCACTCGGGTGGCGACCCTCTCGCGTCCGCCTCCGCGCACGGAGCGCAACCCGTCGCCGGCGCCGGCCACCGCACTGCGCCTCAGACACATCCAGCCCAGCGCGCCGCGCAGCGACGCCAGCACGACGCTGCGGCCGGGCGTGCCGGCCTTGTCCCATTTTCCATTGGCGGCCTGGCGCCGCGCCGTCGACCGTGCGATCCGCCGCGGCGGGCCGTCGGCCCTGGGTTATGGCGATCCGCTGGGCGAACCGGTGCTGCGCGCCGCCATCGCCCGCCACCTTGGAGTCGCCCGCGGCGTACGCTGCGAGCCGGCCCAGGTCATCATTACCGAGGGCGCGCAAGAAGCCCTGACGCTATGCGTACGTTTGCTGACAAATCCCGGCGATACCGCCTGGGTCGAGGATCCGGGTTATCGCGGAGCAAAGGCAGCGATGCATGCGGGCGACCTGCACATAGCGCCGATGCGGATCGATGCCGACGGCCTGGTGGTCGCTGAAAGCGACTGGAAATCCCGGCCGCCGCACTCGCCGCCGCGCCTGATCTACAGCACCCCCTCGCATCAATACCCGACAGGCGCCGTGCTGACGGTGGCGCGCCGCCTGGAGCTGATTGCGCAAGCGCGCCGCCATGGCGCCTGGATCATCGAAGACGATTACGACAGCGAATTCCGCCACGCCGGCGAATCCATCGGCGCCATGCAAGGACTGGTGGCGCAGGCACCGGTGCTGTATGTGGGGACGTTCAGCAAGACCATGTTCCCGTCGCTGCGGCTGGGATTCCTGGTGCTGCCGGCGGCGCTGCTGGCCGCGCTGCAGACGCCGCTGGAGGAAATGCTGCGCGGCGGCCACCGCTACGAACAGCTGGCGCTGGCCGAGTTTATCGAAAGCGGCCAGTTCAGCCGGCACCTGGGCCGCATGCGGCGCTTGTACCGCGACCGCCAGCAGGCGCTGCGGGAAGCCATGGCGCGGCACATGCAGGTGCCGCACACCATCGAAGGCGGTCACTGCGGATTGCACCTGACGGTGCGGCTGCCGGCGCAATATCCGGACCGCAAGATTGCCGAGGCCGCGCGCCGTTACGGCATTTCGCCCTACCCGCTGTCGGGTTTCGCGCTACAGCCCGGCCCCGAGGATAACGGCCTGGTGCTCGGCTACGGCAACACGTCCGCCGAACTGTTCGAACCCTTGGTGCGGCGCCTGTCGCAGTTGGCGCGCGCCGCGGAAATCGCTTAACTTCGCTTAACTCGCGGGCAGTTCTTCTATGGCGTCGACACGGTCCGGGTAAAACGCCAGGTGATCCTTGATCTCAGCCACAGCTGCATAAGGCGCCTCGTAACTCCAGACGCT
>NZ_JAQGLV010000083.1 GCF_028292705.1 Collimonas fungivorans | reverse complement strand
CGCATACGCGCGCCCAGATCAAGGCCGGCTGGAGCGAACCTTACGGCGACCGGCATCAGGAAATCGTGTTCATCGGACAGGACATGGACCAGGATGAAATCCGCAGGAAGCTGCAAGCCTGCCTGCTGGATGCGGCGGAAACCGGCCTCGGCATGGCTGCCTGGCGCCGCTTCGACGATCCGTTTCCGGGCTGGCAAAGAACCGCCGCGGAAGGGCATTGAGCATGGCCGCCGCTCCCACCATGCTGGCTCGTTCGGCATGGATACGCCTGTTGCTGGTGCTGCCGGTATGCCTGTTGTTCTGGCTTGGGGTCTGGTGGGCGCTGGCTGGAGATATCGGATGAAACCGGCCGTCGCAGTTCACGAGTTGAGTGTCGCCTATCGCCGGCATCCGGCCTTGCATTGCATCAGCGGCAGTTTTGCGCGCGGCTCCCTGACGGCTGTGGTTGGACCCAACGGCGCCGGCAAAAGCACCTTGCTGAAGAGCTTGCTGGGCCTGGTGCCGGTCGATAGCGGCCAGGTCGCGCTGCATGTGGCGCGCAAGCGCATCGCCTATCTGCCGCAGCAAGCCGAGATCGACCGCAGTTTTCCGATTTCGGTGCTGGATTGCATTTGCCTGGGTTACTGGCAACGGCTTGGCATTTTCGGCGGCGTCGGTCCGGCGCTGGCCGAGCGGGCAACAGACGCGTTGCTGGCGGTTGGTTTGCAGGGATTTGCACAGCGCTCTGTCGGCAGCCTGTCGGCCGGGCAGATGCAGCGGGTACTGTTTGCGCGCATCCTGGTCCAGGACGCCGACCTGATCTTGCTGGACGAACCGTTCAATGCAGTGGACGCCAAGACCACCGAGGACCTGCTGGCGATTATCCATGCCTGGCATGCGCAGCAGCGTACCGTCATCGCCGTGCTGCACGATCATGAACAAGTACGCCGCCACTTCCCGCAGGCAGTCCTGCTGGCGCGGCGTCTGGTGGCCTGGGGCGCTACCGAGCAAGTGCTGAGCGAGCCGCATCTGCATCTGGCCAAGCACATGCCGGACACAAACGCAGCGGAGGCTGCGGCGTGACGCCGGCAGCGTGGCTGGGCGGCGCGCAGCAGCTTGCATGGGCCCCATTTTCCGAGTTCGCTTTCATGCGGCGCGCCTTGATCGGCGCCTTGGCGCTGGCGCTCAGCAGCGCACCGCTGGGTGTATTGCTGACCTTGCGGCGCATGAGCTTGTTCGGCGATGCGCTCAGCCATGCGGTATTGCCGGGCGTCGCCATCGGATTCATCTTGTTCGGCCTGTCGCTGCCGGCGTTGAGCATCGGCGGCTTCCTGGCCGGCGTGATCGTGGTGGCGATTGCCGCCCGCATCAGCCGGACTACCGGCCTGAAGGAAGACGCCAGCCTGGCCTCCATTTACCTGACCGCGCTCGCCCTGGGCGTGATGCTGATCTCTATGAATGGCTCCAAGCTGGATTTGCTGCATATCTTGTTCGGCAATGTGCTTGGAGTCGACCGGCCTGGCCTGTTGCTGGTGGCGGGAGTCAGCACGTTCAGCTTGCTGGCGGGCGCGCTGGCCTATCGCGGCCTGCTGCTGGAAAGTTTCGATCCTTCCTACCTGGCGGCAAGCGGCAGGCGGGCAGGATTGTTCCAGCAGCTGTTCCTGATGCTGGTGGTGCTCAACCTGGTCGCCTCGTTCCAGACCCTGGGCACGCTGATGGCAGTGGGCCTGATGATGCTGCCCGCGGTCTCGGCCCGGCTGTGGCATGAAAGCTTGCCGGCGCAACTCTTGAACAGCGCCTTGCAGGCCGCGTTGGCAGCTTATGCCGGTTTGCTGCTGTCTTACTACACCGCAGCCCCTTCCGGTCCGACCATCATCGTTTGCGCGACCGCCTGTTACCTGGTCTCGCTGCTGATTGCGCCGCGCGGCTGGCTGCCGCGGGTTTTACGGCGACAGCAGGGATGACGGCAGTTTCATGCATCTCAATTTCTGATCTTCGAGGAGCAAGTGTGAAAAGTTTTGGCAAATTATTATTGGCGGCGGTTTTACTGTCAGCCTGCAGCGCGGCGACGGCGGCCGCAAAAATCCCGGTGGTCGCCAGCTTCAGCATTCTCGGCGATATTGTTGGCGCGGTCGGCGGCGATCGGGTGGCTGTGGTGACGCTGGTTGGCCCGGACCAGGATGCGCATGTGTTCGAACCGACGCCGGCCGACGTCAAGGCGATAGCCAGTGCGAAGCTGGTGGTGACCAACGGCTTGGGGTTCGAGGGCTGGATGGAAAGACTGACCGCAGCCGCCAGTTACACAGGGACCCTGGTGGTCGCCAGCGATGGCATCCAGGCCAGGCAGCGTGCCGGTAAAGGCCCTGGTGCGGCATCGCGGCCCGATCCGCATGCATGGCAAGACCCGCTCAATGTGATGACCTATACCCGCAATATAGTGGCGGCGCTGGGCCAGGTCGATCCGGCTGGCGAGATGTATTACAAGGCGAATGGTGAACGTTATCTGCATGCCCTGGCAGAGCTGGACAGGTGGGCGCAGGCGCAGTTTGCGCAGATTCCCGGCAGCCAGCGCACCGTGATCACCTCGCACGATGCGTTTGCTTATTTCGGCGCCCATTACGGCGTGCGCTTCCTGGCAGCGCAGGGCGTATCGACCGAAAGCGAGCCAAGCGCGCGCGATGTCGCAGCGCTGATCCGGCAAATGAAGCAGCAGGATAGCAAGGCAGTTTTTTTCGAGAACATGAGCAATCCGCAACTGCTGCTGCAGATCAGCAGGGAGGCGGGCATCATGCCGGGCGGCAAATTGTATGCGGATGCATTGTCGGCGCCGGCAGGCGATGCGCCGACGTACCTGCGCATGATGCGCTACAACATCATGCAGATACTGGAGCGCCTGCGCCGGCCTTGATTGCACGCCGGGACGGCGATGGCGGCATCTGCAATATGCCCCGCTTTCAAGGGTGTGGATTGGACACTGATTGTTAACTTGATGCCCATGGGTGCCTGAAGTTGTCAGCGGCTTCGCATGAAACCGGCTGGCAATAAAGATTGACCAAGAGAAATAGTTAAATCAACTTTGTTTTCTGTGGGAAATAATAGGTGTGCATTTAACGTCATTGGACGGTTAAATATTGTTAATTTGTGTCAACGATAGTTAAAGATTGAGTTTTTTAGTGGTTTCAGAAGCCTCTTGCTTTTACTCTTTGCTTGCGTGCTGCCGCCGGATTTAACAAACCGGTGAATGTATAGCGCAGGGTTAACCGACTGGATCTGGACAAGCGATTTCCAAAAGAAAAAAGATTTGCCAAGAGGCAATTCGATGCGCTTGCTCCATGTCCAACAATCAAAGAGTAAACAGATGCAGAAAATTGATGGCGTTCTTCGAGATGATCAGTGGGAGAAACTGGAACCTCTGCTGGTCGGGCGGCCAGGAGATTCCGGGATGTGCGGCCGCGACAATCGTCTGTTCATGGAGGCGGTGTTATGGGTTGCGCTGAAATCCGGCTCATGGAGCAATCTGTCGCCCGAATTCGGCCGCTGGAGAACCAGCTACATGCGGTTCCGGCGCTGGACCAAGGCCGACGTCTGGCGGCGCCTGGCTGAAAACCTGGTCGACGACCAGGAGCTGCAAGTCATGCTGGGAGCGATTGTCGACCTTGGCGACGAACATACCCGCCTGAACACGGAAAGATCGATCCGGCGCACCAATGTGAAAATCTATGGGCGGGCCCTGGCTTCCGCCGCGGGCGCCAACGCAAAACCGGTGCGTGCCGACGAATTGTCTTCGTCGTGGGTGTGGCTGGTCACCAATGACAGCCCGACCGGCTGATCTTCAATAGCAAACTGCCGGTTGCTGGCGCCCTCCGCGCAACGTTCTCATGCAACCGGTATCGTCCGGCGCCCGCAGCTTATGCTGGAGTGTGTTGGTATTGTGCAATCTTTCCCTCCCCCAAGTTACATAGAGACACAATAGGGTTCCTGCTCTAAAGCCGTGCCTCATCGCACTATCGCCGTGCGGTATCAGGTATTATCGGCAACCATAGGGACAGTGTTTGATAGGAAACTTTCTGAGCGATACGCCACACGGCTGCCGCTGCGCCTCCTCTATACATAACAAAGAATGGCCCTTGCTAAGGGGCTGAGACAAGTCTGGACAGGAATATGCCAAAGCCGCTGGCGGCTCGGGCAATGGTTTGGGCGATTAACATTCGATTAAAAGTACGATTTTGATGAATTTCATTCTGTATTCGGATATTGGCGAAAGCACGATCGATAAAAGCCTTGGTTTGCCAGAGTACAGCTACTACTTTGTCTTAAAAGCTTTTCGCACCGTTTTGGCCGAGCTCGGCACGGTCACATTGGTGCGGCACCCGGAAACCGAAGTCGACCCGCTGTTTGAAGAATGCCGGCAGCGCGGCGAAGAATGCGTGTTCCTTTCCTTTTCCCCGCCGAACAAGACCCAGATCGACCTCAAGTGCCCGACGGTGTCGGTGTTCGCCTGGGAGTACAGCAATATTCCCGACGAGGTGTGGGACGACGATATCCGCAACGACTGGCGCGTGGTGTTTGCCCGCCATGGCCGGGCGATCACCTTGTCCAGCTATACCGCGGGCGTCGTCAAAGAGGCGATGGGCGCGGCATTCCCGGTGCTGGCGGCGCCAGCGCCTTTGTGGGAACAGTTTGCCGGTGCCCGCTCGCGGTTTGGCGCTAAATTGCCGCCCCGAGAAAGCGTGCTGCAGTTGCGCGGCACCGTGATCGACAGCCATCTGCTGGGTTTGTCGGCAGACGGCTTGATCGCTCACATCACCTTCCCCGAGGCGGAGGATGATGAAGAGCTGCCATTGCCGCCGCCCGCGCCTGCACCGGAACCTGTACCCGAACCAGCATTCGAGCTGCAGCCGCAGTTGACACCCGAACCGCAGGCCCAGCCTGAACCCGTAGCGCCAGTCAAAAACCTGCGTTATCGGCTGGCGGTGACCAAACGCCATCTGCTGACCTGGTATCGCGAAGCATTGCGCGACCTGCTGCCTTTATGGCTGGCCAGGGCAGTGGCGGTCAGCGGACGCAGCGGGAACGCCATGGCGCGCGCCATGATGGGTTATGAACGCCGCACAGCTCCGCAGCTGGAGTTGCCGGTCGAGCCGTCGCAACCGCCAGAACTGCCGCTGCAACCGTCGGAGCCGCTGCCGGTGCAGGCAACTGAGCCCGCTCCAGTGCTCGAGCCTGAAGCGGTGGTCAAACTGGATGGAGTGGTTTATACCTCTATCCTCAGCCCCAAGGATGGCCGCAAGAACTGGTTCGACATGGTGACCGCATTCTGCTGGACTTTCCGCGATATCGAAGACGCGACGCTGGTGCTGAAGATGAACGAGCGCGACCTGTCGCGTTATCACAATACCTTGCTGACCCTGCTGTCGCAGCTGGCGCCGTTCAAGTGCCGGGTCCTTACTTTGCATGCCTACCTGGACGACCCGACCTACGAAGAGCTGATCGGCGCCACCAGTTATTACGTCAACACCTCCCTGTGCGAAGGCCTGTGCTTGCCGCTGATGGAGTTCATGTGCTGCGGCAAGCCGGTAATCGCACCGCGGCACACGGCGATGGAAGACTATATAGACGATCGCGCCGCCTTCGTCATCAAGTCCGGCCTCGAACACAATGTCTGGCCGAATGATCCGCGCGACCTGTTCCGCACCTTGCGCTACCGTCTCGACTGGGAGTCAATCTGTACGGCATATAAAGACAGCTATCGGATAGCAAAACAGCAGCCCGAGAAATACCTGGAAATGAGCAGGCACGCCATGGCGCGCCTGGAGTCCTTCAGCTCGGGTGCAGTCGTGAAAGAACAGTTGCGCAGTTTCTTTCAGCAGGCAGGGGCCGCCAGATGATTATCATTATTTATTCCGAAACCAACGCCGGCTCGATTGCTTCCAATCTCGGCTTGCCCGAATACAGTTACTACTTCGTCCTGAAAGAATTCAGGCCGGTGCTGGAACAGCTTGGCATCGTGGTCGCCGTCAGCGACCCTGCGCGCGAAGTGGATGAAATCTACAGGAATGCCCTGGCGCATGGCGAGTCCTGCGTTTTCCTGTCGTTTTCGCCGCCGCACAAAACCGTGGTCGACCTGGCCTGTCCGACTATCCCGGTATTTGCCTGGGAATTTAGCACGCTGCCCAATGAAACCTGGTTTGGCGAGCCGCGGCATGACTGGCGTTATGTGTTCGATAAAGTCGGTGGCGCGATTACGCACTCGGTATTTACCGCCGATTCGGTGCGGCAGGCGATGACGCCGGAATTCCCTGTAGCGTCTATCCCGGCGCCGGTCTGGGACAGGTTTGCCGCGATACGTAAAAGACTGTCGATTGCCAATCATCCAGACGGTGTCGACCTGCACGTCGCCGGCACCGTGATCGATAGCCGCACAGTCGATCTTTCTCCTTACAGCGTACCGCGCCGGCGCGATCCCAAGCCGAACCTGGTGCGGCCGCCGGCGCTGGCCCGGCGCGAGCCGGTCAAGGTCCATATCGGCGGCGTGGTGTATACCTCGGTCTTCAATCCGTATGACGGACGCAAGAACTGGTACGACATGGTCAGCGCCTTCTGCTGGGCGTTCCGAGATACCGAAGACGCCACGCTGGTGTTGAAACTGACCCACCACGATGTCCGCATCGGCATCGACAACCTGCTCGAGAACGTCTATAAGCTGACGCCGTTCAAGTGCCGGATCCTGCTGATCCACGGCTACCTGAGCGATGCCGACTACGAGAGCCTGGTGTCTGCGACGACCTACATCCTGAATACTTCGCATGGCGAAGGCCAGTGCCTGCCTTTGATGGAGTTCATGTCCTGCGGCAAGCCGGCTATTGCGCCGCGCAACACCGCGATGGCCGACTATATCGATAACGAGAATGCTTTTGTGCTGGACTCCAGCACGGAGCCCAGCCATTGGCCGCATGATCCGCGCCAGGCATACCGCACCCTGCGTTACCGCATAGACTGGGGCACTCTGCTTACCGCCTATAAGGACAGTTATCGCGTCGCCAAGCAGGATCCGGACAGATATTGGCAAATGGCGGAACACGCAGTACGGCGCTTGCAGCGGCATTGCTCGCATGCAGTGACCAGAGAGCGCTTGCTTGCTTTCTTTGCGAACCATCCGCGGATGAATGGCAACGGCGTTGCCAAGATGGTGGAAAAGGTCGGCGTATGAAGAAAATCCTTGTCGGCCGGCTGTGCCCAGCTGACCGCTGGCAGCAAGATCATGCGCCTGGCGATCATCGCCCGCAAACTGGACCGTAGCTATCGGGAGCCGATCGCATATGAACCATCGGATTAAAGACATCGAATTATTGCGCGGAATCGCCGTGCTTTTTGTGTTGTTCCAGCATATGCGATTCAACTTGATGGGACAACCGAGCGACTTCCTTGACTATATCTATCGCCATTTCGGATTCTGGACCGGAGTTGACCTGTTTTTTGCGATTTCCGGTTTTGTCATTGCCAGGGACCTGATTCCGCGGCTTGGCCAGAGCCAGGACCAGCAGGGTTTTTTTGCCGTGGCGGCCAAGTTCTGGGTCAGGCGCGCCTGGCGTTTGTGGCCTTCCGCATGGCTCTGGCTGGCGCTGCTGTTGCTGGCGGCGGTGGTTTTCAGGAAATCCGGCATATTCGGCTCGCTGCAGGCAAACCTGGATGGCAGCCTTGCGGGGATTTTCAACTATGCAAATTTTCGCCTGGTTTTCAAGTTCGGCCATGACGAACTTGGTCCGGCTTTTCCGTATTGGAGCCTGTCGCTGGAAGAGCAGTTTTACCTGTTGCTGCCGATTGTCGTCTTCCTCTGCCGCCGCTGGCTTTCGGGTGTGTTGATTGTGCTGGTGGCGCTGCAGTTTTTTGCATCTCGACATCAGTCATTGCTGTTGATGATGACGCGATCCGATGCGCTTTTGCTAGGCGTGCTGCTGGCAATCTGGAGCACGCGCGACAGCTATCGCAGGCTGGAACCGGTTTTTCTCAAAAAGCGCCACTGGATGCGTTTTGTCATCCTCGCAGTCCTGGCGGGCGGCCTGATTGTGATCGGCTCGGAGCAGTATCAGGATTTTCGTTATTGGGTTGGTATCGTCGCCTTGCTCTCCGTCGCGCTGGTATGGATCGCCTCCTACGACGCGGATTACCTGATGCCAGGCAATCCCTTGAAACGTGTGCTGCTTTGGGTGGGAAGCCGTTCCTATGCGCTGTATCTGATACACATGCCGGCCTATCTCATGAGCCGCCAGATCTGGTACTGGATCGCCCCCGTGGATACCGTTTTTGACCAAACCTACAATGCCAGGCTGGTATTTACGGCCTTGGTGCTGCTGCTGGCATTGAGCGAACTTAATTATCGTTTTATTGAAATCCCCCTGCGTGCGCGCGGTAAAAGAATTGCCGACCAGATGAGCAAGCCCCGGCTCCAGTTCCAGACGTAGTTCACTTGCATCAGGAAGCGTCCATCGATAACAGTGAAAGCAAAATAGTATGCGAGACATGTTCAAAAAGTTTTTTGGCGTTCGAAAAACGGAAACGGTAGTTCCGGTGACGCCGGCCCCGGCCCCGGCAGTATCGGTTCCGGCGCCTGCCGCCGCGATCGATTCCTTTCATATAGGCTTGCGCGATGCCTTGGCGAGCGGCTGGTACCTGCATAAAAGCAGCGAGCTGTATCGCGGATTTTTTATCAGCGCTGAAGATGTGGTGCTCGATATCGGCTGCGGCGACGGCGGCAATTCGCTGTTCTGCGCGAACCACGGTGCGCATGTGATCGTGGCCGACATCGATGCGGACAAGGTGGAATCCACCATACAGCGTCTGGCGCAAACGCCGGCGCGGCTGGTGCAAGGGCTGGTGGGCGACGCCAATCCCTTGTTGCTGGAAGACGGCGTAGCGACCACGGTGATCTGTATGGAAGTGCTGGAGCACGTCGACGATACCGCACAGTTTTTGAGTGAACTGGCCAGGGTTGGAAAATCTGGCGCGCAATACCTGCTGTCGGTGCCGGATCCGGTACAGGAGACTTTGCAGAAGGGCGTGGCTCCGGCTTCGTATTTCGAGAAGCCGAACCATATCCGCATTATCCAGCGCGACGAATTTGAAAAGATGGTGACAGATGCCGGCCTGGTGATCGAACGGCATGAATACTACGGCTTCTACTGGTCAGTCTGGTGGCTGTTTTTCTGGATATGCAAGGTAGACCTGAACAATGCCAGCCATCCCTTGCTGGATAACTGGGCAAAAACGTGGGAAGCGCTGATGGACACGCCAAATGGCGAACAGGTGAGGCAGGCATTGAACGATTTCATGCCGAAAAGCCAGGTCATCATTGCACGCAAGCCATGATTGTTAGCGCGGCGTGGCATTGAGCAGACAGCAAAGGAGCGGTTGCATATGAAACGACTATTTGTTACCGGGCAATCAGGGTTTGTCGGCCTTGCCTTTGAACGCATGCGCGGACATATCGCCGCTGCGCATGGCTGGGAGCTGGTATCGGCCGACAGTCCTTATGACTTGCTGGAGCCGGCGGCTTTGGACCTGGTAATCCAGCAGGCGCGTCCGGATGCCGTGGTCCATCTTGCCGGACAAACCTTTATCCCGGAAGCGTTCCGCGATCCGGCGCATACCCTGGACGTCAATCTGAAAGGAACGCTGCACCTGCTGCAGGCACTGCAGCGCAACGGTTTCAACGGTACTTTCCTTTACGTCAGTTCGGGCGACGTATATGGCAAGGTGAATCCTGAGTTATTGCCGATCAGCGAGCAGTTGCCGGTGCGTCCGCAAAATCCTTATGCGGTCAGCAAAGCGGCGGCCGAACTGCTTTGTTATCAATGGAGCTGCAACCAGCCATGGTGCATTCTGGTGGCGCGGCCGTTCAACCATATCGGCCCGGGACAGCGCGAAGATTTCGTGATCTCCAGCGTTGCACGGCAGCTGGCGCGCATCCGCCAGGGCCTGCAGGAGCCGCGCATACTGGTGGGCGACGTTGATGTCAGCCGCGACTTCCTGGATGTCGAAGACGTCATTTCCGCCTACCTGGCATTGCTGGAAAATGGCCTGAACGGAGAAACCTACAACGTCTGCTCAGGCAAGGAATATCTGATCCGCGACCTGATCGCCAGCATGCTCTACCTGACCGAGATCGATGCGCAAATCGAACAGGATCCGGCACGGCTGCGGCCTTCGGATTTGCGCAGGGTAAAGGGCAGCAATCAAAAAATCGCGCAGGCAACGGCATGGCAACCGGGCATTCCCATGCAGCAGACTTTGCTGAATGTCCTGTCGGACTGGGAGAGCAGGGTAGCAGCGGAGACTGCAGCTCAACTTCATCCGCGCGCGTGACGGAAAAAATAAGCGGAAAAATCAGAACAGACACATGGAGATAGAGGCAATGACAAAAACAGCATTGATTACCGGCGTGACCGGGCAAGACGGCGCCTATCTTGCCAAGCTGCTGCTTGACAAGGGCTACAAGGTGTACGGCCTGCTGGCGCGGCGCAGCAGCGACACCCTATGGCGCCTGCGCGAACTGGGCATCCTGGAAAAATTGCAGTTTGTCGAGGGTGACCTGGCCGACGCAACTTCCGCCATCCGCGCCGTGTGCCAGTCGCGGCCGGACGAAATCTATAACCTGGGAGCGCAGAGTTTTGTCGGCACTTCCTGGAACCAGCCGGTAGTGACCGGCATGGTGGATGGCCTGGGCGTCACGCACATGCTGGAAGCGATCCGTCAGTTCAGTCCCGAAGCGCGGTTCTACCAGGCATCCACCAGCGAGATGTTCGGCCTGATCCAGGCCGAACATCAGGACGAAAATACCCCGTTCTATCCGCGCAGCCCATATGGGGTGGCGAAGCTCTACGGTCATTGGATTACCGTCAATTATCGCGAGAGTTTTGGCTTGCATGCCTCCAGCGGCATCCTGTTCAACCATGAATCGCCTTTGCGCGGAATCGAGTTCGTTACGCGCAAAGTGACTGATGCAGCGGCGCGGATCAAGCTCGGCAAGCAGCAGGAACTGCGGCTGGGAAATATCGACGCCAAGCGCGACTGGGGATTTGCCGGCGACTACGTCGAAGCGATGTGGCTGATGCTGCAGCAAGAGCGGGCCGACGACTACGTGATCGCCACCGGCGTTACCACCAGCGTGCGTGAAATGTGCCGCATCGCCTTTTCTCATCTTGACCTGAATTATGAAGACTACCTGGTGATCGATCCGCAGCTGTTCCGGCCGGCCGAAGTGGATGTGTTGCTCGGCAACCCGGCGAAAGCGCACGACAAGCTGGGTTGGAAGCCAAGAACCAATCTGGTGCAGCTGATGCAGCAAATGGTCGATGCAGACATGCGTCGCGTAGCTAAAGAATAAGAGGGAGATGAAGATGCTTACGCCAGAACCCGGCATTCCATTGACAGCAACGGCAGTCATCGTTCCGGTGGTGCTTTCGGGCGGCGCCGGCACGCGCTTGTGGCCGGTGTCGCGGGAAGGACACCCGAAACCCTTCATCAAACTCCCGGATGGCAAAAGCCTGCTGCAAAAGACTTACCAGCGGGTAGCCCAGCTTGGCATCCGCGGCGATATCCTGAGCGTGACGAACCGGGACTATTATTTCCAGAGCAAGGACGAATTCGTGTCGGCCGACCTGGGCACGCATTATCGCCCGCATTTCATCCTCGAACCTTCCGGCCGCAATACCGCGCCGGCAATTGCGGTCGCTGCGCTGTCGTTGCGTGCCCTGCATGGCGACAACACCATCATGGTGGTGATGCCGGCCGACCATCTGATCAAGGATGTCGAGTGTTTTACCGAAGCCGTGCATCATGCGGTGGAAGTCGCCAAGCAAGGTTACCTGGTGACGTTCGGGGTCCGCCCATTGACGCCGGAAACCGGTTTCGGCTACATCGAATGCGGCGCTCAGATCGATAGCGCCGGAGCGGCGCAGGTAAGCCGTTTCATAGAAAAGCCGGATGCCGAACGCGCCGCCGGTTTTGTCGAAAGCGGGCGGCACCTGTGGAACGCCGGCATATTCTGTTTCTCGGTGTCGACCTTTTTAAGCGAACTGGAAAGGCATGCGCCAGAAATCCTGGCGCTGGCTACCGCATGCATCGAGGCCAGCCCGGCCGCCGCGTCGGCCGGCGTTTTGCTGCAGGAGCTGGACAGCGACAGCTTCATGGCGATGCAAGACATCTCAATCGACTATGCGGTGCTGGAGCGTTCCGACCGGGTGGCGGTGATACCGGCCGATTTCGACTGGAACGATATCGGTTCCTGGGGCGCTCTGCGGCAGTTGGTGGAACCTGACGAACAGGAAAATCGCGTGCTCGGCGAAGCCGTGCTGATCGACAGCCGAAACAACTACATCTATTCCGAACAGCGCCTGGTGGCGACAGTCGGCGTCAACAACCTGATCGTGGTGGATACGCCTGACGCGCTGTTGATCGCGCATCCGGACCATGTGCAGAACGTGAAGAAAGTCGTGCATCAGCTCAAGAGCACGGAGCACGCCACTTATAAACTGCATCGCACCGTGTTCCGGCCATGGGGCAGTTATACCCTGCTGGAGCAAGGACCGAATTTCAAGATCAAGCGCATCGTCGTCAAGCAAGGCGCATCGCTCTCGCTGCAGATGCATCATCATCGCAGCGAACACTGGGTGGTGGTGCATGGCATGGCCAAGGTGGTCAACGGCGAGCAGGAAATGTACATCAACACCAACGAATCGACTTACATCCCTGCCGGCACCAAACATCGCCTGGAAAACCCGGGTTTGCTGGAACTGGTGATGATCGAGGTGCAGAGCGGCGCCTATCTGGGCGAAGACGACATCGTGCGTTTTGACGATAAATATGGCAGGTGCAAGCCATGTTGAAAATGCAGATGCAGACAAAAAACCAAACCATGCTGCGCTCGCTGTGGCATTACCGCGGCTTCATGCTCGGCAGCGTCAAGCGCGAATTCCAGTCGCGTTATCGCAATTCGATGCTGGGCGCGCTATGGATGGTGCTCAATCCGTTGGCGATGATTGTGGTCTATACGGTGATTTTCTCGCAGCTGATGCATGCGCGCCTGCCTAACGCCAGCAGCCAGTTTGCCTACGGGATTTATCTGTGCGCCGGTTTGCTGACCTGGGGATTCTTTACTGAAACCGTATCGCGCATGCAGAACGTGTTCCTGGAAAACGGCAACATGATCAAGAAGCTGAACTTTCCGCGCATCTGCCTGCCGATCATCACGGTGCTGAATGCGGGCGTGAATTTTGCCATCATTTTCGGCCTGTTCCTGGGGTTCCTGCTTGTCTCCGGAAATTTTCCCGGCTGGGCATTCCTTGGCGTGCTGCCGCTGCTGCTGATACAGATTCTGTTTTCTATCGGCCTCGGCATTGTGCTCGGCGTGCTCAACGTTTTTTTCCGCGACGTCGGCCAGCTGTTCGGCATCGTGCTGCAGTTCTGGTTCTGGTTTACCCCGATTGTCTATACGGTCTCGACCCTGCCTGAGGGAGTGCGGGGCATGCTCAGATTTAATCCGATGACTGCGCTGATGGTTGCCTACCAGGGGATTTTCGTCAGCGGCGCATGGCCGCTATGGAGCGACCTGTGGGCAGTGATGCTGCTGAGCGTGGCGCTGTGTGTCATCGGTTTGCAGCTGTTTCGCCGGCATGTCGGCGAAATGGTGGATGAACTATGATGGGCAAGATTACAGTTAAGGGTCTGGGCAAGGCCTACAAGACATACGACGGGCGCTGGGCGCGCCTGGCGGAATGGGTGTTGCCTTTTTCCCGGCAGCGGCACCAGCTGCACTGGGTCTTGCAGGATATCGATTTCCAGCTGGCGGCTGGCGAGGCTGTCGGCATTGTCGGCGTCAATGGCGCCGGCAAGAGCACACTGCTGAAAATGATCGCGGGGACTACCCAGAGCACCACCGGCAGCATCGACATCCAGGGACGGGTGGCGGCGCTGCTGGAACTCGGCATGGGTTTTCATCCGGATTTTACCGGCAGGCAGAACGCCATCATGGCTGGCCAGCTGCAGGGCCTGAGAGCAGAAGAAATCGAAGCGCTGATGCCGGCTATCGAGGCCTTCGCCGAAATCGGCGAATACATAGACCAGCCGGTGCGGACTTATTCCAGCGGGATGCAGATGCGGCTGGCGTTCAGCGTTGCGACCGCCAGCCGGCCGGATGTGCTGATTGTCGATGAAGCCCTATCCGTCGGCGATGCTTATTTCCAGCACAAGAGTTTTGAACGGATCCGGGAATTTCGGCGCGCCGGCACTACCTTGCTGATTGTGTCGCACGATCGCTACGCCATCCAGACCATTTGCGACCGCGCCATATTGCTCAATCGCGGGCGGCTGGAAATGCAAGGCAATCCGGTGGAGGTGATGGACTTCTACAATGCCATGATGGCTGAGCGCGACCGCAGCACTGTCAGGCAAGAGCGCCTGGCCGACGGAAAATTGCGGACCATCTCCGGAACCGGCCAGGCCAGCGTTGCCGAGGTCAGGCTGCTGGACGACGAGGGCAGGGAAGTCGACGTGGTTGAAGTCGGCGCGCAGGTTACGCTGGAAGTCCGGGTTGCGATCAACTCCGAAGTGCCGCGGCTGGTGATGGGCTACCTGATCACGGACAAGCTCGGGCATGCCGTATTCGGCATCAATACCCATCGCCTCAACAAGCCGCAGACCGATTTGCGGGCGGGGGAAGACCTGGTTTATCGCTGGCGCTTTGCGATGGACCTCGGCAAGGGGAATTATGCGATTTCGATTTCCCTGTCGCGGGTCGATTCCCATCTTGACACCAACTATGAATGGCGCGACTACAGCGTCATTTTCCACGTGGTCAATACGCATCGCCCCGATTTTGTCGGCTGCGCATTCCTGGAACCTGAAGTAGCCATAGTGCGGTCGCTCGGCAGCGCCAGCAAGGACGGCATAGCAGCATGACCAGACTCCTGATCGAATGTACTTATGTCTTCCATCATCCCGAAATGAATTCCGGGATACAGCGCGTCGTGCGCAATATCATCAATCATTTGCCGCGGGTGCAGGACGAGGCGGTTTGCATTCCCGTCATATTCAAGGATGGCAAGATACTTGAAGTCAGGCAGCTGGCACCGAAACATACCGATGAGTGGCGCAGCCGGCTGCAGCAGAAACTGGAAAAGCTGGCGCAGAAGCTGGTGCAGGTGCGTAATCGTTACTGGCTGGTCCACTCGCGCTTACTGCGGTTTTGGCCATGGAGCGCCTCGCATAATATAAAGCGGGTGACGTACGTGCTATGCCGCCTGGCCAGTTTTTCGTTCACGGTGCCCTTGTATCTGACCGAGCGGCTCCTGGAAAAAATCGAAGTGCAGCCGCGCGCCTTTGAAATGACATGTCGCCCCGACGATATCCTGGTGTTGCTGGATTCATCCTGGCACGCCGATTTTTTCCCCGTAGCCGAGAAGCTGCAGCGGCAGGGTGTATCCATCGTGTCGGTGATCTACGATCTGATTCCGTTGACCCATCCCCAGTTTTGTGACGGTCCGCTGGTGCAGGTGTTCGACCGCTGGTTCGAATGGATTGCAAATACGGCGGACGGTTTCATTGCCATATCGGGCACCATTCGTGATGAAGTCAACAGCGAGGTAAGGCGTCGGCTTGGCAGCGAGCGTGCCGACCGCCGCTGGTTTGATTTCTTCCATCTGGGATCGGAACTTGACCAGGTCCATACCGATAAATCGGTGCGCTCCTCCGTGGAAAAATTGTTCGGCTCCGGCCTTTCCATTTACCTGATGGTCAGCACCATCGAGCCGCGCAAGAACCATGCTTACTTGCTGGATGCCTTTGAGCAGCTGTGGCGGGACGGCAGCGATGTCGTATTGTGTTTTATCGGCCGCATAGGCTGGAAGAACGAGCGCCTGATCGAGCGTGTAAAAAATCACCCGCAGCTGAAGCGGCGCCTGTTCATGTTCAACGACCTCTGCGACGTCGAACTGGAATATTGTTATAGCCATGCCAAATCGCTGGTTTTCCCATCATTTGTAGAAGGTTTCGGTTTGCCGCTGGTGGAAGCCATGCAGCGCGGTTTGCCGGTGATGGCGAGTGATATCCCCGTATTTCACGAGATCGGCGGTGAATTTGTCAGCTATTTTGACCTGGACCAGCCAGCATCGCTGGCCCAGAAGATACTGCAATTTGAAGACAGCGGCGTTTTCCCGGCGGCGCGGCACATGACGCACTGGTCCTGGCTCAACTGGGAAGATTCGGCGCGCCAGCTGGTAGAGCGGGTCGTGCGCCAGGTACAAACGCAAAAGCATACGCAAAGTGAATTTCATGAAATTGAACATTGCCCTGAATAGCAAGATCCTGCTGGCGCCCCGCACCGGCATCGGCAACTATGTTGCCGAGCTGGCGCAGGCCCTGCAGCAAACGCCTGACATTGGAATGCAATATTTCAACGGCTTGCGCTGGCAGGATGAGTTGGTGAGCGAGCCGATGCCGGACTATTCGCGCTGGGCCGGCATGGCCAAGCGCTTGCCTGGCGCCTATGTTTTTCGCCGGATGCTTGAGCAGCGGCGCTTTAACCATGGCGCGCATACGCTGCGTCCGGATGTGTACCACGAACCCAGCTTGTGGCCGCTCAATTTCAACGGACCGACGGTGATGACCGTGCACGATCTGACGCATGTTCATTTTCCGCAAACACAGCCTAAAGATCGCCTGAGAGAAATCGAACGCAGGCTGCCGTCGGCACTGGCGCGCGTCAGCCGGATCCTGGTGGATTCCGAGTTCATCGGACGGGAAATCAAGAAACATTTCGGCGTGCCGGATCAAAAAGTGGTGGTGGCACCGCTTGCCAGCTCTGCCGTCTTCCAGCCGAGGGTGGAGCAGCAGCTGTCGGTTCGTCTCAATAATCTGGGTTTGGCTTATCGCGGTTTTATCCTGTCGGTCGGTACCCTGGAGCCGCGCAAAAACCTGCTGCTGACGCTCAAGGCGCATGCGCGTTTGCCTGCGCCTTTGCGCGAGCGTTTCCCTTTGCTGGTGGTGGGCATGCCAGGCTGGCAGGCGCAAGAATTGGACGGCGTGCTGGCGCAGGCGGTCAGCGCCGGCCATGTGCGCCTGGCAGGTTACCTGGACCAGGCGGACCTTGCATGCGTCACGGCGGCGGCCAAGATCATGGTGTTCCCTTCTTTGTATGAAGGATTCGGTTTGCCGGTACTGGAAGCAATGGCCAGCGGCACGCCGGTGATTGCGTCAGATTGCGCCAGCCTGCCGGAGGTGGCGGGGGCTGCTGCTGCCTATGTCGACCCGCGGGACGAGGATGGGCTGACAGAGCAGATGCGCCGCTTGCTGGAAGACGACAAAGCCTGGATGGGACAGCGCATAGCGGGTCTGGAGCGGTCCGTGCAATTTTCCTGGCGAAAATGCGCAGCCATTACTGCTGAAGTTTACCGGCAGGCGGCGAATGGCTAAGTAATATCGGTTGTTGTTGGCGCAGGCAGTCCGCGCCGATAAAAAATGGCTTTTCACTTCTGGTTGCAAAGGAAGATGGGGCAGATTACGAGAGGAGTAGACAATGCGGGTTCTTCATTTTTACAAGACCTATCAGTCGGAATCGTACGGCGGGATCGAGCAAACCATTTATCAGCTGTGCAAATGTTCGCCGGCCAGCGGGATCGAGAGCGAAGTGCTGACGCTGAGCGATAATCCCGATCCGGCGGAATTGATGTACGACGGTCACAAGGTGCACAGGGTCAAGCTTGACCTGCAGATCGCTTCGACCGGCTTTTCGTTGTCCGCGCTGAAGCGTTTCTCGCAGCTTGCTGAGGAAGTCGATATCGTGCACTACCATTTTCCGTGGCCGTTCATGGACCTGGCCCACTTTGTCACGCGCATGAACAAGCCGAGCGTGGTGACCTATCATTCCGACATCATGCGCCACAAGACGCTGTTGCAGTTGTACCGGCCGCTGATGCACCGCTTCCTGAGCAGTGTCGACGCGATCGTCGCCACCTCTCCGAATTACCTGCAGACCAGTTCGGTGCTTGCGGGATACAAGGACAAGACGCAGGTCATCCCCATCGGCCTCGACAAGAGCAACTATCCGACGCCATCGGCGGCCGTGACGGAGAAATGGCAAAAGGAGATCGGCGGGCGTTTCTTCCTGTTCGTGGGTGCTATCCGCTATTACAAAGGTTTGCATATCCTGCTGGACGCAGCGCGCGGCACTGATTATCCGATCGTGATCGTGGGCGCCGGGCCGATTGAACAGGAACTGAAGCAGCGGGTCGAGGAGCAGGGCTTGCGCAATGTGATCTTCCTCGGCATTGTCAACGATGAAGACAAGGTCGCGTTGCTGCAGCTGTGCTACGCCATTGTGTTCCCGTCGCACCTGCGTTCGGAAGCGTTCGGCATCTCCCTGCTGGAGGGAGCGATGTACGGCAAGCCCATGATTTCCAGCGAGATCGGCACCGGCACCAGTTATATCAACAACCATCGCGAAACTGGCCTGGTGGTTCCCCCTAGCGACCCGGATGCCTTCCGGCTGGCGATGCAGCAGTTATGGGATGACCCTGAACTGGCGCGGACCATGGGTGCGCGGGCGCAAGCGCGTTATCAGAAACTGTTTACGGCCAGGGTGATGGGGGAGAGTTATGCCGGTCTCTACCGCGACGTGCTGCAGATGCACGGGCAGGCGGAAACGCAGATAAGCGTGGAGGCCTGAACAGCCCGGCAAGTTGTGGTTTTTGCGAGGTGTGATACGATCATTTAATGAATAATCTATTTAAATTTCGTTTTAAATAGATTGTAACTATTAAAAACAATGTATTACATTCCCGTCGGGGCGTATGTTATTTCGTATGTCGCTCAATCGCTTGTTCTGGCTGATTTCGATCTTGCTGATGCTGCTTTTCCTGGTCCTGATCGGCCGGATCGTTAGCAGCGAATGGGCCGTATACGAACGCAGCACAAAAAGCATGCCCTCCATCAGGAATCTGCAGCTGGCACTGCTGGTGGAAGAAAAGCTGGCGGCCGAGCGCGGCCCCGGCAATTCGCTGCTGCTGCAAGAACCGGACGCTGCCGCCAGGGAATTTGCAGGACTGGACCAGGCCCGCTTTGCGAGCGATCGGGCGCTGGCAAGCTTGCGCCGCGCCTTGCAACTGCAGGCGATCCCACAGCTGGCGCCGGTGATAGCGCATGTTGCGTCGACCGAGCAGATACTGGCGGCGATGCGCAAAGAGATGGACTTGCTGCTGGCTCTGCCGCAACGGCAGCGCGACATGGCCGCCGTCGGCGCCGTGCTGCAGATGATGACCCGTGCGGACAGCGGTTTTGCCCCGGTAATCGTTGCTCTGGCCGATGTCGCCGTCAGTTCCGATCCGCAGCTTAGCGATGGCCTGGAAGGCGCACTGCTGGCTTCCAGCTTGCGCAATATCGCTGGCCGGATTGGCACTGTCTTTACTGCTCCGGTGATCGCTCAGCGGCCTTTGACCTCCCAGGAAATCTACGCATTTTCCAGACTGTCGGGACAGATCGAGCAGTTGTATTCCGGGATTGAACTGCAATTGCGCCCTTACCAGGATAATCCGGTTTTGAAAGCTGCCCTGGATACGATGCGCGATCGTTATCTTGGCGCCGGCCTGGGTTTCCTGAACGAGTTGTTTGCAATCGGACGCAGTTCCGGAGACTACGGTCTGAGCGCCCGCGAAATGGTGGTTCGCTATGTGCCGACAATGGCTGCAATTCCGCATCTGCGCGACCTGGTCCTGGCGGAAATGCTGCAGCAGGCCAGGCGCCAGAATAGGCAGGCCGCTTTTTTCCTGGTGGCGGTAACCGGCCTGGGCGTGGTTGCTCTCGCTATTTTCGTGCTGCTCATGCAAGTGATACGGTTGCGTGTCTTGCGTCCTATCCTTGACGCCACCGATCTGTTCGTATCGCTGGCCGACGAACGGTTCGATACGGTAATCCCGATGCCGCGCCATGACGATGAAATCGGCATCATGATGCGGGCAATCCATGTGCTAAAGGCGCACAGCCTGGCCAAGGTCGGGCTGGAAAAACAGCGCGAAGAAATGATCGCGCAATTGCGGACTTCGTCTGATACGGATTTCCTGACCGGCCTGCTGAATCGCCGCGCTTTTTTCGCGCAAGGCGAACAGCAATTCGGCATTGCCCAGCGCTACCGGCGGCAATTGACGCTGATCTTGATGGACGTCGATCATTTCAAGGCCGTCAATGATCGCCACGGACACCTGGCTGGCGACCAGGTATTGCGCGTAGTAGCGGACCTGTGCCGGCGGCATCATCGCAAGGTCGACCTGCTGGCGCGTTACGGCGGCGAGGAATTCCTCCTGATGCTGCCCGAAATCGACTTGTCTCAAGGGTTTGCCGCGGCTGAAAAATTGCGCTGCGCTATCGACGCCTGCCATTTCCAGCTGGATGGCGGCGAGATGGTCAATGTCACCGCCAGTTTTGGCGTGGTGGCTTTTGAATGCGACAACGACCTTGAAAGCCTGATAGCTCGCGCTGACCAGGCCCTGTATCAAGCCAAGCACAGCGGCCGCAACATGGTGGTGGCAGCGCCGCGCGGTAAATCGGACGAGACGATTGTCATTGCCTGATGCCGCTTTTCAGGCTGAAACTGGGCAGCGGGCAGGGGATTTCCATCAAGAACTTTTTCCTGTTTAGTTTGCTAGAATGGCGAGCTAATCTTCGGAGACATGGATGAATAAATTCCTTTTTCTTTTTAGCCTGCTGCTGGCGCCGCTCGGCCACGCGGCAACACCGCAGCAGCAACTCAATACGCTGTTCGACAGCGACTGGCAATGGAGCATGCGCAATGCGCCCGAATTCGCTACCGCGGTCGGCGACAATCGTTATAACGACCGCCTGTCGGATGCATCGCTGGCCGCCAGCCTGGCTGGCAATACTCACCAGCAGCAGATGCTGCTGCAAGCCGAGCGCATCGACCGCAGCAAGCTGAGCGGCCAGGACCTGCTTTCTTATGAGCTGTTTATCTATGAAAAACAGAGAAGCATCCAGGCTGCGAAGTTTTATCCCTATAACCCGGAGCCGATCTCGCAATTGAGCGGGGTCCAGTTCGACTTTCCGCAACTGGTTGCGCAGACGCCGTTCAATACTGCCAAGGACTATCGCAATTACCTGGGGCGCTTGCGCGCTTTGCCCAAGTTTGTCGACGGCGTGATCTCGCAATTGCAGCAAGGCGTCAAATCCGGCTGGGTAGCGCCCAAAGTCACGATGAGCGTGGTCCCCGGACAACTGCAGGAATTTGTCGCCAAGCTCGACAGCAGTCCCCTGGCTATCCCGTTCAAGGACATGCCGGCCTCGATCCCGGCGGCGCAACGCGCAAGCCTGGCGCGCGAAGGCCAACGTTTGCTGCATCAAGGCGTGGCGCCGGCTTTCCGCAAGCTGGAGGCCTATATCAGCAACAGCTACCTGCCAGCCTGCCGCGACAACATAGCAGCCTCCAGTTTGCCTGGCGGCGCGGCGTATTACGCGTACAAGGTGAAGGAAAATACAACCACCAGCATGACGCCGCAAGAGATCCATGACGTCGGGTTGCAGGAAGTGGCGCGGATCCAGGGTGAGATGAAGCTGGTGATGCAGCAGACCGGCTTCAAGGGAACGTTTGCGGAATTCATCACTTTCCTGAATACCGATCCGCGCTTCTATTACACCAAGCCGGAAGATTTGCTGGCCGGTTACAAGGACATCATCAAAAAATCTTCGGCGCAGCTGCCGCGCTTTTTTGCCAATATTCCGCGCGCTCCGGTCGATGTCAAACCGGTGCCGGAAGTAGGCGCCGAGAACCAGGCCGGCGCTTATTACGAACCGGGAACGCCGGACGGCTCGCGGCCGGGTTATTTCGTCGCCAACCTGTCGAAGCTGGATTCGCGCCCCAAGTGGGAAATGGAAACCCTGACCTTGCATGAATCGGTGCCGGGCCACCACCTGCAAACCGCGCGCGCCCAGGAAATCAAAGGCTTGCCGGAATTCCGGCGCTTTGGCTGGTATGTCGCGTTTGGCGAGGGCTGGGCGCTGTATGCTGAAAGCCTGGGCGGTGAAATGGGTTTCTATACCGATCCCTACTCGAAATTCGGCCATCTCAACGATGAACTGTTCCGCGCCGCCCGCCTGGTGGTGGATACCGGCATGCACGCACTGGGCTGGAGCCGGCAGCAGGCGATCGACTACATGAATGTGAACACCGCCAATCCGCCGCACGACAACCAGGTCGAAATCGATCGCTATATCGTCGATCCGGGCCAGGCCCTGGGTTACAAGATCGGCCAGCTGAAAATCAAGGCCTTGCGGGAAAAAGCGCAGCAGGAGCTGGGCAGCAAGTTCGACCTGCGGCGCTTTAACAATGCCGTCATCGACAATGGCGCTTTGCCGCTGGAGATGCTGGAAACGCAGATAGATCTGTGGATTGCGCAGCAGGCCTCGGCGGCTTAACGCACCATGCCTGGACCGGCCCTGGCCGGTTCAGGCGTAGCGCTCGGCCAGCAGCCTGGCGATCCAGTCGACAAATACCCGCACCCGCGGCGACAGGTGCTTGTTGTGGGCGTACACTACCGATACCGGCAGCGGCGGCGGCTTGAAATCCGGCAGCACTTCTTCCATGGCGCCGCTCGCCAGCAACTGTTCCAGGCCAAAACGCGGTATTTGCGCCAGCCCCAGGCCGGCGATGCAGCTAGCCAGGTAGGCCTCGGAACTGGCCACCGACACCTGGCCCTGAAGCTTCAGGAAACGCGGCTCGCCATCCTCCATATATTCCCAACCAAGGTCGCGTCCGGTGCGGCTGGAAAAATAATTGACCACCGTGTGCTGCTGCAGGTCCTTCAAGGACTGCGGCCGGCCGTGGCGATCCAGGTAAGACTTGGCTGCGCAGTTGATCTGTTCGATGTTGCAGATACGGCGCGCGATCAGGCTTGAATCGCTGAGCGCGCCGACGCGCACCACGCAGTCGACCGCCTCGCCGACCAGGTCGACGAAACGGTCGGTGGCGCTCAGCCTGATCTGCAGGTTCGGATACAGGGCAAAAAAATCCGGCAGTGCAGGAATCACCGCCGTGTGCGCCAGCCGTTCCGGCAGGTCGACCCGGATCACGCCGCGCGGCTGCAGCTGGTCGCGCTGGAACAGGGTGTCTGCATCTTCGAATTCGGCCAGCAGCCGGGTGCAACGCTCCAGGTAGGTGATGCCTTCATCGGTCAGCGTTACCTTGCGCGTGGTCCTTTGCAAGAGGCGCGCGCCAAGGTGTTTCTCCAGCGCCTGGATGGCGTTGGTGACGGTTGCCGGCGGCAGGTTCAGCTGTTCGGCGGCGCGGCTGAAGCTGCCCAGTTCGGCGACGCGCGAGAACACTTCCATCGTCTGGATACGGTCCATGGCTTCCTTGATTATTTGTGATTTTCGAATAAAGAAACCATTTTATTCCCATTTATTAACGGCCGGGCCTGGGCAATACTGTTTCCAAGGCAGCGAGGGTTTCCCTGTAGCTGCGATCGGATAAACCTACCAAGGAAATCATCATGAAAGTGCAACAACTAGGCCGCACCGGCCCGCAAACCTCCATCATCGGTCTCGGCTGCATGGGCATGTCCGATATGTACGGGCCAGCCGATGAAACTGAAAGCATCGCCACGCTGCATGCAGCCATCGATGCTGGCATTACTTTGCTGGACACCGGCGATTTCTACGGGATGGGACATAACGAGATGCTGATCCGGGAAGCGCTGCGCTCGCGCAACCGCGACCAGGTGCAGATCAGCGTCAAATTCGGCGCCATGCGCGACCCGGCCGGCAACTGGCTTGGCATCGACGGCCGGCCTGAGGCAGTGAAAACCTCCCTGGCTTACACCTTGCGCCGGCTCGGCACCGACCATGTCGATATCTACCGCCCGGCGCGCCTCGATCCGGCCGTGCCGATTGAAGACACGGTGGGCGCTATCGCCGACATGGTGAAAGCCGGGGATGTGCGCCATATCGGTTTGTCGGAAGTTGGCGCACAGACCCTGCGCCGGGCGCAGGCGGTGCATCCGATTGCGGATCTGCAGATTGAATATTCGCTGATCTCACGCGGCATCGAAGCCGAGATCTTGCCGGTGTGCCGTGAACTAGGCATCGGCATTACTGCATACGGCGTATTGTCGCGCGGCCTGATCAGCGGCCAGTGGGACAAGGACAAGACATTCTCGCCCGGCGATTTCCGCGGCCGCAGCCCGCGCTTCAGCAGCGACAACCTGGCGCACAACCTGGCTTTGCTGGACGCCTTGCGCGGCATCGCCGCCGACAAGCAGGCGACCATGGCGCAGATTGCCATCGCCTGGGTGATGTCGCGCGGCGCGGATATCGTACCGCTGGTCGGCGCCCGCCGCCGTGACCGCCTGGCTGAATCGCTGGGGGCGCTGGATATCCAGCTGAGCGCAGGCGACCTGGCCAGGATCGAGTCGGCCGTGCCGGCCGATGCAATTGCGGGCGAGCGTTATGCGCCGGTAATGATGGAGCATCTCGATAGCGAACAGCCGCACGCCGGCTGAAGATTGTTCGCGGTGAAAACCGGGGCTAGAGTTTTAGCTGCAGGAAATCGAGGAAGCAGGTGATGCGCCGCGCCAGCTGGGTGTTCCTGTAGTACACCGCGTGGATCTGCTGGCGGTAGCCATTGTTATGGCTTGCCAGGATGTCGATCAGGGTTCCTCGCGCGATATCTTCGCGCACCATGAACGCCGACAGGCAGGTAATGCCCAGGCCGTGCAGCGCCAGCTGGCGTATGGTTTCGCCGCCGGACGCCAGCAGCGTCGGACTGATCGCCAGGTTTTCTTCCTGCTGCTGCCGCAGCGGCCAGGTGTTGAGCGATTCCGGCTGGGTGAAGCCGATCAGCTGGTGCTGCTTCAGTTCTTCCGCACTGGCCGGCGTGCCGTGTTTGCGCAGGTATTCGGGGCTGGCGACGATGTGCTGCAGGCTCGATCCGAGGCGGCGCGCATGCAGCATCGAGTCTTGCAATGCGCCGTGGCGGATGGCGATGTCGGTGCGCTGCTGCAGCAGGTCGATGTTCTGGTCGTTGCTGGTCAGCTCCAGCGTAATGTCCGGGTAGTTGCTGCGGAATTCGGCGATGTGCGGCACTATGCAATGCAGCATGAAGGGCGGCGAAGCGTCCACCCGCAAGCGTCCTGACGGTCTTTGGTGACGCACCTGGATCGCCTCTTCGGCTTCTTCCATCGCCGCGATGATCGTGCGCGCCTTTTCCAGGAAAAGATGGCCTTCTTCCGTCAGCTCCATGCGGCGCGTGGTGCGCGTGAGGAGCGAGGTAGCCAGTTTCTGTTCCAGCCGCGACAAGGCCCGGCTCAGGCCGGACGTGGTCTGGCCCAGTTGTTCGGCGGCGGCGCTGAGTGTGCCGCTGTCGACCACGGCGATAAAAATCCGCAGGTCATCGGAGTGAATATTCATCTTGTCGGTTTAATGGACGCCGCCGCCATGGCTGCCAAGGTTGGCCGGCGCTTCGTCTTCCATATCGGCCAGGCCTTGCAGGATGCCGCAATCCTTGGCGGCTTGCGTTTTCTGGCATTGCTTGCGCAACTGTTTGAGCTGGGTCTGCAATGCCTTCAATTCGCTGATGCGGTCGGCGACGTGCTCGATATGGTGGTCCAGCAAGCTGTTGACTTCGGCGCAATTGTCTTCCGGCAAGTCGCGAAACTGCAATAACCTGCGCACTTCGTCCAGCGTCATGTCCAGCGAGCGGCAATGGCGGATGAACTGCAGGCGCTCGATATGCGCCTGTCCGTACAAGCGGTAGTTGCTTTGCGAACGTGCCGCCAGCGGCAGCAAGCCCTCGCGTTCGTAGTAGCGGATGGTTTCCACCGGACAGCCGGCATGGCTGGCCAACTCTCCGATTTTGAGTGAAATTGCGCTCATGGCAGCTCTTCCCGGGTTATTTCAAGATAAATCCTTGACCTTATAGTAGCTACAGGGTTTTAAATATGCAAGGAGTAATCAATTGCATCCTCAAAACCCGAATCAAGGAGTACGCCATGGGCCGTTGCGAAGATAACCATCGCGACCACAACGATCACCAGCCTGGTCACGAGCATAAGCGCGATCATAAGCATGACCATAAGCATGACCATCAGCACCAGCATGCGCAGGCAGACGCGGGCGCATCCGCCGCCAGCCGCGCGCCGCTGGTTGCAGGGGCGGAACAGGCGGTGTTCCTGATCCAGAAGATGGATTGCCCGACTGAAGAAAAACTGATACGCGACAGGTTCAAGAACATGGCTGGCATCGAGGCCATGCAGTTCAACCTGATCCAGCGCGAACTGACGGTCCAGCATCGCCTGGCTTCGGTGGACGCCATCGTTGCCGCCTTGAAGACGCTGGACCTGGAGCCGGCGCTCAAGTCGGATACGCTGACCGGCGCTGTCGATCTGACCGCCGGCGACGGCGCTTTCAAGATATCCCGCAGGAAGTGGCTGCTGATGGCGCTTTCCGGCATGACCGCGGTAGGCGCCGAGGTGGTGGTCTGGAGCGGCGGCCAGGACAGCTCATGGCTGGTGATCGGCCTGGCGCTGGTGGCGATCCTGAGCGGCGGCCTGGATACCTTGAAAAAGGGCTGGATTGCATTGCGCAATTTTTCCCTCAACATGAACTTCCTGATGTCGCTGGCGGTGATAGGCGCCGCCATCATCGGCCAATGGCCGGAAGCAGCGGTGGTGATTTTCCTGTTCGCGCTGGCGGAAATGATCGAGGCCTTGTCGCTGGACCGGGCCCGCAATGCGATCAAAGGCCTGATGGCGATGGCGCCGGACCTGGCGACGGTGCAAGGCGCCGACGGCGAGTGGCGCGAGGTCGCTACAGGAGAGGTGGCATTGGCGGCGCTGATCCGCGTCAAGCCGGGCGCGCGCGTGCCGCTCGATGGCCTGGTGACCGAAGGCCAGACCACCATCAACCAGGCCGCGATCACCGGCGAGAGCATGCCGGTGGAAAAACAGGCTGGCGACCAGGTGTTTGCCGGCACCATCAACGAGCGTGGCTCCTTTGTCTATCGGGTGACCGCGCTGCAAGCCAATTCGACCCTGGCGCGCATCATCAAGAGCGTGCAGCAGGCGCAGGGCGAGCGTGCGCCGACCCAGCGTTTCGTCGATCAGTTTGCACGCTATTACATCCCGGTAGTGGTGCTGGCAGCGCTGCTGGTCGCCACCTTGCCGCCGCTGCTGATGGGCGCGGCGTTCTATCCATGGCTGTACAAGGCTCTGGTGCTGCTGGTGATCGCCTGTCCGTGCGCGCTGGTGATTTCAACGCCGGTGACGGTGGTGAGCGGGCTGGCGGCAGCGGCCAGGAACGGTGTGCTGGTCAAGGGCGGGGTGTACCTGGAGATGGGGCGCAAGATCAAGGCGCTGGCGCTGGACAAGACCGGCACGCTGACCTTGGGCAAGCCGCGCGTCACCGACGTGCAGCTGGTGCAGCCGGCAGCCGCTGACAGCCTGCTGCCTCAGTTGCTGCACCAGTTGCAGCGCCAGGCCGCGAGCCTGGCCAGCCGTTCCGACCATCCGGTATCGGGCGCGGTAGCGGCGCACTGGCAAACCTTGGACCATGCCGGAAACCTGTTTGAAGTCGGCGCGTTTGAAGCGTTGACCGGGCGCGGCGTGCAGGGCAGTATCGACGGCCGCCAATTCTATCTTGGCAATCATCGCCTGGTGCATGAGATGGATATCTGCAGTCCTGCGCTGGAAGCGCGCCTGTCGGCGCTGGAGAGCGAAGGCAAGACCACTGTGGTGCTGTGTTCGGCGACGCAACCCTTGCTCATCCTGGCGGTAGCCGATACGGTGCGCGACATCGCAGTCGAGGCAATCGCCAGGCTGCATGCGATCGGAGTCGAAGCGGTCATGCTGACCGGCGACAATGCGCATACCGCGCAAGCCATCGCAACCCAGGTCGGCATCAGCGACGCCCGCGGCGACCAGCTGCCGCAAGACAAGCGCGACGCCATCAACGACTTGCGCGCGCGTTACGGCTGCGTCGGCATGGTGGGCGACGGCATCAACGATGCGCCGGCGCTGGCGCAAGCCGATATCGGATTTGCGATGGGAGCGGCAGGCAGCGACACGGCGCTGGAAACCGCCGACGTGGCGCTGATGGATGACGACTTGCGCAAGATCGCGGATTTCATCCGCTTAAGTAAAAAGACGCATACGGTGCTGATGCAGAACATCACCTTGGCGCTCGGCATCAAGGCCATCTTCCTGGTGCTGGCGCTGACCGGCGAAGCCACCCTGTGGATGGCGGTGTTCGCCGACATGGGAGCGAGCCTGCTGGTGGTGTTTAACGGCTTAAGGTTGCTGCGGGCATTGCGCTGATCACGGATGCTCGGCGGATTCCGAGGACTTCGCCAGCCACTCTTTGCCTCTCAGCATCAGCTTCCAGTAAACCCAGGGCAGCAAGGTAGTCTTCAAGAACCAGGCGCTGCGGCGGGCGACGGTCGGGTCGAGCCGGAAGGTCGGCAGCAGCTTGCCGCCATAACCGAACTCGGCCAGTATCACCTTGCCCTTTTCGACCGTCAGCGGGCAAGCGCCATAACCGTCGTAACGCGCGTCCAGCGGTTTGCCGGCGCAGGCGGCGAGCAGGTTGCTTGCCACCACCACCGCTTGTTTGCGGATCGCCGCCACAGTCTTTGCATTGGCGGTCGAGCACACATCTCCCAGTGCGAACACGTTCCTGTATCGGACGTGCCGCAGCGAAGCCGGATCGACTTCGCACCAGCCGTCGACATTGGCCAGCGGGCTGTTGCGCACCGCATCCGGGGCAACCTGCGGCGGCACCGCGTGCAGCATGTCGAACGATTTTTGCTGGCGGCTGCTGCCGCCGGCATTATCCTTGACGTCGAACCACGCCAGCCGGTTTGGGCCGTCGACCTTGACCAGATTCGATTCAAGCACCAGGCGCGCCTGGTATTTTTTGACATAGCGCATCAGCGGCGGCACAAATGCCGCGACGCCGAACAGCGCAGTGCCGGCGTTGTTGAATTCGACCTCTATCTGCTTCAGCACGCCTTTGCGCAGCCAGTGGTCGCACGAGAGGTACATGGCTTTTTGCGGTGCGCCGGCGCATTTGATCGGCATGGCCGGCTGCGAAAACAGCGCCTTGCCCTGTTTTAATTGCGACACCAGTTGCCAGGTATATGGCGCCAGGTCGTGGCGGTAATTCGAGGTCACGCCGTTTTTACCCAAAGTTTGTTCCAGGCCCTCTATCTTCTCCCAGGCCAGCCGCAAGCCGGGGCAGACGATCAGTTGCTGGTAGGCGATCAGGCAGCCGTTGTCGAGCCGGATGCGGTTATGGTCAGGCAAGAATTCAGACACCGCTTGCGGGATCCACTGCGCACCCGCAGGTATCAGCGACGCCATCGGCCGCACGGTTTTTTTGCTGTCGAAAATGCCGCGTCCGACCAGCGTCCAGGCCGGCTGGTAATAATGCTGGCTGCTGGGATCGACGATTGCGATCTGGGCGTTGGGGGCGCGCTTGAGCAAGCTGCTCGCAACCGCAATGCCGGCGGAACCGCCGCCGACGATCACGATTTCATACTGCTTGAGTTTGTCGTTGCCGGCGCCGGCTGCCTGGATCGGCGCGTCGATCAGGTTCGCCAGCCGGAAGATGTTGGTTGAGCGGTTGCCGGTGCGGCAAAAGGCCAGGACCGGGGCCGGCATGTCAGCCAGCAGCAGGCGCAGCGCCGCGCCGTGTTCTTTGCTGAGATGGGTGGCGTCGGCGGGCAGGTAGCTGAAGGCCAGGCCAAGCGCTTCGCAAGCCGCGGCCAGTTCCTTGCTGCCGACGTGGTGGCCGCCGTCTTCGCCGTCAGGGCGATTGCAGATCACCGACTTGTAGCCGGCGGCCAGGATGACGGGCAAGTCTTCCAGTCCGATTTGACTGGCAGTTGAAAATGAGTCGTTATGCTTGAAGAGATTAAAGTTCATAGGTGCTGATTCCATCGTGATGGGCGGGTGGCACTACTTACTTGTTTGAACCTGCCTGAATCTGCTTGTTTCCGGCCGAAACCTGGCGAGCGGATGCGGTTTGTCGGGCGGCGATGGCGGCCTGTTAAAGATGGCAAGGCGGGAAGGCGCGGATAATGATGCTTTGCCGGCGCCTGGGTGGACTGACAGAAGTCAGGGATTGACCTTGGTTTACCAATTCTGTTAACAATATGCGGTCAGGCTCGCGGCCGCGCGATATCTTGTTTTGCTCCAGTGAAATTATCTGTTTAATCCAGGCATTGCCGCTTGCCTGCTACTTGTTTGATTGTTAATAATATAAGATGGATTAGGCATTTGTCAATGTTGTATATATTTATATATAGTTACGTATTGTTAAGTTGAGGATGTAGATAGATGGCAAGTCCACAAATAGAAGTCATTTTTGATGAGAACACCGCGACGTTTACTTACGTGGTTTATGCCGCGGCAGGCAGCGAGTGCGCGATTATCGATTCGGTGCTCGATTACGATCCGGTCGCCGGCCATACCTCAACCGCTGCGGCTGACCGCGTGATTGAATTCGTGCAGAGCAAGGGCTTGAAGGTGCAATGGCTGCTGGAAACCCATGCCCATGCCGACCACATTTCGGCGGCGCCTTACCTGCGCCGGCGCCTGGGCGGTGCAATCGCCATCGGCGACCAGATCCGGGTGGTGCAGGGAGTATTCAAGAAAATCTTCAACCTGCAATCGGAGTTTTTACTGGACGGGACCCAGTTCGACCATTTGTTCGCGCCGGACGAGGTTTTCCATATCGGCAGCCTGCGTGCGCAAGCGCTGCATGTTCCGGGTCATACGCCGGCCGACATGGCTTACATGGTAGGGCAGGACGTCGCGTTTGTCGGCGACACGCTGTTCATGCCGGATCTCGGCACTGCGCGCTGCGATTTTCCCGGCGGCAGCGCCAGCGCTTTGTATCGCTCCGCAGGCAGACTGCTCAGCTTGCCGCCATCGACCCGGCTGTTCGTATGCCACGACTATCCGCCAGACGGCCGGCGCCCGGCCTGCGAGTCGACAGTCGCCGAGCAGCATGCGAACAACATCCATGTGCGCGACGGCATCAGCGAAAGCGAATTCATCGCCATGCGCAACCAGCGCGACGCCACGCTGGCCTTGCCGACCCTGATGCTGCCTTCGATCCAGCTCAACATCTGCGCCGGCGTATTGCCGGCGGCGGAAGAGAATGGCGTGAGTTACCTGAAGATTCCCTTGAACGTCGCTTTGTAAAAGCTGACAGGGTTTTAGAAAGACGATCCGGGTTGCTGCAGGAATTCCAGTTCTGCAGGCGTCGATTGCCGTTGCAGGATCTGGTTGCGGTGCGGGAAACGGCCAAAGCGCGCGATGATGTCGCGATGCCGGATGGCGAACGACAGATAGCCGGCAAAACATTCCTTCTCGCCGGCCGCAACCTGCTCTACCAGTGCTGTGCCAAGCGCCACTGCCTGTTCCTGGTCTGGCAGCAGCTCCGAATGCGTCAGCGGCAAGTGCAGGAAGAGGCGTTCGATCGGGCGCAGCGCCGTATAAAAATCGGTTTGCAGGCCCTTGCGGCAAAAGCCGCGCGCCAGCGTATCGAAGGAGAACGAACGCGGCGTATTGCGGTACATGTTGCGGGGAAATTGATCGGTCAGCAGCACCAGGGCGACTACGCCTTGCGGTGTATTTTCCCAGTCCGCCAGCCGGTTTTTCTCGGCGGCCAGCAAGGTCGTTTCAAAGCGCTGCCTGATCTGCAGATCGATATCGGGGTTTTTGCCCCACCACAGGCCGGCTTGCTGGTTGGCTGCGGTGACATCGTCGGGACTGTCGCCAAACCAGAACTCCCTGATCGCCAGGATATTTTCCATCCGACGGTCAGCCGCCGCTGCGCCGAGGCAGCACGTAGATGAGCAGATCGCCGATGGTGACTTTTTGGCCGGCCTGGATCTTGCAAGTCTTGCGCAGTTCGATCTTGCCGTCGACGGCAACCACGCCGCTGGCGACCAGCGCCTTGCCGGCGCCGCCGCTGTCGCACACGCCGGTCAGCTTGAGCAGTTGATTGAGTTCGACGTAGTCGCTGTTGAGGCGTAGTTCCAGTTGTTGCATAGTATTCCGATGAAATAAATAAATGTCAGGCGCTGGCCGTGCGGCTCAGCGCCAGCTGCGCCTGGTCCAGCCAGACGTGCAGGTGGTCCAGCAAATCCTGCTGGCTGAACGAGCAGCTTTCTTCGGTGAACAGGCTGCTGGCTTCCAGCCGTCCGAGAAAATTTTCCGCGACTTCGGCAAACCGCGGCGGCAGCGCCGACAGCAGCGCGGTTTGCGCACGCCAGGCCTGACACAGGGTTGCCACGGTGCTGCCCTTGTTCTGCAATGCGCTCAAGGCTTCGCGCAGCTGTTGGATAGTGTCTTGCTGCTGCATGATATAACTTTTAATGCGTCAGTCCGGCCAGCACGAACAAGCCGATCGCGGACAGGAATGCAATGGCCCACACGGCCGAACGCAGGCTCGGACGGTCAGTCAGGTACAAGACAGTGTAGACGACGCGGGCGACGATAAATAACACCGCCAGCAGATTGATCATGTTTTGCGCCGCATGCACTTGCTGCGCAATGATCACGCCGGCGGCAAAAAACGGGAAAGCCTCGAAATGATTGCGGTGGGCATAATCGGCGCGGCGCCGCAGTCCCGACTGTTTCTCCATCCAGGCGCGCGGTTCAGAGTTGTCAAAGTCAGGGCGGCCGCGCTTGGCGAAGACGACCGTAAACAGCGGCATCAATCCGGCGATCAGTACGCACCAGTAGGCAATCGTCATGGAATTTTCTTGGTCCAGTTATAGGGTGATTTTAGGGTGATATGCGGCCGCTAAAGCGTTTTGACTTCAAACGTATTGCAGGATTTGACTTCGCCGCTGCTGACGCCCTGCTTGAACCAGCGTACCCGTTGCGCCGAAGTGCCGTGGGTGAACGAATCGGGCACCACATATCCCTGCTCCTGTTTTTGCAGGGCATCGTCGCCGATCGCGGTGGCCGCGTTCAGGGCGCCTTCGACATCGCCTTGTTCCAGGATGCTGCGCGCCTGGTTGGCGTGGAAGGCCCAGACGCCGGCCAGGCAGTCGGCTTGCAGCTCAAGCCGCACCGACATGGCGTTTGCCTGTGCTTTCGACATCTGGCGTTCGGCGCTGTTGACCTTGTCCATGATGCCCATCAGGTTCTGCACATGGTGTCCGACTTCATGGGCGATCACGTAAGCCTGGGCAAATTCGCCGGAGACATGGAAGCGCTGCTGCATCAATTGATAAAAGCTGAGGTCGATGTATACCTTGCGGTCGCCGGGGCAATAGAAGGGGCCGGAAGCGGTCTGGCCGGTGCCGCAGGCAGTTTGCGTGGCGCCGGAAAACAGCACCAGGGTCGGCGCCGGATAAGTCTTGCCGTTGGCGCGGAAAATCTGGGTCCAGACGTCTTCGGTGTCGGCCAGCACGGTGCGCACGAACTTGGTCTGGCGGTCTTCGGCTGTCGGCGCGGTGCGGTTGGGAGCTTGCTGCGATTGCGGCTGGCTGACCGGCCCGCCGCTGAGCAGGCTCAGTACGGTGCTCGGGCTGACGCCGAAGAAATACGAAGCCACCAGGGCAATCGCAATAGTGCCGAGGCCGATGGAGCGGCCGCCGCCGAAACCGCCGCCGCCACCGCCGTCGCTGCGGCGGTCTTCGACGTTGTCACTTTCCCGATTGCCTTCCCATTTCATGGCTGCTTCCCCTGTTGACTTTAGTAAGCAATTCTAACGGAATGGCTACGGATATAGACGCAAAACTACTGTGAGATATTGTAAAAAATCTACTTGAAGTCCCACTTCATCTGCTCGGCAATCGGGATATGTTTTGCCGACTCGACGCAGAGCGCAATGTAATCGGTGAACAGCGGGGCAGGATGGATTTCCTCGGCCAACAGGTTTTCATTATCAAATACATAATTCAGGCCGGCGAAAGCTCCATACAGCTTGAGCGCGCGCAACAGCAGGCGGTCATTGCATTCAGGCACGCATTCGCGCATGCGCGGCAACAACGTGGCGATGGCGTCCGGCGTGATTTGCTTGTAGGTAGCGCCAATCGGTTCGATGCCGCGCGCCGCCGCCAGCGCCAGGTCGATTTCGCGGAACGATACGCTGGAGCCGAGGCCGGCCGAGATATGGAAAACGTTATGCGTCAGCGTTTCTTTCTGGGCCAGGTCGATGATGGCCTGGGCGCACCAGTCGACCGGCACCACGTCGACTTTTTCGTCGAGGGAGGTAGTCAGTGCGCCCAGCAGTTGCCAGACCATGAAGACCCAGAAGATGCTTTGCGAAGGGGCGCAGCCCAGAACGGTATGGCCGACAATGATCGACGGCCGGACATACACCACCGGCAGGTCCGGATATGTGTCGCGCAATTTTTTTTCGCCCATGGCCTTGGAGCGGGTATAGGCCACCAGGTGTTCGTCGCCGAGCGGCAGGTCGATCCGTTCTTTCACCACTGCATTGATGCCGGCGCCTTCGCCGCAAGCCATGGCGGTGCCGATATACATGAAGCGTTTCAGGGCCGGCCGCCGGTGCATCAGCTTGCCGAGCGCCAAAGTGCCGCCGACATTGATTGTTTCGAGCAAAGGATGGTTCGAGAAAGTCGCCAGGGCGGCTGAATGGATCACCACCGATACCTGGTCCAGGCGCGGGTCGTCGCTGACCTTGTCGAGTTCCGACAAGTCGCAGCAGAGGATTTGCTCGACGCTGATTTGCGCAACGTCGGCCGCGCTCGCGCCCAGCAACTGCAGGTTTTCGATAACCCTGGCGTGCGCTGCGGCCGGGGTTTCCGCCCTTGCCAGCAGCAGCAGATTCTTGCCTAGGCCACGATGAATTGCCTCCACTGCATTGGCGCCACCTAAAAAGCCGGTCGCACCGGTCATCAACATTAAATTATTCATGAAAGGCGTGTGCTCTTGTAACTTGTCTGATATGGGTTGATGGCTGCTTGCTGGCTTGGGCTGGCGACGAGGTGTCCATGACGGCGAGGAGTTATTGGTTGTTATGTTCGGCGGCCTGGTTTTTGTGGGTTTTTCTTCTATGGCGCGCAGGTTTACAAGCAACGTAACGCGCGATTGTATAGTAAGGTTGACAAACGGATACAAAGATTTACAAAGGCTTTCGTATTACGAATATGACATCTCTTATTTATTGTCAAATATTTACATTAAATAATTTTTGTATAACATTTAAATTTGCTTTTCGTGAACTTTCCTTAGCCAAAAAGTGACCAAAGGTTAAAGAATTACCGGGTCGCCGGGTCGCCGAGCCTTTTATCAGGCAAGGTTTTTGCCTGCGCTGCCCGTTCCACATAAAGTCCTGCCCCTGTCTTCATGATTGCGAGCGCGTCCTGCCTCGGTTGTGGCCAAGACGCGTTGCACGATGAACCGCCAAATTGGGAGTCAACATGTTCTATTGGATCGCAGCGCTGCTGGTCGGCGCTATGGCATTAATGCAGTTGCGCGCGAGCGCCTGGGTCTGGCTGCTTGCCATTCTGCTCTGGATCGGGGGCGGTTTCCGGTTTGCCGGGATCGGCGCGCTGGCGGCGATACTGCTGTTGCTGCTGCTGGTGATCCCGACCTTGATTGTCGCTGTCAAGCCGCTGCGCTACGCCTTGCTCAGCCGCCCGATACTGAAAATATTCCAGCGCATCCTGCCGCGCATGTCGCAGACCGAGCGCGACGCCATCGAAGCCGGCACCACCTGGTGGGACGCCGAACTGTTTTCCGGCAAGCCGGCCTGGGACAAGCTGCTGCAACTGCCGGCGCCGCAACTGACGATTGAAGAGCAGGATTTTTTCGACAACGAAGTCGAGCAGCTGTGCGGCCTGATCAGCGACTGGGAAAGCACCGAGGTGTGGCAGGACCTGTCGCCGCAAGCCTGGCAGTTCGTCAAGGAAAAAGGGTTTCTCGGCATGATCATTCCCAAGCAGTATGGCGGCAAGGAATTCTCCGCCTACATGCACTCGCAGGTGATCATGAAGTTGTCGTCGCACTGTTCGGCCGCGGCGATTTCGGTAATGGTGCCGAACTCGCTGGGCCCGGCCGAGCTGCTGCTGCAATACGGCACTGAAGTGCAAAAGGATTATTTCCTGCCGCGGCTGGCCGCCGGCGAGGAGATCCCTTGTTTTGCCTTGACCAGTCCTTACGCCGGTTCCGATGCGGCGGCGATCCCGGATATCGGCGTGGTGTGCACGGGCAGCTACGACGGCCAGGAAATGCTGGGTTTCCGTATTACCTGGGACAAGCGCTACATCACGCTGGGGCCGGTAGCGACGGTGCTGGGCCTGGCGTTCCGGGTGCACGATCCGGACCATTTGCTGACGACCGACGGCACAACCGACCTCGGCATCACCTGTGCGCTGATCCCGACCAACCATCCCGGCGTGGTCACCGGCCGCCGCCATTGGCCCTTGAATGCGGTGTTCCAGAACGGCCCGACTTCCGGCAAGGATGTGTTCATTCCGCTGGACTGGGTGATCGGCGGCCGCGACATGATCGGCAAGGGCTGGCGCATGCTGATGGAATGCCTGGCTGCCGGCCGGGCGATCTCCTTGCCGTCGTCGACGGTCGGTTTTTCCAAGCTGGCGGTGCGCGGCACCAGCGCTTACGTAGCGATGCGCCACCAGTTCAAGATCCCGATCGGCAAGTTCGAAGGCATCCACGAGATGCTGGCGCGCATGGGCGGCAACCTGTACCTGATGGATGCGGTGCGGCGGCTGTCGGCGCTGGCGGTGGATGCCGGCGAAAAACCTTCGGTGATTTCCGCCATCTCGAAATACCATGTGACCGAGCGCGGCCGGGTGCTGGTCAATGCCGGCATGGATGTATTGGGCGGCAAGGGCATTTGCATGGGGCCGAACAATTTCCTGGCGCGCAGCTATCAGCAGATGCCGATCGCGATTACGGTGGAAGGTGCGAATATCCTGACGCGCTGCCTGATCATTTTCGGCCAGGGTGCGATCCGTTGCCATCCTTATGTGCTGAAGGAAATGGCGGCTGCCGGCGAGGCCGACCAGGACAAGGCCCTGGCCGATTTCGACCAGGCGTTCTTCGCGCATGTCAGTTTTGTGTTCGCCAATTTTTCACGGACTTTGCTGGCCGGACTGTCCAGCGGCAGTCTGCCAGCCGCGCCGAGCGCGGCGCCGCGGGAGCTGCGGCATTTTTACCGCGCGGTCAACCGCATGTCGGCCGCGTTCGCGCTGCTGAGCGACATGTCGATGTTTGTCATCGGCGGTTCGCTGAAATTCCGCGAGCGAATTTCTGGCCGCCTGGGCGACATCCTGTCGCAGCTGTACCTGGTGTCCAGCGTCCTCAAGCGCTACGAGGACGACGGCCGGCCGCAGGAAGATTTGCCCTATGTGCATTGGGCGATCCAGGATTCGCTGCACCAGGCGCAGGAGGCTTACCTGGGCGTGCTGGAGAATTTCCCGAACCGTGTGCTGGCAGTCGTGCTGCGTTTTGTCGCCTTTCCTTTCGGACGGCCTTACCAGCTGCCGTCGGATGCGCTGGACAGCACGGTAGCCCGGATCATGCAAACCGACGGCGACAGCCGCGACCGCCTGACCGCCGGCATGCACATGCCGAACGCGGAGCAATCGCCGCATGCCTTCGGCGAGCTGGCGTTCCAGCTGATCCCGCAGGTGAATGCGATTGAAGCGCGGCTCAAGCCGGCGATCCAGGCCGGCACGCTGCCGCCTTTGCCGCAAAGCCTGATCGAGATGCAGTACTGGGTAGCGGCAGCAGCGGCCAGCGGCGACATCACGGAAGCCGAGCAGCAGGTCTTGCACGATTTTGCGCGCTTTGGCGATATCAGCGTGCAGGTGGACGATTTCCCGCAGGATTTCAACCTGCTGGAAGCGGCGCAAAAACGCGCGCAGTCTTGAACCACAACCATGGAATTTTGTAACCCCAGGACTTGCGCAAAACCGTCCCGGCAACGAGCTTGCCAAACCCTGACGACGAAGACAGTACTGCGTACGGCTAGGTGGAGTAACGCCGCCGGGGCAGTTTTGCGTAAGTCCTCTAAGAAAGAAAACCAATGACTACCCTAGTGCAACCGGGCCTGAAACTGCGGCCCCTAGAGCGTAACGACCTGCACTTTGTGCATCAGCTCGACAATAACAGCCACATCATGCGTTATTGGTTCGAAGAGCCCTACGAAGCTTATGTCGAACTGGTGCAACTGTATGACCAGCACGTCCACGACCAAAGCGAACGGCGCTTCATCCTGGAAAGCGACAACGGCGAGATGGTGGGGCTGGTGGAGCTGGTCGAGATTACCCATATCCACCGGCGTGCGGAATTCCAGATCATTGTCGCGCCTGGGGCCCAGGGCAAGGGTTATGCCGAGCGCGCCACCCGGCTGGCGATTGAATATGCTTTCTGCGTGCTCAACCTGTACAAGCTCTACCTGTATGTCGACAAGGAAAACCACAAGGCCATCCATATTTACCAGAAATGCGGATTCGACCTGGAAAGCGAGCTGAAAAGCGAGTTTTTCATCAACGGTGTGTATCGCGACGCCATCCGCATGTGCATGTTCCAGCCTGAATATCTGGCTAAACGCGGGCGCTGAAGATTTCGCAAGATACGCCCGGGGCATTAAATTTCCTTGACTTAGCAATTTCTAAGATATATCTTAGTATCTCATTCAATGAGATAAGGAAGAAACATGTTTGGACATAGAAGAGGCTGCGACCACAGCCGTATGCATCAAGGTCATGAACGGCAGCATCGCGGCGGCGGCCTGTTTGAACGCGGCGGCCGGCGCGAGGGCGGGCGCGGCGGACGGATGTTTGAGCAGGGTAGTTTGCGCTTGGTCATTCTCAAGCTGTTGCAAGAAAAGCCACGCCATGGCTACGAAGTCATCAAGGCGATCGAAGAACTGGTCGGCGGCGATTACAGCCCGAGCCCGGGCGTGATCTATCCGACTCTGACATTGCTGGAAGAACTGGGTTACACGGCTATCGAAGCGGAAACCGGCGGCAAGAAACTGTATCGCATCACAGCGGAAGGCAGCGCGTTCCTGGCTGAAAACAGCGAAGCCCTGGCCCTGGCCCTGCAACGCCTGGAAACTGCGCAGCGCGCATCGGGCAGTTCGGCGCCGGAACTGCGGCGAGCGATCCAGAATTTTCGGATGGCATTGCATACAAGGCTGGAAAAAGGCGAACTCAGCCAGGATCAGATCCACGCCATCGTCGACGCCATCGACCTGGCAGCCGTGAAAATCGAACGTATCTGAAACAGGCCATCATCGCCGCAACAGGCAATAGCAAGTCGTTTGAAAGAAGGAGTAGCCATGCGTGAACACCGTTACCGCATCACCCTGGAGCATCTGGCAACGCCAAAGCAAGGCGAGCCGACCCATACCGCGATCAGTTTTGAAACCGGCAACCACGACGACCTGTTCACGATCGTCGACAAGGTACGCAGCAAAAACCAGTTTGACGCTGACACCGCAGCCTCGCTGGCGCTGGGTTTGAAGCTGTTCACCGAAGTGATGCTGAAAAATCGCAGCAACCCGTTGTTCGCTGACATCAACCAGCCCATGCGCGATTTTATCCAGAAGCTGAAAGCGCAACCGCAGGTGACAGAAGCAGAGAATTGACAAGAGACCCGAGCGGGACGCCGCCCGGGAGATGAAGATACGCGGGGCCAGGATAATTTTCGTGCGAGTGAAAATTATCCTGGCCCCGCTTTGTATGTATAACCCTGGCGGAACAAGCCAGCGGCAAATCTCTATTCGCGCGCCGGCGCGATCATCTCTGCATAGTCATACAGGGCGCCGAGGATTTCTTCGCCGCGCTCATCGGCCGTTTCCGACAGATTGTCTATCTCTTCAAACAGCATGTCGACCGTGCGCGCCTTGCCTTCGCCGTCGAACAGGCGGGCGGCGCGGTGTTCTTCCCAACGTTCCTGTTCCTCTGGGGTCAGGGTGTCGGGGAAATTGCGGGCGCGGTAGCGGAAGGCCAACTCTTCTAGTCGTTGGTCGTCAAAACTGATGCGCGCCGCCGCCAGCTTTTGCGGCGTCATGGCGCGCAAGTCATTCAGCTTGCGCCTGTCGTTGTTGCCGACAAAACCACCGTACAAGTCTTCGTCGACATCACTTGCGCCTTCGTCCGGACGTTGGAATACCTGGCGCCACAGGCCGCTGAGATCGGGCGCTTGTGCTGCGATTTCAGCGTGCTTCAGGGCCAGTGGAATATCGATGCCCCATTGCGCTGCCTTGTCGGCCTTCAGGGTTTGCAGCTTGTTGATCACCATCGGCGATTTGTTCAGGTGTATCGATTTCAAGGGCAGCCGTGTCACGCCTTCCGGCAGGTCGGCCGATTTGCTGAACAGGCGGGTGCGAACTGTATCCGCATCGAGCGAATACAGTTCGCTCGGATCGTAGGCCAGATCCCAGGCCAGGATTTCATTCTTGTTGGTCGGATGCACGCCGAGCGGCCACATGACGGCAAGGCAGCCGTGTTCAGCCGGGAACATGCCGGAAATATGCAGGAATGGCCGCGGCGCAGGCAAACCGATTTCGGCGCCGGCGCGGTCTTTCTTGTGCAGCGCCAGGCAAAAATCGAATAGTTTCGGCTGGTGTTGCCGGATCAGGCGCGCCAGCGCAATCGTCGCCCGCACGTCGGACAGCGCATCATGCGCCGCTTCGTGGCTGAGGCCGTTGGCCTTGGTCAGCAGTTCAAGGCGGAAACTGGGCCGTCCCTCGTCGTTGACTGGCCATTGGATGCCCTCCGGCCGCAAGGCATAGGCGGTGCGCACCACGTCCAGGATATCCCAGCGGCCGCACTGGTTCTGCCATTCGCGCGCATAGGGATCGATCAGGTTGCGCCAGAACAGGAAACGGGTGACCTCGTCGTCGAAGCGGATTGTGTTGTAGCCGACGCCTATGGTGCCGGCTTCGGAAAACGCTTTTTCGATCTGCGCCGCGAACTGGTATTCGGGGACCCCGCGTTCCAGGCACTGCTGCGGCGTGATGCCGGTGATCAGGCAGGATTGCGGATCCGGCAGAAAGTCATTTGCTGGTTGGCAATACAACATGATCGGCTCGCCGATCTCGTTCAGTTCGGCATCCGTGCGGATCGCCGCAAATTGGGCCGGGCGGTCGCGCCGCGGCTGGACGCCGAAAGTTTCGTAGTCGTGCCAGAGGAATGTATGCGTGGACATTGGGGATCAGTTGCTTGCTTAGGTGCGTGGTTAAGTGCTGAATAAGGACAGGAGGTGCAGCAGTTTACAGTCATCTTTCCAAGCCTGTATAGCAGTTTTACAACGCTTTAGGCCAAATCGTAAGTTAGCTTCAAATAGGGCTTTTAGCCCCTTAAATTCACAAAACTGATAACAGCTATTGGCAATCGAAATTGGATAATTGATGGGGAAAGGCTATTCTGATTGTGCGACGCAACAATTGGCTTGCGGTGAACGCAAAACGAAAGAGGAATACATCATGTCTACAATGACCATCAGCAACAGTACTAGCATTTCCCGTCCAGCAGCTTCGGTACAAACTGCCGGCGTCCTGACCAGCATCGCCGCTTTTTTCAAGCGTGTCGGCAATGCCTACGAGCGTTCGGAAGCAGCACGCAAGGAAGCTTACCTGGCAGAAGCCGTCGACCTGTACGACCTGGAATACCGCATGCAACGCCTGGACCGTGAAAGCGCCCAGACTGCAGCATGGATCAAGGGTTTCTAAGCATCGCGTCGAGTATTACGGCAGTTCAATGCCGGCAGCAGGCTGCAAGTATTTGCAGCAATAAGTAGTTTCAGTATCCTGCAGTAGTTCGTCTATATCGCTGCGTAGCAGTCGGGCATCCCGCCGGCATTGGCCGTCAGAACGGGTTGCCCTGCTGCTCACACAGTGCATGTCTTGTCACCTATCCCAGCTACGAATTCAGCGCTTTAGTGAGATTGCGTCAACAGCGTGAAATGCTCGACGGTTGGCGCCACGGCAAAAAACGGCCCGACCAGCGCACGCCATTCGGCAAATGCCGGCGATTCGCGAAAATCCACCGTGTGGTTTTCCAGCGTTTCCCAGGAAATCGTTAGCACATAACGTTCCGGCGACTCAATTCCCTTGTGTATCTTGAAACCGGCAAATCCTTTGGCCTTGCTGATGACTTGTTCGATGCCGCGCTGGATGGCGGCGTCGAATTCTTGTTGTTTACCTGGCTGGATGCGGATATCGGCTAATTCGAGAATCATGGTGGTTCCATCGTTGTTGGTTGGCAGAAGGGGAATTGTCGCATTTTTAGACAAATCAGGCGCCAATCAACCTTTGTGGATTCCGCGCTCATTGACTATGCTGAGTGTATACACAGTCACAGGAGGCCATCATGTTGGGTAGACAACGACTTTATTTCATGTTGCCGGACGTTTCCAGTGCACGCAGCACGCTCGACGAGTTGCTGCTGGCCAGGGTGGGGATTCGGAACATTCACTTCTGGGCTGCCGATGGCAAACTGCCGGCGGATATGCCTGAGGCCAATGTGTTCCATAAAACCGACCTTGCCAACGGCGCTGAGATCGGTCTGCTGGCAGGCGGCTTGATAGGTTTGTTGCTGGGCATGTGGCTGGTGTATTTTCCGCCCGAGTGGGTGCACCTGAACTGGCTGGCGCTGGTAGCGCTGACGCTGGCCGGCGCGGTGCTCGGCAGCTGGATGTCGGGCATGGCGGCGGCAGCGCTGCCCAATTCCCGCCTGAAAGCTTTCCATGCCGGGATCGACGAGGGCAAGATACTGCTGCTGGTCGATGTGCCTTTCAAACGGGTGCCGGCGATAGAGGAGTTGATTGAAAAGCGTCACCCGGAAGCGGCTTTCTCTGGCGTCGAAAAGCATCTTCCCGTCTTCCCGTAACTGCATCGGACTAGCGACAAAAAAACACCGGCCATCGCGCCGGTGTTTTTTTATGCGACGTTTTATGTGGATCTTTATGTAAACCGCAATACATTTCTTCCTCGCCGCGATTGTTATTTTGCGGCGGGCTTCGTACACTAGCTTCCGGTAAAAAAACAAAACCAATCAGAGAGGAAATTCATGGCGGCTTCTTATTTTCCCAAATGGCGCCTGCGCGCCAGCACTGCGGACGGGCAGGGCCAGGTCATCGCAGCCGACGAGCGTTTGCCGTGGCCGCAGACTTTCGCCATGGGGGTGCAGCACGTTGTGGCGATGTTCGGTTCGACCGTGCTGGCGCCGCTGCTCATGGGTTTCGATCCGAACCTGGCGATTTTCATGTCGGGCATCGGCACCTTGCTGTTCTTCGTGCTGGTCGGCGGCCGGGTGCCGAGCTATCTCGGCTCCAGCTTTTCGTTCATCGGCCTGGTCATCGCTGTCAGCGCTTACGGCGGCCACGGCCTTAATCCCAACCTCGGTGTGGCGCTGGGCGGCATCATTGCCTGTGGCGTGCTGTACGCGCTGATCGGCCTGCTGGTGATGGCGATCGGCACACGCTGGATCGAAACCCTGATGCCGCCGGTAGTCACCGGCGCGGTGGTGGCGGTGATCGGCTTGAACCTGGCGCCGATTGCGATCAAGGGCGTCAGCGGCAACAACTTCGATGCCTGGATGGCGCTGGGGACGGTGTTGTGCGTAGGCGGCGTTGCCGTGTTTGCGCGCGGCATGTTGCAGCGCCTGCTGATCCTGGTCGGCCTGATGCTGGCCTATGTGATTTATGCGGTGCTGACCAATGGCGCCGGCCTTGGCAAGCCGATTGATTTCGGCATGGTTGCGCAAGCTGCCTGGTTCGGCATCCCGCATTTCTCCGCGCCGGTATTCAAGGCCGATGCGATGGCTTTGCTGGCGCCGGTTGCGATCATCCTGGTGGCGGAAAACCTCGGCCATATCAAGGCGGTAGCCGCCATGACCGGGCAGAACCTCGACAAGTACATGGGCCGCGCTTTCGTCGGCGATGGCCTGGCGACCATCGTATCGGGCAGCGTCGGCGGCACCGGTGTCACCACTTACGCTGAGAATATCGGCGTGATGGCGGTCACCAAGATTTATTCGACGCTGGTGTTTGTGGTGGCGGCTTGCCTGGCGATCATCCTTGGTTTCTCGCCGAAGTTCGGCGCCGTGATCCAGACCATTCCTGGCGCGGTGCTGGGCGGCGTATCGATCGTCGTGTTCGGCCTGATCGCGGTATCTGGCGCACGCATCTGGGTTGAAAACAAGGTCGACTTTTCCAACAACCGCAACCTGATCGTTGCCGCCGTGACGCTGGTGCTGGGCGCCGGCGACTTTACCTTGAAGCTTGGCCAGTTCTCACTGGGCGGCATCGGCACCGCGACTTTCGGTGCGATCATCCTGCACGCTTTGCTGAGGGAGAGGAAAGCCTGAGTCCGGGCTCAGCCATAAAAAAAGCTGCGCAGTGCGCAGCTTTTTTGCTTTTACTAAGCTTGTTTGGCGACCTTTGCCGTAGTTTTCACTGTAGCAACGGGTTTGAATTCCGCCCGTAGACTCTTCATCAGGCAAACCATATACAGCACCAGCACCGCCGAAAACGGCAGCGACGCCAGCACGATCGTGGTTTGAATCGCGCTGATGTTATCCGCAAACATCAGGCCGACCGTCACCGCCATGATCAGCGCCGACCAGAAAATCCGCAGCCAGTGCGGTGCGTCGGCATCGCTGTCACTGCGGCTGCCGCGCACCGACAGGTTGGCCAGCATCACGGCGCCGGAGTCGGCCGGCGTCAGGAACAGCACGAAGCCGACGAAAATCGCCACGCCTGACATGGCCGAGCCAAACGGGTAGTGCGCCAGCAGCTTGTACATGGTCATTGCCGGCTGCTCCAGCGCGGTGCGGCTCAGTTCGGTGGCGCCGTGGTTGATCAGCAGGTCGAGGGCACTGTTGCCGAACACCGACAGCCATACCAGGGTGAACGCCAGCGGCAGCAGCAATACGCCGGTCACCACTTCGCGGATGGTGCGGCCGCGCGAGATGCGGGCAATGAAGAGGCCGACGAATGGCGCCCAGGAGATCCACCAGGCCCAGTAGAACAGGGTCCATTTGCCAAGCCAGTCGCTAGGCCGGTCGTAGGCATACAGGTCAAAAGTCTTGCCGATGAAGTTGCCGATGTAGTCGCCCAGGTTCTGGATCATGGCGTTCAGCAGATGCAGCGTCGGTCCCATCGACAGCGCAAAAATCAGCAGGCCGGCAAACAGCGCGACATTCAGGTTCGACAGGCGGCGGATGCCGACTTCGACGCCGGAGATCGCCGCCAGCGTCGCCACTATCGTCATCACGATGATCACCGCCAGCAGCGTGCTGTGGCTGTTTTGCAAGCCGAACAGGTGTTCCAGGCCGGCGCTGATCTGCAGCGATCCTATGCCGAGGTTGCTGACCAGGCCCAGCACGGTCACCACGATGCCGAAACAATCGACCACGTGGCCGGCGGCGCCGTGGACACGCTCGCCGAGCAGCGGGTAGAGGGCGGTGCGCAAAGCCAGCGGCTGCTTGTGGCGGTAGGCGAAGTAGCCCAGCGCGACGGCGATCAAGGCATAGATGGCCCAGCCGTGCAGGCCCCAGTGCAGGAAGGTCAGCGTCATCGCCTGGCTGGCCGCCGCCGGCGTCGCCGCTGCGCCTTGCGGCGGATACAGGTAATGCGTCAGGGGTTCCGAGGCGCCGAAGTACAGCAAGGAAATGCCGATGCCGGACGAGAACAGCATGCCGGCCCAGGCGCCGTAGCTGAAGGCCGGTTGTTCGTCGTCCGCCCCCAGTTTTATCTTGCCGTAAGGCGATATCGCCAGCCAGATGATGAAGCCGAGGTAAGCGGCCACTACCAGCATGTAGTACCAGCCGAAGCTGTTGGCCAGGGTCACCTGCGCGCTCGACAGCCAGGCGGTCGATGCCTGCGGGAAGGCGATGATGACGATGGTGAAGGCAATGATCAGCAGCGCTGACGAGAAAAAGACCGGGCGGTTGAGTCTGGTCGCGTTCGCCGGCTGGGCGGCGACGGTGGCAGGGGCGCTCATTTGATCTGCCCGCAGTGCATCGGGATGGTTGAATGGGCTGACTGTCTCATTATTTCTACACGTGTTTGATGTTGCATTTAAATAAACCTCATTCCGATTCTATTGCCGGGTTCTGACTTGATGTTGTTTTTAAAAAGAAAACATTTATTGCTGCCGAGAGCCTAAACTTAAATTGATTGAACGTCCAATCAATTTAAATTATACTGAATTTAGGCAGCGGATGGGCAGGCCGCTTTCCGCGAACGTTTTGGGAGAGTGTGTTGAGGAAAAGAAACGAGATGCTGCCGCTGCGCCGCAAGCAGCTGATCCAGGCCACGCTGGAAGTGATAGACCGGGTCGGCCTGGCGGATGCAACCATCGCCCTGATCGCCAAACAAGCCGGTTTGTCGACCGGCATCATCAGCCATTATTTTGGCGACAAGAGCGGTTTGCTGGAAGCCACCATGCGCCAGATCCTGCGCGATTTGCGGGAAGACACCATGCGTCGTCGTGGCGAATTGGCTAAGGACACGGCTGCCGCCCATCTGCGCGCCATCGTCGACGCCAACTTCAACGACAGCCAGGTCAGCGGCCCTGTCATGAAAACCTGGCTGGCATTCTGGTCGTCCAGCATGCACCAGGAATCGCTGCGCAGGCTGCAGCACGTGAATGACCAGCGCCTGCGCTCCAACCTGTGCTGCCAGTTCCTGCGCGAACTGCCGCTGCCACAGGCACGCCAGGCTGCGCGCGGCTTGGCCGCGATGATTGACGGCTTGTGGCTGCGCGGCTCCTTGTCCGGCACTGCCTTCGATGCCGACGCCGCCCGGCAGCTGGCCTATGAATACCTGGATTACCAACTGGCGAAGAAAAGCGACGCCGCTGCCAATATCGCAGCGGCCTGATCTTTGACCTATCTGACAGCAACCCATTGAGGAGAATCACCATGCCCGTTTTCACGCAACAACAACTGTATATCGGCGGCCGCCGGGTCGATGCCAGCGGCAGCGATACTTTCCAGACCATCAATCCTGCCAATGGCGAAGTGCTGGCGGAAGTCCAGCGCGCCACCAAGGCTGACGTTGACCGCGCCGTCGCCAGCGCGCAACAAGGGCAGCGCATATGGGCCGCGCAAACCGCCATGCAGCGCTCGCGCGTATTGCGCCGTGCGGTAGCCATCCTGCGTGAACGCAACGATGAACTGGCCGAACTGGAAACCCTGGATACCGGCAAGGCGCTGTCGGAAACGCGCGCGGTCGACATCGTCACCGGCGCCGATGTGCTGGAATACTATGCTGGCCTGGTGCCGTCGATCGAAGGCACACAGATTCCCTTGCGCGAAAGCTCGTTTGTCTACACCCGCCGCGAGCCGCTGGGCGTAGTGGCCGGCATCGGCGCCTGGAACTATCCGATCCAGATCGCCTTGTGGAAATCGGCGCCGGCGCTGGCGGCTGGCAACGCGATGATTTTCAAGCCGAGCGAAGTGACGCCGCTGAGCACGCTCAAACTGGCAGAGATATACACCGAGGCAGGTTTGCCGGACGGTGTCTTCAATGTGCTGACCGGCAGCGGCCGCGAAGTCGGCACCTGGCTGACCGAACATGCCGGCATCGAAAAGATTTCGTTCACCGGCGGCACCGCCACCGGCAAGAAAGTCATGGCCAGCGCCTCCAGCTCGACCTTGAAGGACGTGACCATGGAACTGGGCGGCAAGTCGCCGCTGATCGTGTT
>NZ_JAQGLV010000029.1 GCF_028292705.1 Collimonas fungivorans | reverse complement strand
CTCAGGCAATCTCGCTCCGGCTGGTTTCATTCAAGCGCACCCGCAAGCGGCTGATAGCCTGGCTATGCAGCTGGCAGACGCGCGACTGGCTGACTTCCAGCACGGCGCCGATTTCGCGCAAATTCATTTCCTGTTCGTAGTACAAGCTGAGCAGCAAGCGCTCCCGTTCCGGCATCAGGGCGATCGCCTCCACCAGCATATGGCGCATGCCGCTGTCCAGCAGGCGCTGCAGCGGATCGCTGGCGCCGCTGCGATGGTTATCGTCATGCTGGCGGTCAAGAAAGGAATTTTCGTTGCTGCCGCCTTCGCAGTCTTCGTAATACACTAGCTGCGAGCCGTGGATCTCCTGCAGTAGGTGCTGGTAATCTTCCAGCGACAGCTGCATCGACTGCGCGATTTCACGCTCGCTGGGCGGCCGCGCCAGTTTCTGCTCCAGTGCCTGCACCGCGGCGTCGACCTTGCGCGAAGATTGGCGCAGGCCGCGCGACAGCCAGTCGTTGGCCCGCAATTCGTCCAGCATCGCGCCGCGGATACGCTGGCTGGCGTAGGTTTCGAATTGCGCGCCCTGGTCGTCCTGGTAGCGGTTGGCGGCATCCAGCAAACCCAGCATGCCGGCCTGGATCATGTCGTCCAGCTCCACGCTGGCCGGCAATTTCGCGATCAGCTGCAAAGCCAGGCGCCGCACCAGCGGCGCGTATTGCGCCAGCGTGTCGGATTTGTCGATTTTTCCCTGAGCCGTATACATGATGGATTCCTCTTCCTGCTCTACTCACACAGTGTCCAGATTTCGGTTAACAACAGGGCGCGGCCATTGCAGCAGCTGGCCGGCGATGCGGCGGAAATCGATTGCCGCAGCGCTGGTCTGGAATGCCTCCACCACGCTCAACTTGAGTCTTTGCGCGCGCACCAGCTGCGGATCCTCCGCCACGCAGCCGGCAGGCTCCAGCGCCAGGCCCAGGTAACGGCTGCCGGCGCTGGCCAGGTTGTTCAGCACGTGCTGCGCCGCCGGCATGCCGGCCGCCAGGTTGACCATGATCCTCAGGCGCTGCAGCGCATGCGCGTAATGCAGCTGCTTGACGCACGCGTAGGCAGCGGTAATCGACGACGCCTGCGGCCGCAGCACCACCACCACATCGTCGGCCTGCGCCGCCAGGGGCGACAAGGCGCCGTCCCGGCCGAGGCTGGCGTCGATCAGGATTACCTGTCCCTGGAACACATTGCGCACTTCGGCCGCTGCGGTCGCATCGCCTTTGCGCACTGCCAGCAGCAGCGCTCCGCAAGCCAGGCGCGAGGCCGCAGCTTGCAGCGGCAGGCCGCCGGCAACATCGGACCAGCTGCCCGCCGCAGCGCCAGCCCACATCGCAGCTGCCGACTGCGCCCCGCCCTGCTCGTCCAGCAACAGCACTTCTTTTCCCTGCTGCACCAGCGCCGCGGCCAGGTTCAGGGCCACGCTGGTGACGCCTACCCTTGGACTGCTGCCGACCAGTGCGATGACATGCGCTGCCTGCGTGCCTGAATGCCGTGCCATCAGGCAGCGCAAACCGTCCGCCTGGTCGCTGACCACCTTGTTCAAACGCGCCTCCTCATCCTGGCAACGCCGCCGTGCCGTGCACCGGCGCCAAGCCAGGAACGTTGTCAGTGTCCAGCGCCAGCGCATCCAGCAGCGCGATCAGCTTGCCGAAACCTTCAAACAGCGCTGCGGCGGAAGCGACGGTGACCGAGCCGGAACGGATCCGGTGTCCGGCCAGTTGCGCCAGCAATGTGCGCGCCGGACCGGCCCAGTCGTCCCGGCTCAGGGCCAGGCGCCAGATGGTGGTGCTGACCTGGGCGGCAACCAGCAAGCGCTTTTGCATATGGCTGTCGCCCGGCTCGGTGCAGGCGCCGAGCTGCAGGATGGCTTGCTTGAGCAACTTGTAATAAGGATCGGCGGCCTGTTTCCAGCGACTCCATGCGGCCAGCTGCGATGCCGTCGCAGCTGGCGCCAGGTTGGTCAGCAAATGCCAGCTGGCCAGCAGCTTGCCGTTATGCTGATCGGTGATGCGCACGACCGCGCAACGCAAGTCGCTGCCCAGGGTGATTGCCGTTTCCGCCAGCGTCTGCTGCGCCGGCCTGCCCTTGTAGGTGATCATCTGCGGCGCAGTGAAGACCAGTTGCGCGGTCAGTTGCGCCAGGATTGTCCTGACGCCGCCGCACTCTACGCGCGTCGTGCTGCGAGCCCGGGCCAGCCATGACAGGCCGCCGGCCTGCCAGGAATCGACCAGGCTTGGCGCCGGCATCCTGTCGAGCAGGTGCACCACCGGCTTGCCGAAATCCTGGCCATGCATCCAGGCCAGCTGGCGCAGCGCCGGTGTCGGCATGATGCTGCTTGCACCGGCGGCAAGCGCGGTCGACAGCAATTGATGCGGCGCCGCCAGCGGCATGCCGTCGCGATCCGACAGCAATAGACTGGACTGCAAGGCATAAGCGTCGCCGCTGCGGCCGGCGACCAGTTCGGTCTTGCCGCTGATCGCCAGCACATGGGTGGTGCAGGCAAGGTCTATTTCCGTTTTTGCGTGCGCCAGCAGTTTGTGCGCTACCACCTGGCTGCCTGTGCCGTCGTCCGCCAGGCATCGCCACAATGCGCTGCTGGCCTCGAAGCCGATCCCGCCATCGGTCAGCGCACTGGCGTTAGCGGCCAGTTCTTCAGCGTCATGCGCTAGCACCCGGATCAGTTGCTGGCACTGGCTGCGCAAACGTTCCGTGGCGGCGGCCGCTGCTGCCAGTTCGACGTCATTGCTCAATGCCGCCGGCAGCTCGCCCAGGCCGGCTTCGCCCGGAACAAACAAGGCGCTGCGGCTGGCGCTCTGGAACACGCTGTCGACCAGTTGCGCGCGCTCGGCCAGCATCAGGTTTTCCGGCACTTTCTGGCCGCAAGAGACGTAGTGCACCGGCAATCGGTGACGGATCACGGTATCCAGCAGTGCGCCGGGATGGGTGGCTTCGTCGGTCTTGGTGAAGATGCATCCCGCCAGCTGGTTGCCGCCGGCGCTGTCCTTATAGGCGTGCACCACTTCATTCAGGGTGTCGCCGTGGCTGGCGGCGTTCAACAGCAGCAAGCGCTTGACCGGACGGCCGGCGCCGCACAGCATGGCGACCTGGTCTGACACGCTGCGGTCGCGCTGGCTCTTGCCGACCGTGTCGATCAGGACCATGTGCTTGTCGCGCAAATCCTCCAGCACTAGCCGCAGGTCGGCCGCGTCTTTCACCGCATGCACCGACACGCCCAGGATCTTGCCGTAAATGCGCAGCTGTTCAAACGCGCCGATGCGGTAGCTGTCGGTAGTCAGCAGCGCCAGCTTGTCGGCGCCGAAGCGCATCACGCAACGCGCCGCCAGCTTGGCGGTGGTGGTGGTCTTGCCTACTCCGGTCGGACCCATCAGGGCGTAGACGCCGCCGCCATCCATCAGCGCATCTTCGTTTTCCATCAAGGGCAGGTTGCGCGCCAGTTCGGCCTTGACCCAGGCCATGCCGGAGGAAAAATTCTGGCCGGTCGGCAAATGATCCAACATCGCTTTCGCCAGGCTGGCGCTGAAGCCGGCGCCCAGCAAGGTACGCAGCAGGTGGCCGCGCACCGGATCACGGCGCTGCTTGTCGTTCCATACCAGGCCGGCCAGCTGTTCTTCAATCATGCCGCGCATCGAATGGATTTCGCTGATAACGCTACCGTTGCTGTCCATGCTGAATGGCGCGGCGGCGCTTGCTGCCGACTGCACCACCGGTGCGGCAACAGCAGCTGCGGATGCCGGCGCCGGTGCCGTACGCGCATCGCCTGCGGTTTCCAGCATGGCGACAATTTCGGCGCCGGCGGGAGTCGCCCGGCTGGAAACGATGATGGCGTCCGGCCCCAGCTGCTCGCGCACCAGGCGCAGCGCTTCGCGGCTGGACGGCGCGACGATGGTGACGCTGTCAGTGTTCATGTTCAAGCCTTGCCTCCGATAGTGGCGGTTACTTTGATGGTGCGGGTGTCAGGAATTTCGGCATGCGACAGCACCTTGAGCTGCGGCAGGCTGCGGCGTAAAAACCGCGCCAGCAAGACCCGCAGCGGATGCTGCACCACCAGCACCGGCGCCAGGCCGAACTGCTCCTGGCGCGTGATCGCGGCCTGGGTCTGCGCCAGCAGGCTGTCGGCCAGCCCCGGCTCCAGCCCGCTGCCGTTGCTCAGCGCCTGCAGCAGGACCCGGTCCAGCGAACTGTCGAGGCCGATCACCTGCAGTTCGCCGTTGCCGGGGAACAGCTGCTGGGTGATGGCCCGGCCCAGCGCCAGCCGCACCAGCGAGGTCAGCTCGGTGGCGTCGCTGACTGCGGCTCCGTGCTCCAGCAGGACGTCGAGGATGGTGCGCATGTCGCGTATCGAGACGCTTTCGTCCAGCAGGTTTTGCAATACTTTCTGCAATGTCGTCAGCGACAGCAGCTTCGGCACCAGGTCCTCGATCAGCTTCGGCGCATCCTTGCCGACCCGGTCCAGCAGCTGCTGCACTTCCTGCCGTCCCAGCAGTTCCGCCGAATGGGCATGGATCAGGTGGTTCAGGTGGGTGGCGATCACGGTGCTGGCGTCGACCACGGTATAGCCGTAGATCTGCGCCTGTTCCCGCATGGGGCTTTCGATCCAGACTGCCGGCAGGCCGAAGGCCGGATCGACCGTCTGCGTGCCGGGCAAGGTGGCGCTGACCTGACCCGGATTGATCGCCATCCATTGCCCAGGCCAGGCTTCGCCGTTGGCGATCTCCACGCCCTTCAGCGTGATCACATAGGAATTCGGCTTGAGTTCAAGGTTGTCGCGGATATGCACCACCGGCACCAGGAAGCCGATGTCCTGCGCAAATTTCTTGCGTATGCTCTTGATGCGCCCCAGCAGCTCGCCGTTCTGGCTGCGGTCCACCAGCGAAATCAGACGGTAGCCGACTTCCAGTCCAAGCGGATCGACCAGCGCCACATCATCCCAGCTGGCGTCGGCCGGTTCCGCAGCCACGGCGGAAGGCGGCGGCGCCTTGGCCGCATATTCCGCCGCCGCGGTTTTCTGCAGCAAACGGCGGCCGAGATAGACCAGGCCGCCGGCAATGATCAGGAACGCCACATGCGGCATGCCCGGCACCAGTCCCATCAGGCCGATGATGCCGGCGGTCAGGAACAGCACCTGCGGATTGGAAAACAATTGCCCCATCAGCTGCTGGCCGACATCTTCATCGGTAGTCACGCGCGAGACGATGACGCCGGCCGCGGTGGAAATCACCAGCGCCGGAATCTGCGCCACCAGGCCATCGCCGATGGTCAGCAAGGTGTAGTTCTTGGCCGCCACCGAAATATCCAGGCCATGCTGGGCGACGCCGACGATCAGGCCGCCAACCACGTTGATCACCATGATCAGCAAGCCGGCCACCGCATCGCCGCGCACGAATTTGCTGGCGCCGTCCATGGAACCGTAGAAATCCGCTTCCTGCGCGACTTCGGCGCGGCGTTTGCGCGCCACGTCTTCACCGATCAGGCCGGCGTTGAGGTCAGCGTCGATCGCCATCTGCTTGCCGGGCATCGCATCCAGCGTGAAACGCGCGCCGACTTCGGCAATCCGTCCTGCGCCCTTGGTAATGACCATGAAGTTGATCACCACCAGGATCACGAACACCACGATGCCGACAGCAAAATTGCCACCCACCAGGAAATGGCCGAAGGCTTCGATCACCTTGCCGGCGGCATCCGGACCGGTATGGCCTTCCAGCAACACCACCCGGGTGGAAGCGACGTTGAGCGACAAGCGCAGCAAGGTAGAAAACAGCAGTACCGCCGGGAAGGCGGCAAAATCCAGCGCCTTCATGGTGTACATGCTGACCAGCAGCACCATCACCGACAGCGCGATATTGAAAGTGAACAGCAGGTCGAGCAGGAAAGGCGGCAAGGGCAATATCATCATGCCCAGGATCATGATGATCAGCACCGGACCGGCCATGCCCTTGACGCTGTTGCCGGCCAATATGGCGGCCCCTAGCCGGGGCAAGGAACTGAATGAAAAAGCTGGTCCTGCAGGCTTCATGCCGGGCTCGCTAAAGTGTCTAATGAATCGGGAACCGGCAGGTCAGCCGGCGTGCGTGGCGCAATGCCGCCCTCGCTGCGCCAGCGCTGCAGCTGGTACACCCAGGCCAGCACTTCAGCCACTGCGGTGTACAGCGCGGCCGGGATTTCTTCGCCGAGGTTGGTATGGCGATACAGCGCCCGGGTCAGGGGCGGCGCTTCCAGCATGGGGATCTTGTGTTCGGCGCCGATGGCGCGGATGCGCAGCGCCACCAGGTCGGTGCCTTTGGCCACCACGCGCGGCGCGCGCATTTCCTTGTCGCTGTATTTGAGCGCGACCGCAAAGTGGGTCGGATTGGTCACCACCACATCGGCGGTCGCCACCTCGGCCATCATGCGCCGCCGCGCCATCTGTTGCTGCTGGCGCCTGATCTGGCCCTTGACGTGCGGATCGCCTTCGCTTTCCTTGTGTTCCTGCTTCAGCTCTTCGCGCGTCATGCGCAGCTTGCGGTAATAGCTCCATAACTGATACGGCACGTCGATCGCCGCCACCAGCAGCAAGGAAGCAATGATCAGGCCGCAGCAATTGGCCACCAGCCGCACCGTATGCGCCAACGCGCCATGCACCGGCTCGCTCAGCAGGCCGAGCAGCGTATCCAGGTTGTGCGACATGACCCAGTAGGCGATGCCGCCTACCAGTACCGACTTGGTGCATGCCTTGAACAGTTCCGCCAGCGACTGGCTGGAGAAGATGCGGGCGATGCCGGTCGCGGGGTTCAGCTTGGAAAATTTCGGCGCCAGCGCATCCGGAGAAAACAGCCAGCCGCCCAGCATCAGCGGCGCTGTCAGGGCCGCCAGCGCCAGCATGGCCAGCAAGGGCAGCAAGGCCTGCAGCGCTTCCTGCCCAGCGGCGGCGGCCTGGGTCAGCATGTAAGAGGAGTCGAAGGCGGCGGCGCGCTTGAATTGCATGCCCTGCCGTAAAGCGTGGCCGATATGCTCTGCCATCGGCACCGCCGTCAGCCACAAGCCGCCGATGCCGGTGCTCAGCATGACAAACGTGCTCAGCTCGCGCGAACGGGCAACCTGGCCTTCTTCGCGCGCCTTTTCCAGGCGCCGGGGAGAACCGGGTTCCGTTTTTTCGAGATCGCTTTCTTCCGCCATGCATGCTCCGAACCAGAAGGGACGAACAGCGCCCTATCAATGTCGATTATTGATGCAAGGGCGCAGATGCAATCGGGCAAACAAGGCGGGGATAGCGGTGCTGCTCAGGCAATCGCTGCGGTCAGGGCGTGTTTGCCATCGCCCTGGCCGCTTTTAAGCGTGATGCTGATTCACAATTGCCCGGCTCAGAAGCCCAGGCTGGACAACAGGTCGTCAACCTGCTCCTGGTCGGAAACCGCATCGGGATTCTCTTCCGCTTTCATTTGCGGACCGTTCAGCAGGCCGTTGCCGTCGCTGCGTTTTTCCAGCGGCGTATTGTCGATCAGCACCTGCAGCAGCTGCCTTTCCATTTCCTGCACGACTTCCATCATTTTCTTGATGACCTGGCCGGTCAGGTCCTGGAAGTCCTGCGCCATCATGATTTCCATCAGCTGCTCATTGATGGCCGAAGCCTGCCGCGGCACGTCTTTCAGGTAATTTCGGGTATCCAGCACCAGCACCCGCGCATCGTCCAGTTCGACCGGGCTGACGAACCACTCGTCCCAGCGCTGGTTGAGCGTCTTGGCCTGCTTGCTGAGTGTTTCCTGGATCGGCTGGGCGACATCGATCGCGTTCAGTGCCCTCTCGGCCGCGCGCTCGGTCATCGCCGCCACGTAGTTCAAGCGGTCGCGGGCATCCGGGATCGCCTGCGCTGCCTTGGCGATTTCCTGGTCCAGGCCGAGTTCCCGCATGCTTTCGCGCAGCAGGCGGGTCAGGTGGCCGATGCGGTTGACCAGCTGTTCGGCGGAATCGCCGGCGACCGGCATCTGTAAGGCGAGGCTCATATCAAGCACTCTCTTTCGCAATTTTTTCGAATATCTTGGTGATTTTTTCCTCCAGCGTGGCCGCGGTAAACGGCTTGACCACATAGCCGTTGGCGCCGGCCTGGGCGGCGGCGATGATGTTTTCCTTCTTGGCTTCTGCCGTCACCATCAGCACCGGCAGCCTGGCCAGGGCCGGATCGGCGCGTATCGATTGCAGCATGGTCAGGCCGTCCATGTTCGGCATGTTCCAGTCCGAGACGACAAACCCGAAGTTGCCGTCCTTGAGCTTGGCCAGCCCCGCTGCGCCATCCTCGGCTTCGTCGACATTGACGAAATCTAGCTCTTTCAACAGATTTTTCACAATCCGCCGCATGGTGGGAAAATCGTCCACCACCAGAATTTTGATGCTTTTATCAACCATGATTACTCCACACTATAAATAGGGCCTGCATGAATTCCTGACGCCATGCCTGTATAACGTCACAAATGTCAGAAAATGCAGGGCAGATGTTTTTACACCCGGTTTGAGCGTTCGCCGTACGACATCAGGCGCGCCATCAGGCGTGCGCTCATGTCAGCTATGCCGGCCACTTCGCTGGCCGCGCCCATGGCGATGGCTTCACGCGGCATGCCGAACACCACGCAGCTGGCTTCGTCTTGCGCCAGGGTGTAGGCGCCGGCTTGGCGCATGCGCAGCAAACCTGCTGCGCCATCCCGTCCCATGCCGGTCAGGATCACGCCGATGGCGTTCTTGCCGGCATGCTGGGCGACCGAATCGAACAACACATCGATCGACGGCCGATGACGGTTTACCGGGTCTTCCTGGTCCAGATGCGCGACATAATTGGCGCCGCTGCGCGCCAGCGAAAGATGGAAGCCGCCGGGCGCGATATAAGCATGGCCTGGCAACACTCGCTCGCCGTGCTCCGCTTCCTTGACGGTGATGCGGCACAGGCCGTCCAGGCGCTGCGCAAAGGAGCGGGTAAACCCGGGCGGCATGTGCTGCGCGATCATGATGCCAGGACAATCCGGCGGCAGCGGCTGCAAGACTTCCCGGATTGCTTCGGTGCCGCCGGTGGAAGCGCCGATGATGATCAGCTTCTCGGTGCTCAGCAAAGGGCTGCGCAGCATCGGCGTCAATCCGGCCGCTGCCGCCGCATCGGCGCCGGAGCGGCGCACTGATTGCAGGCGGGCGCGGGCCGCCGCGCGGATCTTGTCGGCGATCAGGTCGGTATATTCCAGCAAGCCCTCGCGTATGCCGAGGCGCGGCTTGGTGACAAAATCGACCGCCCCCAGTTCCAGCGCGCGCAGCGTGATTTCGGATCCGCGCTCGGTCAGCGAGGACACCATCAGCACCGGCATGGGCCGCAGGCGCATCAGTTTTTCCAGGAAATCCAGGCCGTCCATGCGCGGCATTTCCACGTCCAGCGTCAGCACGTCCGGATTGAGCTGCTTGATCAGGTCGCGCGCCACCAGCGGATCGGGCGCTGTCGCCACCACCGTCATATCCGTCTGGCTGTTGATGATTTCAGTCATCAGGCTGCGTATCAGCGCTGAATCGTCGACACACAATACCTTGATTTTTTTATCGCTCATGCGCTGCCTCCGCCTTGTTTTACGGCTCTCTTGCCAATGGCCGTATTGAATAATTCCACCTTGCTGCGTACCGGCTGCTGCGCCAGCGTCTGCACCAGCTGCTGTTCGTCGCGCTGGACCTGTTCGGCATCGTTGATGCGGTGCAGCCTGCGCACCATGACCTTGCCACTCCTTGGAAAATAGCTGATCCGGCGCGGCAGGTTGCCGCGCAAATCCTGCGCCGCCACCCGTACCTGTTCCATCTGCAGGTAGCGCAATACAAAATCGGCATTGCGGTCGCCGATGTTCAGCATCGTCATGTTGGCCAGCACCGCGCCGCCGCCGAACACCTTGGCTTCCAGCCGTTCCCGGCGCGCGCCTGCCTTCAGCAACTCGTTCAGCAGCATCTCCATGGCGTAAGCGCCGTAGCGCATGGAAGCCGAAGCGCTGCCGCCTGAATTGCCCGGATTGCCGTCATTGGGCAGCATGAAATGGTTCATGCCGCCGACCCCCGCGGTGCTGTCGCGCACGCAGGCGGCCACGCAGGAACCGAGCACGGTGCTCAGCACCATGTCGTCGGGCGTGACGTAGTATTCGTTCGGCAGCAGCTTGACCGCCGCGCTGTCGAATTCACGGTCAAAATAATGATGGGTCGCCATCGACTCTTCCGCCGCTGAAATCATGCGCCGCCTTTAGCCTGCCTTGGATCGAGCTCATACACGGTCTGGCCGCGCAGCCGGAACGGCTGGCTGGCGTAGGAAAAATTCTCGGAATGCCCGGCAAACAGCAAGCCTTGCGGTTTCATCAGGGGTGCAAAGCGCTGCAGGATCTTGTTCTGCGTCGGCTTGTCGAAATAGATCATCACGTTGCGGCAAAAGATGGCGTCGAACGGTTCCTTCAGACCCCATTGCGTATCCAGCAGGTTGACCTGGCCGAACTTCACCATGGCTGCCACTTCCGGCCGTATCCGCACCTGCCCGGCGCGGGCGCCGCTGCCTTTCAGGAAAAAACGCTTGAGGCGTTCCAGAGGCAGCTTGCTGACCTGCTCCATGGTGTAGACCCCGGCCGCGGCTTTCTCCAGCACCTGGGTGTCGATGTCGGTGGCGATCACGCTGGCCGTGGCGGCGCGGCTGCCGAGCGCTTCGATCAGGGTCATCGCGATCGAATACGGTTCTTCACCGGTGGAAGCGGCCGAGCACCAGACTGTCAGCGGCACTGCGCTTTTTTTTGCATGCTCCGCCAGCAGCGGAAAATGATGCGCCTCGCGGAAAAACGCCGTCAGGTTGGTAGTCAGGGCATTGGTGAAAGCTTGCCATTCGGCGCTGTCCTTCTCGGCTTCCAGCAAGGCCAGGTAGGAAGTGAAGTCGTTCATGCCCAGTTCGCGCAAGCGGCGCGACAGGCGGCTGTAGACCATCTCGCGCTTTTGCTCGCCCAGCGCGATGCCGGCGCGCTGGTGGATCAGCGCGCGGACCCGGGAAAAATCGCCGTCGGTCAGCAAAAAATCCCGAGCTGAAGCAGCAGCAGACCTGGTGCTCGGTTTGATAGTCATTCAGTGCGCCTTAACATGGTTGGCAAGGCCGCCTGCCGCGGCAGCTGCCCGTATTGCAATATAAACATGGCGGCCCGATGCCGATGCCGCAAACAAGCGCCTAAAACCCCGCTTGCTCCGGCTATGGCGGCGCTAGGCCGCTGCGCCACGCAGCATCTGGGCATGCGGCGTGATATCAATCATCCTGTTTGCCTGCGCCGCGCCATGCACACGCTCCAGCTTGAAGGCGCCGACCACTTCCGCCAGGGTGCCGGCCTGGTCCTGCAGGCTGGCGGCGGCCGCCGCTGCCTCTTCCACCAGAGCGGCGTTTTGCTGAGTCACCTGGTCCATCTGGCTGATGGCCTGGTTGATCTGCTCGATGCCGGCGGTCTGCTCCTGGCTGGCAGCGGTGATTTCGCCCATGATGTCGGTCACGCGGCGCACGCTGGCCACGATTTCCTCCATGGTGCTGCCGGCCTGGTCCACCAGGCGCGAGCCGAGCCCGACTTTTTCAACCGAATCGTCGATCAGCCCCTTGATTTCCTTGGCCGCAGCCGCCGAACGCTGCGCCAGGCTGCGCACTTCCGCCGCCACCACGGCAAAGCCGCGTCCCTGCTCGCCGGCCCGCGCCGCTTCCACCGCGGCATTCAGCGCCAGGATATTGGTCTGGAAAGCGATGCCGTCGATCACGCCGATGATGTCAACGATCTTTTTCGAGGAGATATTGATGGCGCCCATGGTGCTGACCACCTGGGTCACCACGGTACCGCCATGCAGCGCCACTTCCGAGGCGGACACCGCCAGCTGGTTAGCCTGGCTGGCGTTGTCGGCATTCTGCTTGACGGTCGAAGTCAGCTGCTCCATCGATGCGGCGGTTTCTTCCAGCGAACTGGCTTGCTGTTCCGTACGCTGCGACAGGTTCTGGTTGCCGGCCGCGATCTGGCCGGAGGCGGTGGCGATGGTGTCGGTGCCGCTGCGCACTTCGCCGACAATCTTCTGCAAGCTGTGGTTCATGTCTTTCAGCGCTTGCATCAGCTGCCCGGTCTCGTCCCTCGACCTGACTTCGATATCGGCCGTCAAATCGCCGTCGGCGACGCGGCGCGCCACGTCTACCGCAAACTCCAGCGGCTGGGCAACCACTCGCGCAATCCACAGCGCCAGGGCGAAACCTAGCAGCAGCATCGCGATCATCAGCCCTATCATCCAGAGCCGAGCCTTGTTGTAGATGGCTTCGCCGTCTTTGGCAGAGGCGGCGCTGCCATCGCTGTTGATTTTCACCAGGCGTTCAACCTGCTTGTCCAGTTCGACAATGGCAGCCAGGGAATCGCCGCGTATTTCTTTTATCGCATCGTCTTTCCTGAAGGCGCGCGAGATTTCGACGATTTTCTTGTCCATCTCCAGGTAGCGCGGGATTTTATCCTTGATCTGGTCGTATACGGCGCGCTCCTCCGCGGAAACCAGCGGCGCATATTCACTCAGGTTCTTTTGCACGTCGCCCCGGATATCGCTGATGAACTGGGCGCTCTTGTCCATATCCGCTACGTCGTTCGACATGACGTGCTGCATTTCGACATTGCGCAGCAGCGCCAGATGGCTCTTCAGGGTCAGCAGCATCCGCACGCTCGGCAGCCAGTTGCTGTTGATTTCATTGGTGGTGGCGTTGACTTGCCCCAGTTGCGTGATCGAAGCCACGCCCAGCACCAGCGTCAGCATCAATATCAAGGCGAACGACAGCAGCAGCTTGGTCGCAATTTTCAAGTTGTAGAACCAGGTCATGATTTTCTTTTCAGATGGGGTTTCAGTTGCATGCGAGCCTTTGGCTCGGGAAAGCGGATTTTGGCTAACCGCTTTCCTGTTCGTGTTAACGGCAGGCTGCGCCGTTTCTTCAGGCCCCAAAACAGCCGGTCCCGCTTCCGCCCCCTTCAACTTTCGCGAAAGTTGTCGTTATTGACTTTGATTGCCACGAATTCGGCAGGATGCAACACGCCGCTTCAATCCGCCTAACAAGAAAAGGATAGTCAATGAACAATAAATTCTTCAACAGCCTCAACGTAGGCATCAAGCTCAGCTTGTTTACCTTTTTGCTGGCCGCCGTGATCTTCCTGGTCTACGGCTGGGCCAGCGCCCACTCTACCTCGCAATTGCTGGAACAGCGCGGTACGCGCGACATTTCCGGCAGGACCGGCACCATGATCCAGATGCTCGATACATTCGATACCAGCCATAAAAGCGAAGCCGAGCGTTTCGCGTTGCTGCTGGCAAGTTATTTCCCCGCAAAATTTTCCATCGACAGCGGCAAGACCGTCGATGTCGCCGGCAAGCCGGTGCCGTTGCTGAAGAACGGCAATGACGCTATCAACATGAATTTTTCGGTCGCCGACAGCTTTACCTCGGCCAGCCGCGCAGTGGCGACGATCTTCGTCAAGAACGGCGAGGACTTCATCCGCATCTCAACCTCGCTCAAGAAAGAAAACGGCGAGCGCGCCATCGGCACCGTGCTCGACCACGGCCATCCCGGATACGCCCGCTTGCAGGGCGGCTTGTCGTATATCGGGCGCGCCACGCTGTTCGGCAAGGAATACATGACTGCCTACAACCCGGTCAAGGACGAGGCCGGCGCCATCGTCGGCGCGCTGTTTGTCGGCGTCGACATCACCGGCGATATTGAAACGCTGAAGGCGCGCATCCGCTCGGTCAAACTGGGCGATACCGGTTATTTCTACGTGCTCAACGCCGCCCAGGGCAAGGACCTGGGCAAGCTGCTGGTGGCGCCGGTCGGCGAAGGCAAGAATGTGCTGGCGCAGAAGGACGCCGACGGCCGCGAATTCATCAAGGACATCCTGGAACGCAAGGAAGGCAGCATGCGTTATGCCTTGCAGGAAGGCGCCGTCAAGGGTGCGGAAAAAATCGCCGCTTTCGCGCTATACAAGAACTGGAACTGGCTGATTGTCGGCAGCGAGGATGCCGCCGAACTGACGCAGGAGATCACCACCCTGCGCAACCGCAATGCCCTGTTCGGCCTGGCGGCGGTGCTGATCATGGTGGCGGCGCTGTACTGGCTGATCCGCAACACCATCAGCCAGCCGCTGGAGAGAGTCAAACAGGCTGCGCAGCAACTGGCGGCGGGCGACCTGAGCGCCATGCTGGCAAGCGATCGCGGCGACGAAATCGGCCAGCTTGAACAAGCCATCAACGGCATCAGCCAAGGCCTGGCCGGCGTCATCGGCAATGTGCGGCAAGGCACCGGCGAGATGGCGCGCGCTTCGCAGGAAATCGCCGAAGGCAACGCCAACCTGTCGGCCCGCACCGAATCGCAAGCGGCTTCGCTGGAACAGACCAGCAGCTCGCTGGAACAGCTGACGGCCGCGGTGAAACAGAGCGCCGACAGCGCCCAGCACGCCAACCAGCTGGTGATCAGCGCATCGGGGCAAGCGATCGAGGGCGGCCAGGCGGTCGGCCAGGTAGTGGATACGATGCAGGCGATCAAGGGCAGTTCGCGCAAGATCCACGACATCATCGGCGTGATCGACGGCATCGCTTTCCAGACCAATATCCTGGCGCTGAATGCCGCGGTGGAAGCGGCGCGGGCCGGCGAACAGGGGCGCGGTTTTGCAGTGGTGGCGGCGGAAGTGCGCAACCTGGCGCAGCGTTCAGCTACTGCCGCCAAGGAAATCAAGGGCTTGATCAGCGATTCGGTAGAACAGGTGGATGCCGGCGGAAAGCTGGCGGATGCGGCCGGCCAGACCATGCAAGGCATAGTCGTAGCGGTCAAGCGGGTGGCCGACATCATGCATGAAATCACGGCGGCGACCGGTGAGCAAAGCAGCGGCATCGAAGAGATCAACCGCGCCATGGGTCACATAGACGACATCACCCAGCAGAATGCCGCACTGGTCGAACAGGCCGCGGCGGCTGCCCAGAGCCTGCAGGACCAGGCGGCGCAGCTGGCGCAGACCGCCGCCGTTTTCAAGCTTGGCTAACAAACTTGCTTAAAAAAAGCCTGGCAAGCCAGGCTGGGCGGATGCAGATTGTGATCCGCCCCCGTTCATTACACCAAGGTCAGGGTAACGTCGATGTTGCCGCGGGTTGCGTTGGAATAAGGGCAGACTTTGTGCGCCTTGTTGACCAGGTCTTCTGCAGCGCCGGCGTCCATGCCTGGCAGGGAAATACGCAATTCGACTTCGATGCCGAAGCCGCCGGGAATCTGGCCGATGCCTACCAGGCCGGTGATCGACACGTCTGCAGGCAGGCTGATTTTTTCTTGCGAGGCGACGAATTTCATGGCGCCGATGAAGCAGGCGGAATAACCGGCTGCAAACAGTTGTTCAGGATTGGTGCCTTCGCCACCGGCGCCGCCCAGTTCTTTCGGTGTGGTCAACTTGACGTCCAGCACGTTATCGGATGACACGGCGCGGCCGTCACGGCCTCCGGTTGCGGTGGCTTGGGCGCGGTACAGAACTTTTTCGACTGACATGATGGTTTCCTTTATTGGCCGGTTGGAAAATCCTTTGGATCGATACAGTCGGCCGTACTGATGATCCGGATCAAAGGTACAACATTTAAATGACGCAAGAATGAAACGCGCCATAAGGTGATTCTTAATTACACAATTATATTGCTCACAATTTATATTTCATGCAAAACCAGGCTCTCTATCCTTAAGCAATATTGCCGGCCATCGCGGCACGCAAACGCCGCAGTTCCTGGGTCAGCGCTTTCACTTCGTCCAGCGAGCATTCAACGCTGCAACTCACCTGCTGCGGTATTTCCAGCGCTTGCTGGCGCAGATTCTTGCCGGCCGCGGTCAGGCTGACGATGACCTGGCGCTCATCGTGCGGCGAACGCTGGCGGCGCAAAAAACCGCTGCTTTCGAGGCGCTTGAGCAAAGGCGTCAGCGTGCCGGAATCCAGGAACAGGCGCTCGCCCAGTGCCGACACAGTCAGTTCGTCACGCTCCCACAAGGTCAGCAGCACCAGGTACTGCGGATAGGTCAAACTCATTTTCTGCAGCAGCGGCTTGTAAAGCTTGGTCATGGTCAGCGATGCCGAATACAGCGCAAAGCACAGCTGATTGTCCAGCAGCAGGCTGTCCGGCCCGAATGATTCCGGTGCGAGGTTTGCAGTCGATTGTTTGCTGGTGTCCATGGCTTGAATAATATATCGCTCAAAATTAAATTGCAAGCAATCTAGTTTGCATTTAAATCTATCGCCGGGATTGCGGATAACTATGACGCCATCCTTGCACGCTCCCATTTCAGGCTCTTCTGCTCCGACAACAAGGCAACGGCCAGAGTTTCGAAATAATTGCATTCTTGCAGGCCGGCGACCAAAGCAAAATGCAATCATGAAATGTATCATTGCAAGACCCGGTCTTTCTCCCGGCATTCCTCGCGCCGATGCGCAAACGAGGTATATATAAGCAGCTCTATAAGGCAGTAGCGTGGCACAACAAGGTTTTATCCTGACTAGGCACTGGCGCGACACTCCCAATGGTACAGAAGTCGAGTTCTGGCTGGCGACTGACGACGGCCCGCAGCACATCCGCCTGGCACCCCAGGAATCGGTGGCCTTCATACCTGTCGAGCAGCGGCAGCAGGCTGAAAGCGTGCTGCGCAACGAACGCCGGTTCGAGCTGCGTCCGCTGCTCCTGAAGGATTTCCAGTACCGTCCGGTGCTGGGCCTGTATTTGCAGCAGCATCGCCAGCTGATCAAGCTGGAGAAACTGCTGAGGGATAGCGGCGTCGATGTCTACGAAGCAGATATCCGCCCGCCGGAACGCTACCTGATGGAGCGCTTCATCACCGCCCCGGTCTGGTTCGCAGGCGAAAAAAATGGCGGCGGCCCCATGCTCAACAGCACCATGAAACCTGCGGTCGAATATCGTCCACAGCTGAAGCTGGTATCGCTCGATATCGAAACCACGGCGCATGGCGACTTGTATTCGATCGCCCTCGAAGGCTGCGGCCAGCGCCAGGTGTACATGCTGGGGCCGCCCAACGGCGACGCCAGCGAGATCGACTTCGACCTGGAGTATTGCGCCAGCCGCCCGCTCCTGCTGGAGAAACTGAACCAATGGCTGGAGCGGCATGATCCCGACGCCATCATCGGCTGGAACCTGGTGCAGTTCGACCTGCGCGTCCTGCAAAAGCATGCCCAGGAATACCAGGTACCGTTGCTGATCGGTCGCGGTGGCCGCGGCGGCAGCCAGATGGAGTGGCGAGAACATGGCTTCAAGCCGAACCACCATTTTGCCTCCGCGGCCGGCCGCCTGATCATCGACGGCATCGAAGCGCTGAAATCGGCGACGTGGAATTTCCCTTCCTTCAGCCTGGAGCATGTCGCCCAAACCCTGCTGGGCGAAGGAAAATCCATCACCAATCCCTACCAGCGCATGGCGGAAATCGACCGCCGCTTCGCCGAGGATAAACCGGCGCTGGCGACCTACAACCTGAAAGACTGCGAACTGGTGACGCGCATCTTCGCCAAGACCGAACTGCTGGAATTCCTGTTGGAACGCGCCGCCGTCACCGGCTTGCCGGCGGACCGCAGCGGCGGTTCGGTGGCTGCTTTCAGCCATTTGTATCTTCCCCATATGCACCGCCAGGGTTACGTCGCGCCGAACTTGGGCGAGGTGGCAGGTGATTCCAGTCCGGGCGGTTTTGTGATTGATTCGCAATCGGGCCTGTACGATTCGGTCGTGGTGCTGGACTATAAAAGTCTGTATCCCTCGATCATCCGCACATTCCTGATCGATCCGGTCGGGCTGATTGAAGGCATGCAGCATCCCGGCGACAGCGATTCCGTGCCCGGCTTCCGCGGCGGCCGCTTCTCGCGCAGCAAGCACTGCCTGCCAGGCATCGTCAGCCAGATCTGGCAAGGGCGGGAAACGGCAAAACGCCAGCGCAATCAGCCGCTGTCGCAAGCCTTGAAGATCATCATGAACGCCTTCTGCGGTGTGCTGGGATCGACCGGCTGCCGTTTCTTTGATCCCCGCCTGGCGTCATCGGTCACCATGCGCGGCCATGAAATCATGCACAAGACACGCGAGCTGATCGAAGCCAAGGGCTATCAGGTCATCTACGGCGACACCGATTCCACTTTCGTCTGGCTGAAGCAGCCGCACACGGAGGAACAGGCTGCCCAGATCGGCAATACCCTGGCGCGCGACGTCAACGAATGGTGGCGCCTGCATCTGCGGCAAACCCTAGATATCGAATCCGCGCTGGAACTGGAGTTCGACACCCACTACCGCCGCTTCCTGATGCCGACCATCCGCGGCACCGAACTGGGCAGCAAGAAACGCTACGCCGGCTTGATCGTTAACGCCGACGGCGCGGACGAGATGGTGTACCGGGGGCTGGAGTCGGTGCGCTCCGACTGGACGCCGCTGGCCAAGGAATTCCAGCAGCAGCTTTACCAGCACATATTCAAGCGCGAGCCCTACCAGGCATATGTGCGCGATTACGTCAGCCGCACGCTGAATGGCGAATTCGACGAGCTGCTGGTCTACCGCAAACGGCTAAGGCGACCTCTGGATGCATACGAGCGCAATGTGCCGCCGCATGTACGCGCCGCGCGCGTGGCCGATGAATTCAACCGCGAGCAAGGCCGGCCGTTGCAGTACCAGAACGGCGGCTGGATCAGCTACGTGATGACCACGGCCGGCCCCGAGCCGCTGGAAACGCAGCGCTCGGCGATTGATTACGACCATTATCTGACCCGGCAGCTGCAGCCGCTGGCGGATGCGATATTGCCGTTTCTGGACGATAATTTTGCGGCTTTGGTGGGCGGGCAAAAGGAATTGTTTTAAAGCCAGGTATTGTTCTCGACCGGCCGCTGCCAGCCAGCAGCCGCCATTCGATCAATTCGCGATCAGGGTTAAAACGCGCGTGCGATCGCGCGGGCTTCTTCGATTGCGCTACTTCGATCAGTCTTTCCATCGGGGCCGAACAAGGTGCGTTCGACCACAATGCCAACGACATCTTTCACGCCAACGAACTTGAGCCAGGTTTCCATATAGGGGCGCTGAAGGTCGAACTCGCTGGCTGGAGTAAACGAACCCGGCGACATATAGCTGAGTCCGCGCGCGTAGACAACTGCCGCCTTTTTCCCACGCAACATGCCCGCGAAACCTGAACTGTCGAACGTGAACAGCAAGTCCTTCTGCGAGATCACGTCGATCAGATGCTTAAGCTTGTACGGGATGCTGAAATTCCATAGCGGCACGCCAAACAAGAACTTGTCCGCCTCGTGGAATCGCGCCGCGAGTTCTTCGATGCCCTGCCATGCCGCTGCCTGGGCTGGCGTCAAAGCCGCCCCGTTCAGTCCGGCGTACTTCGCGGCTAGAGCATCGCCGTCGAATTCGGGCATCGCCAGGCCCCATATGTCGAGCTTCTGTATTACGTGATCTGGATGCTCCAGCCGGTACGCATCGAGAAACGCATTGCACACTTCGATGGACGCCGAATACCCCTTGTTGGGTGAACCTTCGATATAGAGCACGCGTGTCATGGAACCAGTCCTTATCAACGGTGGCGGCGACGCGCAGGATGCGCGGTCGCCCACCGTGAATTGCAGTGTATCGAGTTAGCTTATAATCTTAAAACGATATTAATTGATTAAATTAACCCAATTTTATGATTAATGAATAATCCTCTCGACACTGCACTACTTCTTACGTTTGTTACCGTCGCCGATGTGCGGAGCTTTACCGGCGCCGGCCGTAGACTGAATCTGAGCCAGTCCGCGGTTAGCGCCCAGGTTGTTCGTTTGGAAGAACAAATCGGCCGTGCTCTTCTTGTACGCAATACACGTAGCGTCGCGCTCACAGAGCATGGTCAGACACTGCTCGGATACGCTCGAGCGATGCTCAATCTGAGCGAGGAGGCAAAAGCCAGGCTGGGCACTGGCGAAGCGTTCGGTGGCAAGCTGCGCATTGGCGTATCGGAAGACGTTGCGGGGGCTTGGTTTCCGGACGCGATGCGCCGCTATAGCGCTTCGCGCCGTGGCTTGCTGTTGGATCTGACGGTCGACATTGGCGACAATCTGTTTCGACGGTACGCAAACGGCGATTTCGATCTCATGATCGGTAGCCGCTGTTCACACTCGGACAAAGGCGTGACTTTGTGGCGAGAGCCGCTCACCTGGGCGTTTGCGCGTCACGAGCCGCTGCCAGAAGGTGATGTGCCGCTGGCCTGCTCCCCCGACCCGTGTCCATACCGGGAGGCAGCCGTCAAGGCGCTTGCGTTAGCCGGCATGCCTTATCGAATCGCATGCGAAAGTCCGAGTGTCACGGGTATCCGAGCCTTCGCGCGAGCCGGCATCGCCATCGCACCGATGTCGCGTAACGCGATCGACGACGAGCTTCGCGAATTGGGTGCGTCTGAAGGCTTGCCGGAACTGCCGGAAATTGAATTCGTCATGATGTACGACGCCAAGATGCCGACTGCTGTCGAATTCGCCGAGACGATTTTCGACGAGGTCGCCGCTCGCAGAGGAGCCCGCAAACGCAATCAGGAAATAGCCAAGAATCCTCGCTCTTAATTAGCCCGAGCCTTATGCAATTTTTTGTAGCTGTCGATCAGACGCTGGTGCCTATCGAGCCCCTCCAGTTTCATGCTGGTTGGCGTCAACCCGAAGAAGCGCACGCTGCCGTCCACTGACCCCATTACCGCGTCCATCCGAGCGTTGCCAAACATCCGGCGGAAATTGACCACGTAATCGTCCAGTTCCAGGTCGTCATCCAGCAGCACCTCCAGCACTACATTCAAGGCCTGATAAAACAATCCGCGCTCGGCCGAGTTGTCGTTGTACTGCAGGAAGGCTCCCACCTGCTCTTGCGCCTCCTCGAATTGCTGCAAGGCGAGATGGATCAGCAGCTTCAACTCGAGAACTGTCAGCTGTCCCCAGTCCGTATTCTCGTCAAATTCGATACCGATCAATGTGGCGATGTCGGAATATTCATCGAGCTCATTGTTATCCAGACGCTCAAGCAGCGCTTCCAGGCCGGCATCGTCCAGGCGATGCAGATTCAAGATATCGGCGCGGAACAACAGCGCCTTGTTGGTGTTATCCCAGACCAGATCTTCTATCGGGTAAATTTCCGAATAACCAGGCACCAGAATCCGGCAGGCTATGGCGCCTAAATTGTCATACGCCGCCACGTACACCTGTTTGCCCATGTCTTCGAGAATACCGAACAAGGTCGCGGCTTCCTCGGCATTGGAGTTGGCATTGACACCTGCGCCCTGGCCAGAAAAATCCCATTCAACAAAATCGAAATCCGCTTTGGCGCTGAAAAAGCGCCAAGACACAATGCCGCTGGAATCGATGAAGTGTTCGACAAAGTTGTTTGGCTCGGTCACCGCTTCACTGGCAAAGGTGGGCCGAGGCAATTCGTTGAGGCCTTCAAAACTGCGCCCCTGCAGCAATTCCGTCAGACTGCGCTCCAGCGCCACCTCCAGGCTTGGGTGCGCGCCGAACGAGGCAAACACACCGCCGGTGCGCGGGTTCATCAAGGTGACGCACATCACCGGGTACACCCCGCCCAGCGACGCATCTTTCACCAGCACCGGAAAGCCCTGCTCTTCCAAGCCCTGAATGCCGGCCAGGATGCCAGGGTATTTCGCCAGCACTTCCTGCGGTACATCAGGCAATGTGATTTCACCTTCCAGGATTTCGCGTTTTACCGCCCGTTCGAAAATTTCCGACAGACATTGCACCTGCGCTTCGGCCAGCGTGTTGCCGGCACTCATGCCGTTGCTGACGTACAGGTTTTCGACCAGGTTGGACGGGAAATACACCACCTCGCCGTCCGACTGCCGCACATACGGCAGCGAACAGATGCCGCGCTGTACATTGCCGGAGTTGGTGTCGACCAGATGCGAGCCAAATAAATCGCCGTCGGGATTGTAAATTTGCAGACAGTACTCATCCAGAATTTCGGCCGGCAGTGCATCTTTACGGCCAGGCTTAAACCAGCGCTCGTTCGGGTAATGTACAAACTCCGCGTTGGCGATGTCTTCGCCCCAGAAAGTGCCGGCGTAGAAATGGTTGCAATTCAGCCGCTCGATATACTCCCCCAACGCCGACGCCAGCGCGCTTTCTTTGGTCGCTCCCTTGCCGTTGGTAAAACACATCGGCGAATGCGCATCGCGGATATGCAGCGACCACACATTGGGAACAAGATTGCGCCACGAAGCGATTTCAATCTTGATGCCCAAGGCCGCCAGAACGCCCGACATGTTGGCGATGGTTTGCTCCAGCGGTAGATCCTTGCCCGCAATATAGGTGCTGGCGTCAGAAGCCGGCTTCAAGGTCAGCAAGGCCTGTGCATCTGCATCCAGGTTCTCGACCTCTTCAATGACAAACTCGGGTCCGGCTTGCACCACTTTTTTCACCGTACAACGCTCGATGGAGCGCAAAATGCCTTGGCGGTCTTTGGCGGAGATATCCGCCGGCAACTCAACCTGAATCTTGAAAATCTGCTGGTAGCGGTTTTCCGGATCAACAATATTATTCTGCGACAGGCGGATGTTTTCGGTAGGAATATTGCGAGTTACACAATACAACTTCACAAAGTAAGCTGCACACAAGGCCGATGAAGCCAGAAAATAGTCGAACGGACCAGGCGCTGAGCCATCGCCCTTATAGCGGATAGGCTGGTCGGCCACTACCGAGAAGTCATCGAACTTGGCTTCAAGACGCAGCTTATCGAGAAAATTGACCTTGATTTCCATGGGGTAACTCTAAAAATGATGTAGGCGCTATTATCCGTCGCTACGCCGATACCGTGCAATGTATCGATGGTTTCCTAAAACACTGCGCATACGGATAATTTGACAGGCGAACGGCATGGTGCAGTACATGCTTGGAACCGGCGAGCTTCCATGCGCCATGGCGATATCCAGGGCAGCGCCAAGTGCAATTGCACCAAATGAAATCGCAGATAGATTGGCACCATTCAGTTATGTCCCCTTCGGCCAGAAGCGGTCCTTCAAGACCTGGAAGATTAGAAGCTAATGCATGACCAACGCTCAAAAACGTTTGTTAGATGAATGTGTGAATAACAAATGGCCGACGTTCATGGAATCATCCGCCATTTTTTTGGATTCATAGAATTCTTCTCGACAGCAAATCAGCAGACTTATGTCTTAGGCGCCCATTGAGCCGCTGTCATGAGGGGAAGACATTTTGATGTTAGACCTGCGCCATACCCCCGTCGACGGCGAGATCCACCCCGGTGATATATGAACTTTCATCGGAAGCAAGGAATGCGACGACGCTAGCGATTTCCTCGGGCGTGCCTCTGCGGCCCAGCGGAACTTGCGAAGCGAACTGAGCTGCCGCCTGTTCTGCCTGTTCAGCGGTGAGGCCCGCCTTCTCCAAAGCCTGAGTTTCGATTGGGCCAGGACTCATCGAATTCACACGAATCTTGCGATCCTTTAGCTCCATCGTCCAGCCGCGCGCAAAGCTGCGCACGGCTGCCTTGCTAGCAGCGTAGGCGGTGAAGGCTGGCACTCCCAGCACGTTTGCGTTCGAAGAGGTTAGGATGATCGAGCCGCCATCTTTGAAAAGGGGAAGCGCTTTTTGCACGGTAAAGAATAATCCCTTTACGTTGACATCGAAGATCTTGTCGAAATGAGACTCGGTCGCCGTTGCAAGCGGCGCGATTGTCCCTCCACCTGCGTTCGCAAAAAGAATGTCAATGTGACCATGTTTTTCTTTCACAACGGCATAGAGACGGTCGAGATCGTTTAGGTTCGAGACGTCGCTTTCGACCGTCATCACGTTTTCTCCGATGAAAGCTGCGGCTTCAGCCAGCTCTTTCTGTCTTCGCCCAGTGATCACGACATGCGCACCTTCTTCTACAAAGCGCTTGGCTGTGGCCAAGCCGATGCCGCTATTACCGCCTGTGATGACCGCGATTTTTCCTGCTAATTTATTTGCACTGCTGTTCATTGTCTTATCCTTTAAACGTTAGTCGTTTTGCGTTGGATTCAGGAATTCATTCGTTTGATCAGATCCATGTGAAGTCCGCTTAATGGGGCGCCGAATTCCTGGAGTCTTCCAGACTCAATCAGGCCCCCAAGATCCACCGGGGCAAAGCCGGCTTCGTCGAGAACGCGCGCTAGTTTCTGCTTCGCGGCTTTATCGTCGCCCGACATAAACAGAACCAATTTGTGGTCGTTCTCTGAGGAGTCTGGCATCCAATTCATGACGAGCGTATTGAGTGCCTTGATGACTCCAGCCCCAGGCGCATGACTTGCGATGATCTCGCTCGAAGTCTTGCCCTCGGCGTTCTCATTGGAAGGTCGATTTGTCGCGTCGACAAGAATCCGCCCACCCCAATCCGAAACCTCGGCGAGCGCGTGCTTTGCCTGCTCCCACCGGACACATAAGATCACGATATCTTGCATCGCTGCTTCCTGGACAGTGCCTGTTTTGGCATTCGGGCCGATACCACGCACGAGTTCGTTTAACGAATCCGGCCCTCTGCTGTTGCTAAGCACAACCTCGTGCCCATACCGCACCAAGTACTTAGCGTATGTTTGGGCAACATTTCCCGCTCCGATAAATCCGATTCTCATAAAATTCACTGCCTTTCGCTTATTTTATAGATACTATTAACGTATCTATTTAGATCAAAAAAAACGCTAACGAGATTTGCTCCTGATTTTTGAAACAACATCAGCTAGTGTGGTCTGCTTCAAATCATTTTCAACAGCTTTCTGCGTACCGACCAGAACCTCGCCCATCACTTCCTTGATATTACTGCTCACTACGCACCACTCCTTTTTCTCATAGGTGTGGATGGCAAAAACACTTGGAGGGTTTACAGCATGCGAAATGTCTAACAGCGAAATGCTTTTTGGATTTTTAGTAAGCGCGTAGCCGCCTGCTTTACCGACAGTGGCTTTTACCAACTTCGCTTTGGAGAGCTTCGCCAGGATTCTCTTAACAAAAATCGGGTTCGCATTGACGCTGCCGGCTAAAACTTCAGACGTAAAAAACGTTTCATAGTGGGCGATCGCCGCCAACACATGAACCGCAATTGAAAACTGAGTATTTACCGATGCCATAAAAGATATTATTATCGTATCCATTAAATAAGTCAAGCATAGAAAATTGGCGCTTTAGCAAGCGACAGCTGCTTTCAATGTAGATTAATACAATCTTTTAAACGTCCGCAATCGGCCATCCGATGCCGATCTGATTCAACATGCTGCCTTTTTGACATTACTGCTCGACCGATTTGGCAGGATGGCGCTAGTGACAATGTGAACGAGATGATCGGCCCGTGGCGCGAATGACGGTAGGTCGACGAGCCAGCCGAGCGCCGCCATCAGGCCGAACAGGTCGTCCCCATTCATATCGGTGCGCGCCGTTCCTTCGGCCTGAGCACGGTGCAGTAGTCGCGCGCTCGCTGAGTGCACCGCTGCGCATGAAGCATAAAGAGCGGAGTCCGGGTTCGCGTGGGCGGCCGCCATCAGGGCGACGACGCCCCTATAGCTTTGGGCGAATGTCATCCATTCGCGAAACCAAGATACGAGCGCTTCGTCAGGTGAATTCGACGTTTCGAGTTCGCCTGCCTTCTGCGTCAGTTGGTCCAGATTCGTACACAACAACGCTTCAAACAAGGCTTCTCGCGTCGGGAAATGACGCAGCAGTGTAGCCAACCCGACGTCAGCCCGGCGGGCGATATCTCGCATGGACGCGTCGACACCGTGCTTGGCGACAACGTCGTGCGCGACTGCAAGTAGATGGCTGTAATTTTTTTTGGCGTCGGCTCGCATGGGGCTCCTTGACAAACGGATCACTGATCCGTATAATTGGATCACTGATTCGGATGTTGCGAATCAGGATCTGGATCTGTGATCCAAATGATACAGCGCCTTTGTACCAATGGGAACAGCGGCGCTGCCTTACAGCACAAACGAAAGGTGAAAGATTATGAAAAAATTAGAAGGTAAGGTTGCAGTTATCACGGGCGGAAGCAGCGGGATTGGCTTGGCCACAGCCAAGCGCTTCGTGGAAGAAGGTGCGCACGTCGTGATCACTGGGCGACGAGAGAAAGAGCTGATGGAGGCTGCCGCCGCCATCAAGAGAAACGTTACGACGGTCGTGGGCGACGTGTCGCGCTTGGAAGATCTGGACCGGCTCTATGCCGTCGTGAAAGAGAAACATGGTCACATCGATGTTCTCTTCGCGAACGCGGGCGCAGGGACAATCGCACCGCTCGCGGTAGCTACTGAGGCCCATTTTGACCAGACCTTCGACGTGAACGTGAAGGGAATGTTCTTTACGGTACAGAAGGCCCTTCCCCTTTTCAAAGACGGCGGTTCGATTATCCTGAACTCTTCGGTCTCAAACGTCCTCGGGCTTCCAGGATTTACTGCTTACGCCGCGAGTAAGGCGGCTGTGCGCAACTTCGCGCGCGGCTGGGCTTTGGAATTGAAAGACCGCAAGATCCGCGTAAATAGTATGAGTCCCGGAGCAATCGACACCCCGGCCTTGGCGACGACGACGGGCCTTACCGCCGAACAGGCCGAGCAAGCAGTCGCACAGTTCACCACGCAGATCCCAATGGGCCGCAGAGGCATGCCCGAGGAAATCGCGGCGGCAGTCGCGTTCCTCGCCTCCGATGAAAGTTCTTACATCACCGGTGTGGATCTCGCCGTCGATGGAGGCATGGCGCAGGTCTGACCCCGGCGCGCTCCCGTGGCTGGCCCACAAGCCCCGCCAGTCGTGGGACCACGTTTCTCACACTTTAGTTTTAACACAAGGTCGGAGAAACATTATGAGCTATGCAATTGCAGGATTCGGCAATATCGGCCAGGCTCTTGCTAAGGCGTTTGCCCGCAAGGGCATCGAAGTGTCCGTTGCAACCACGCGCGATCCGGAAGGCTTTGCATCTGCTGCGACCGCGATCGCAGATGTCGCCGCAATTACCTATACCCAACCGTAACGGAGATTCCCGATGTACGAACAATCCAAACTATCCGAGTTGATCCAGTTCGCACGAGTTGTTGCGGGCTCTATCGTCATCGATGTTTACCCAGGCGACGGCGACTGGACCCGTCTCTTCTCCGACATCGTGGGACCCGGAGGACGGGTCTACAGCTTCGTGCCGGCCGAAGTCGCCAACTTCAAGAACGATCCGCTAGGCCGCATGCGGACGCTCGCGAAGGAGCCGGGACGAGAGAACGTCGAAGCCGTCTCCGCGGACCTCGTGGCGGTGCCGAAGGCCACGCAACCAGCGGACGTCCTGTGGTTGCACCTGTTCTACCATGATCTCCACACCGAGCTGATGCAGGCCAGGGGCGCAACGGCGGCCCACTTCAATCGAGCCGTCTACGAGCAGCTGAAGCCCGGTGGGTCCTACGTCATCGTAGACCACGCCGCCGCCGTCGGGGCGGGCACCAGCGACGCCCAGTCACTGCATCGGATTGAGCCTGCATCCGTTCGCGAGGAGGTGGAGGCGGCCGGTTTCGTACTGGACGCGGAGAGCACCATGCTCGCGAACAATGGCGATCTGCACTCGATCAAGGTGTTCGATTCGTCGATCAAGGGCGAGACC